>JAOUDZ010000020.1 GCA_029858965.1 Cyclobacteriaceae bacterium
ATCAATTCCAGCATATTCTTACTTTTCGTCAGTACATAATAAAAATACTCTACTGTTTCGCGGTAGAGCGCGTTGCGAACAGGCATGTCAAATCCTGGATATTTGACCGGATCAACCATGGGTTCGTTGTCCAGCAATTTTGATATTCCCAGCCACTGCACAGAAAAATTCTCAGCAAAACGTTTCGCTTTGGGATCCGCCAGCATTCGTCTCACTTGATTTTCCAATACGACCGTATCTTCCAGCATACCCAGATATGCTAAGTTAAAAAGTTCCTGGTCGGGCATGCTTGACCATAGAAAATAAGAGAGCCTTGTTGCCACTTCGAAATTGCCAAGTGCGTAGGATCCTGTCTTCTCGGGCTCTTCTTCCGCGCGATATAAGAAATTGGGAGAAATCAGCACGGACTTAAACGTTTGCGCAATGCTCTCATTGAATCGCATTGGATCTTCCAGTGAATCTTTTTGATCATATACTTTCCGAAACATCTGGATCAGTTTCGACTTTTCATCTTCTTTAAGGAATCTTCGAAAGGCCCTGGCTGCAAAAGGAAAGATAACTTTTTCAGCAGCAAGTTCAGGCGCGTTAACTTCTTCATATTCATCGCTGAATAAAGACTTAACCCAGTTGCGAAATCGCTGCCACCAATTTTGCTTATATACAATTGGAACAACCCTCGCCCATTTGTCGGCATCATTGTAAGCCTGTGTTACAATCAAGTCGGCTGCGTCATAGTAGCGTTCCAATTTTAGCGGCGTAAAAAACAAGGCTTTAGCCTGGTTATCAAAACCACCTCCTCCTGATCCATCCGATGGAAAATAATTCCTTGCGTCAAAATCAACTTGCAGGAGATCCTGAATTGTAAAATGATACTCTGAATGACTGAGCCGTCGTATGACCACGTGCCCCGGACTTTTTTGCCTGAGCGAGCTCTGTAAAATGCTGTTGATTCCATCCACCAGTTGATGGTAATCATTTTCCGAAAGTGCAGGCTCACCTTTCGGCGGCATGGATCTGGTTCTAATCTGATCAAGAACTTTAAGCCAAAATTTTCCATCCTGGATTACCCTGCCAATCTCCTTATAGTTGTCCAGATTAACACCGCCCTTTGTATTGCCTGTATTGTGACACTCAAAACATTTTTTAGCCATGAGGGGCCGTATTTGATTCTCATAGCTAAGTGAGTCCATGGAAAAAGATTTCCATGGAACAAGTATTAAAAGGAGATATAAACTTGCACGTCTAAATAGCATTGAAAGGTAGAATCGCTATTCTAAAGTTAATCAAATTTTCAGAAGAAAATCGAATCATACGCCGGCATCAAGCCATGACCACAAATTAAGTCACCGAATGGTAGTGTAGATTTCATTGCAGATAAATCCGGCATCATCTTTTATTCCAAACAGATAGCTGGACTTTCGGGTACGCAACCATGGGAAGCCGAGGAAATAGAAGCCTTCCACAGCACCGATTCCATTTTGGTGCCTGGGCCGACCTTCTGCATCCAATGTTGGGAACTTGATGTAATCCAATTTCTCTCTAAAACCTGTAGCCCATATTATCGTATTGACATTGTGTTTCTCCAAATCAAGGGATTTAATGGGCGTATCAAATGGCAGTGTTAGCCCTGCAAAATCCGCGTTATCCTCTTCATGGATTGGCGCTACTATTCTCTTTTGTGCAATATACCTTTCGATGAAACTTTTTGCTTTATTAGAAAATTCATCAGCGAATCTAATATGATCAGATAGATTATCGCTGAAGAAGGTGCTTGAACCATCTGCACCTTCCATGCTGCCCAACAACACAGCACCATTACGCGCAAGGGCTTGCAGACTAATCGTATGTCCGCCTTCTCCGACACCGGAAAGAATTGGCTCCTTTCCAGATATCGTCGCAGCATCGGCAGCCTCAGCTACTTTGATGTCAAAATATTTGCTTTCGATAAGCCAATCCATAATATCTTTTCCGCGGTACCTTCTCGGGATGCGGGGAACCGGGCTCGTAGAGAGGTAGACTTTACGCTCGTACTCCATAAGTTCCTCGGTAATCTGGCATCCGGATTGCCCACTACCCACCACCAAAACGGCTCCACTTTGCAGTTGCGATGGATTTCGGTATGCACTTGCATGCAACTGTTCAACGTGGGGCAAAACAAGATTGGCAAAGGAAGGCATCTTCATCTCGCTGAACGTTCCGGAAGCTACCAGAATCCGCCAGCAGAAATACTTCCGTTCCTCATTTTCATGCAAGACGGTAACATTGAAATAGGGAGACGGATCTTCTTTTTCAATGCGTACAACATCGGAATTCTCTGAAACAGGCAATTGATGCTTGGCTGCATACAGTTTCAGGGATGTGATGAACTCATCAGCCAGGGAAAATCCTTCGGGGTTGCCGACCGAATAGTTTGATCCGGGCATCGCATTCAGCCGGTTGGATGTGGTCATTGTGAAAGAGTCCCATCGCTGTGACTCCCATGATTGACCTATTTTTCCACGCTCAAAAACAATATGATCAAGCCCAAAATGTTTCAAGTAGTAGCTGGCACACAAGCCAGAATATCCGCCGCCAACAACGACCACATCCAATATAGAACCACTCATGGGAAGCGAAACTTTAATTCCCTATCACAAATATTCATTCTGAACATCCAATGTTGATTATCTTTCATATTGCCAGAAGTTCATACCTGCGCATAACATTAAATTCCATAGCGATAAATACAAAGAAGGTTGACAGACGCTGCAATAACAATACAATTTCACTTAAAGGATTTGAACGTACCATGATTAGGAAGACAGCATAATGATCCATAGGTTTTTGCAGGCGATCACGTATATCTCCATGCATTTTATGCAGGGAAGACAAGAGCTAAGGCCTAGACATTGTAATGCTGTTTTTGCCATAGTTTGGCACCTCCGCGAATACCATCCAGGTTTGTGGCGATAGTAATATTATCATCAAGGGCAAAATCAATTTTCTTTGCGTTACCTCCGCTAATGTACAAGTAATCGTAATTGAAGACAGTCTTTAATACAGCGATCACTTTTCTAAGCCGTTTGTTCCACTTCTCCTGTCCTACATCCAGGTATCCACGATTGCCGATGTAATCATCATATTCTTTGTGCTTCGACCAGGGATGATGTGCCAGCTCCAGATGGGGCAATAATATTCCATCAATCAGGAGAGAGGTACCAAATCCTGTACCCAGGGTAATCACCATTTCAAGTCCGTTTCCACATGCAATGCCCAATCCTTGTAAGTCGGCATCGTTGACAATCCGAACCGGGTGAATTAACAATTCTGTCAAGCGTTTGCCCAGGTCAACACCTTTCCATTGCTCTGTACCCAGGTTTGGTGCCGTGAATACTATTCCCTTTTTTACATAACCTGGAAACCCCACAGAAACCCGTGTGTAGCCTTCAAAATTTTTCGTAAGTTCGGCAATGGTCCACATTACCCGCTCCGGATTTGCCGGCGTGGGCGTGTCCAGGCGTGTATATTCTTTCAGGATTTCACCATCCTTATCCAAAAGAATCGCCTTAATACGAGACCCACCAATATCGATAGAGAGGATTTTTTCTTCGGCATCTTCACTCAGCATAGGTAATACCAGGTTTTATAGAAAAATAAATCGCATCAAATATAAAAAGATAAATGCAGGATGATAGCAAAAACTGCGTCTGGCCCCATCATTTTATTATGCATACGCAGGAAGAAATCAAGGTTGTTAAAATCACGAGATATTGCAGCTTACAAAACAATGCGAATATTCATAATATTACAATAAAAAATGATGATACGACGGTTGCTGCTAAAAATCCACTTCTATGGAGGACTTGCATGCTTCTGGTATCTGCTTATTTTAGGCGTTAGTTCGTTGCATTTTAATCACCACTTTTCCTTTATGTAAAAGACCGGAGATCCGGTATTTTGGACGCGTAAGCTTCAGCTTAGTGGTAGCAACGCAACGGATCTTGTTTTATCTGAGACCATCCGTGACTCGTTGGCCCTGATAGGGTGGCCGCTGCCCTGGGAGACCCGACACGATTCGTCAGGAGCATTTCACTTTGCCCTTGAACAACCTGCGAAGCGATACGTAATTGACTATTCGGCAGCAAATCATGTTGTGCACATTGCGGAGACGCCAAAAGGTTTTTGGCGCGTATTCAACTCGCTCCATGGATCCGGGGCTGTTCCAAGGGCACCAATCATGCACGCCTGGGAATGGTACACCAGGGTTACCGTGGCAGTAATAGTACTTTCAGTTTTAACAGGAATCTACGTTTGGTTCACCGGCAACCAAAATCGAAAGTCAGACCTCTACACTTTACTGATTAGCCTGACTATTGCAGTTCTTTGGATGCTTCAATTGTACACAAAAGGATAACGCATGTACACTATTGTCAGAAAGCTGCACCTCTATTCCTCATTTTTTCTGGCTGCATTTATCCTGATGTACTTTGTAACCGGATTCATTATGATTTTCGAATCGGATTTTAAGCGAGAAAATATTCGGGAAGTAAGAATTAGTGAAGCTATTTCCAGCGTTCAAATGCATCCGGATTCGTTAATCCATTGGTTGCGAAAGGAATATCATATTCGTGGTCAGTACACAGTCCGTATGGAGCCGCAACAAGCAGTTGTAAATTTCTTGCATCCGGGCACTGTTACGGAAGTGAAAATTCCTTATCCCGTGGACTCCGTATTCATCACCACAAAAAAGGGGAATATCTATACAACGCTGCACCAGTTTCACCGTCTTCATGGTTATCAGGGCGGATTGAACTATTATGTTTGGGCCTTTGTCTACGATCTTTCGGCTTCCTCAATGATCGTGTTTGCCCTGTCTGGTCTCTACTTATGGTATAAGACTGAACGCAACAGAATCGCGGGATGGATTGTACTGTCTGCATCTACTTTGCTTACCGCAATGACCATTATTTACCTCATGCTCCTGTCATGATCTAAAAAAAAGGGAATTGAAATACATTCAATTCCCTTGAGCAATTACGAGCGCAATTACGATTTACAACCTCTGCCCTAAGCTAACACCTTTCATTTCCTCTTGATTGGCGAAAGGTTGATTGTAAAGCCGTTTGCCTGTGGCCTTGAAAAATGCATTGGCAACGGCACCGCCTGTAGGGGGAAGAGCAGGTTCTCCGAGGCCTGTCGGATCAATGCCGTTATTGACGAAGTGAACGTCAACATCGGGAGCTTCTTTCATTCGGATCAAACGATACGAATTGAAGTTCTTTTGTTCCGAAGCTCCATCCTTAAATGTCAATTGACTGTACATGGCATGCCCGAAACCGTCAACAACACCACCCTTTACTTGCTGATAGGCACCGCTTAGATTGATCACTATACCGCAGTCGGCTGCCACATACATCTTTTGCAGCAGCGGTTTTCCTTTATTCATCGTTACCTCCGCAACCTGGGCCACGTAAGACCGGTGGGAAAAGTATACGCTGAAGCCGTGCGATACATTTTTCTTAGTTCCCCAGCCTGATTTCTCAACGGCCAGGTTTATAACGCCCTTCATACGGTCAATATCATATTTGATCTCACCAACCGGAGTCTGCCTGGCTTTTTCAAGCAACGCAAGGCGGAACTTAACCGGATCCTGTTTTGCAGCCAAAGCAACTTCATCAAGAAAGGCCTGCTCAGCAAATGCCAGGAAGTTGGTTATGGGCGCACGCCATGCACCGGTAGTAATGGGCGATTTGTGCTCAACTGAATCGATCAGCAGATTATCAACGGCACCAGAAGGAAAGTTATCCTCCCGCGTACTATTTCCCACGTTGATTCCTACTCCACGAAGCTTATACCCAACCAACTTTCCGCCCGCATCCAAAGCGGCCGCAAACCTGTATCGTACCGCAGGACGATAGCTACCCCCCGTCATATCATCTTCCCGGGTCCAAATAACTTTTACTGGGGCTTTTATAATGCTGGATAATTCTGCTGCCTCAAGGACATAGTCAGTTTGAAGTCTTCTTCCAAAACCACCGCCTAGTCGTGTTATGTCCAATGTTATCTGATAGGGTGAAATACCCAGAAGTTGCGCCGTAGCATTTCTTGCTCTTTCGGGAGTTTGTGTCGGCCCTACCAATTCAACTCCATCTGACCGCACGTGCGCAAAGAAGTTCATAGGCTCCAACGGGGCATGGGATAAAAACGGACACTGGTACTCGCGGGTTATTACTTTTGCCGCGCCCTTAAATGCTGCGTCAACATCACCATCCTTGCGCCTAACAGTAGCTTCTTTGCTATCAAGTAACTCTTTAAATAACCGATCATGGTCAGCCGTATTTTCTATTGCATCATCCGCTTCGTACTCTATTTTAAGTAATCTACGTGCTTTGTTTACCTGCCAGGTAGATTTACCCACCACTGCAACGTTGTTTTTGAAAGTAACCACATCTACTATGCCCGGCATCGCCTTGGCTGCAGCACTGTCCACTGATTTAATTTTCTTTCCAAACGATTCCGGCCGCTGAATCATGGCATACAACATGCCTTCGCGGTAAAAGTCCAGACCATACAGTGGTTTGCCCGTAATCATTTCAGGGTTATCAACATTGCGTACAGCCGTACCGATAAGCTTAAAATCTTTTATATCCTTAAGTTTTACTTCATCCGGAACAAGCACTTTTGAGGCTTCCGTTGCAAGTTCCCCATAAGTTGCTTTACGTCCACTCTGTGCATGCATTACGACACTATTTTCAGTCGTTAGCGATTCCGCCGAAACATTCCAGCGTTTCGCTGCGGCCTCCACCAACAAATAACGGGCTGTAGCTCCGGCTTTGCGCAACCGCATCCAGGAATGCGGAACAGCACCACTCCCACCAGTAAGCTGTCTGTCGTATTTTTTTGCATCCAGTGCCGCCTGCACTACTTTTACCGCAGACCAGTCTGCATCAAGTTCTTCGGCGACGACCATAGGGAAAGAAGTCTTAATATTCTGACCTAACTCCGGATTTGGAGAATAGATCGTGATCACACCATCCGTAGCAATCGACAAGTAGCTGTTGAAATCAATACTGCCAGCGGCAATAGCGGCTTCATCTACAACCCCAATATCGGCAGCCGCGGAATCCATCCAGTGAAAACCAAGCACGAGACCTCCAGTGGCCGTCGCTGCAAGCTTCATAAAATCGCGTCTTGTTGTTTTTAATATAATTGACATGGTTATTTATTTCATTTTTGTAGATGCAAGTACAATAGCTTCACGCACACGATGGTAGGTACCACAACGGCATATATTACCGTTCATCGCATTGTCAATTTGCGCTGCGGTGGGCTTAGGGTTTTTATTCAATAGTGCCGCTGCCGACATAATTTGACCAGCCTGACAATATCCGCATTGCGGAACATCCACTTCATCCCAGGCTTCTTGCACGGGATGATCCCCATTTGGAGCAAGGCCTTCAATCGTGGTAATTTTGTTCGTTCCAATTGCTGAAACCGGTAGTGTACAGGAGCGTACTGCGTTGCCATTCAAATGGACAGTACATGCTCCGCATTGTGCAATGCCACAACCAAATTTGGTTCCAACCAAACCCAGATTATCGCGCAGTACCCACAACAGTGGTGTATCTGCCTCTACATCGGCCTCATAGCTCCGGCCATTAATTTGTAAGTTGTATTGCGCCATTTTTTTAGGATAATTGTTTATTAGCACAAGATAGGAAAAATATAAACTTCAATTGCCT
This sequence comes from Cyclobacteriaceae bacterium, assembly GCA_029858965.1. Taxonomy (GTDB): domain Bacteria; phylum Bacteroidota; class Bacteroidia; order Cytophagales; family Cyclobacteriaceae; genus Chryseolinea. Next base: position 7,722 of record JAOUDZ010000020.1, read on the forward strand.
AAATCAGGCAGTTTTGTCTCCCCCATTTTATGAAGCATTGTAAGTCTTATACGGATGGTGAATTGCGTTGAAACAAGGACGATCAGCAAAGCTGTACCCCTTATCACCAATCAGTCAGTGCGTTTGCCTGCTAACATTAAACCCATATGCAAGCTTCTTTTTAAAACGTTATTATTGGATGATTTTTTTTCAAGGACTAAGTCGGCCTCGAGTATTCGTTTTCCCGATGCATCTTTGCGTACAAATTTGATTAATCATGAGTGCTTCCAAGAAATTAGCAATCACCATAAAAATTGGTTCCAATGTGATCACCAATAGCCAGGGTTTTCCGGATGAGCAGGTTATCGTCAGCATTTCCAGCCAGATCAAAACGCTTCGGGATTCAGGACACCAGGTGCTGGTTATTACATCCGGCGCGGTCGCAGCAGGCAGGAGCATCTATCAATTCCAGAAAAAGACAGATACCGTCGTGCAACGGCAGGTACTTTCTTCAATTGGCCAGGTAAAACTGATATCCATGTACAAAGAAATTTTTGAAAGACAGGGTATTATCTGTTCCCAGGTATTGGTCACAAAAGAGGACTTCAAAAGCCGTAACCATTACCTCAACATGAAAAACTGCTTAACCGGATTGTTGAACAATCAAATAGTCCCAGTTATCAACGAAAATGACGTAATCTCAGTGACAGAACTCATGTTCACTGACAATGACGAACTCGCCGGGCTGGTTAGCGCTATGATGAACACAGATATGCTGATAATCCTGACCAACGTTGACGGTGTATACGATGGTGATCCAGCGGAGCCCGGGACAAGGCTGATGCATACATGGGATCCTGCCCTGATCAATTTAACTGAAATAGCTTCAGTCAAAAAGTCTGGCTTTGGACGAGGGGGTATCTTGACGAAGGTTCAAACATCTGCGAAAATTGCAGGAATGGGCATTCCGGTTCATATCGGTAATGGGCGTACCGAAAATATTGTGATCCGCATTTTAAGTGGGGAAGAAATCGGCACAAGGTTCCCGGCCAAAAAGTTAGCGTCAAACTTTAAAAAATACATGGCGCATGCTTATGAAGAACCTAAGGGGAAGGTTGTAATCAATAAAGGGGCAAAAGAAATCTTACTTTCAGACAAAGCCAAGAGCCTGTTGCCAATAGGTATTATTCGTATCGTCGGTAAGTTTAAGAAAGGAGATATTGTTAGAATAATTGATGAAAAAGATCACGAAATCGGGTTGGGTCTCGCCCGTTATGGTTTCAAAAAAGCAAAAGAAGTCATTGGACTAAAGAACCAGAAACCGATCATCCATTACGATCATTTATATTTGCACTAGTTTCAGTTTAATGCGAAAACAAATGTCTGAGAATATATTCAAGCAGGTGCAGGATGCAAGCCGGAAGTTGGGGATGCTGTCAGAAAATAAAATAAATCAAATCCTCCTGGCGCTTGCGGCGAAGACAACCGAAAGCATAGCGGCTATTCTGGAAGCTAACCAGAAAGATCTGGATCGCATGCCTGCAAACGATCCGAAATATGACCGGCTGAAACTTACTGAGCAACGGATTCGTAACATCGCCGGTGACATTGAAAATGTATCCAGGCTACCTTCGCCCCTGGGTATCAGGTTAGAAAGAAAAGAACTCGAAAATGGTTTGCTACTTGAGAAAATTACGGTACCCCTGGGGGTAATTGGAATCATCTATGAAGCCCGACCCAATGTAACCTTTGATGTTTTTGCGCTGTGTTTGAAATCCGGGAACGCATGCATTTTGAAAGGTGGTAGAGACGCAGAACACTCGAACAAGCAGATTGTGTCCTTGATTAAGGATACATTGACCGAACAACATGAGAATCCGGACATCGTCACTTTACTCCCCTCCGATCGATCCGCAACAGAGGAACTTCTTCATGCTGTTGGGTTTGTTGATGTGATTATTCCCAGAGGAAGCCAACAGCTCATTGACTATGTACGCGACAATTCAAAGGTACCCGTGATCGAAACGGGTGCAGGAATAGTCCATGCCTATTTTGACAGCACCGGCGACATTCAAAAAGGCACGGCTATCGTGTTCAATTCAAAAACCCGTAGAGTAAGCGTATGCAATGCCCTGGATTGTCTAATCGTGCATGAATCGCGGCTAGCTGATTTACCTGCATTAACAACCCCACTGGCAGACAAAAATGTACAGCTCTATGCGGATGAGAAAGCATTTTCAGCATTGGACAAGACGTATCCCGCATCATTACTAAGCAAAGCGCAGGAAACGCATTTCGGCACTGAGTTTCTGGATTATAAAATGAGCATCAAAACGGTATCAAATATAGCGGAGGCCCTGGATCATATTTTCCGATATGGTTCGAAGCATAGTGAGGTAATTATAGCAGACGATGAAAATACCATCACACATTTCCTCACTACCGTTGACGCGGCAGCCGTGTATGCCAATGCTTCCACAGCCTTCACGGATGGAGCGCAATTTGGGCTAGGTGCTGAGATCGGTATCAGCACACAAAAGCTACACGCCCGTGGACCGATGGCGCTGCGGGAAATGACATCGTATAAATGGCTCATAAAAGGAAATGGTACCATCAGGATTCCGTAATGCCATAGTCACCCCTGGTCATCTTTTCTATTTAACTTACTTGGCTCATTCATTGTGCCTTACCCTTTGCCAAGGCATCAAAGTAAATAAGTGTCCTGCTGATATTCTTATTCCAATACACATTGGAATGATCACCCGCTCGTTCCTCAAAAACGTGCGGAATTCCTTCTTTCTCTAATTGTCTGTGCAGTTTTACGTTTGCCTTGAACAACTTATCATCCCGGCCACAATCAAACCGGAAAGGCGGAAGTCTTTTTCTATTCTTTCTCAGATAGCCGATGAGCTCCTCTGCCTCAAATTCTTTTCTGAAATACCTTTGTTCTTCCCGCGAAAGAAACGGCAAAAAATCTTTCAGGCGGGTAATGCTGGATAAACCCGAAGCGCCACTGAAAAGAGAAGGAAATTTTGCCATTAAACGCAACGCACCGTAGCCACCCATGGAAAGGCCACCGATAAAGAGATTCAGTTTCTTGCCTGAATGAGGAAGCACTTCGTCGATCATCTGTATTACATCCCCAACAATCCATTTTTCGTAGTCTCTTTCGTGATGTTTGAAATAACCACTGCCATCGCCCATCAGCCCGTCCGACGGCATGACCAACACCATAGGCCCAATTTTTTTCTTTTCAATCAATGTCAGGGCAATCTTGTGCACATTGATATTATAGGTCCATGCCCAATGACTGCCGTAGACCCCGTGAAGCAGGATCACAACCGGCACATTGCCAGTTATGCGGTTGATCCGGGGTGGAATAAAAAAAGTACAATCACCTCTCCCTTTCAGGTGGCTGCTTTTGACGGTAACATATTTCAGGTTCTCGGGTGCAAAAGCCGGGTTTGAAATTTCAATGGTTCTGAATTTTTTGGCCATACTTTAGAACAGGATTACACCTTTAGCAATGTTACCCTTTAACATATCATCAAATACACTGCCCAAATCCTCCAAGCCATAAGTCTTGCTCACCAACTCATCCAGCAGCAAATCACCTTGCTTATACAGATTGAAAAGAATTGGGAAATCTACCATTGGATTGCACTTACCGTACAGGGGATTCAGGTAAATTTTGTCCCATTCAAAAAGATTCATATCAATGGTGATTTCTTCTTCAATACCACTCACCTGGACAGCCATGCCCGCATTCCGCACCAATGCCAACGGCGCCGCTCCCAGTGCTGGCCTTCCTGTACATTCAAAAGCGAAGTCTGCTCCACGGCCGTGGGTTAGTTCTTTAACATCATTAAAAGCCTTGTCCATTCCACCAGGTTCCTGGCCTACCAGGATCACATCCGTGGCACCGAATTGCTTGCTCAATGCTAACCTTGTAACACTCACATCAAGCGCAATAATTTTATCGGCGCCCGCAATACGGCATCCCTGGATCACATTCAGTCCAACACCACCCGCACCCAAAACGGCCACGGAACTTCCGCGTGATACTTTCGCAACGTTAGTGGCCGAACCGTAGCCCGTCATAACACCACAGCCCATGATACACGCTGAGGGAAAAGGAATGTCCATCGGCATTTTAATAACAGCCTCTTTGCGAACAATGGTAAGTGATGAAAGTGTTCCCAGATTAAAAGATCGCTCAATGCCCTTGCCCTGAAAAGTTGTACTGGTAAATTCCGGGTGACCTGCTGAGACACCATGCAAACCTTTTGCCCCGGTAACAGGCGAAAAGTTCTCACAAATACTGTGATTTCCCTGCTCGCATTGAAAACAATGACCACAGGGCATTGCCCAGTTTAACAGCACATGATCACCAGCCGCAAGACCGTCAACATCATTTCCTGCTTCTATCACGACGCCCGCTCCTTCATGCCCGAGAATGAGTGGTTTGCCCCATTTCATTGAGTCATAATCTGTATGACAAATGCCCGAGGCCTTTATCGCTATGAGTACTTCATCTTTAGCCGGATTTCCTACCAGGACTTCCTGAATCGAAAAGGCTCCTATTCCATTTGTGATCGCTGCTTTTGCTTTTATTGACATAATGAGATGCCGCCATTACACCGGCGCTGTGAGCGGAAGTAAAAAATAAAAAACCGAACCTTCACCTTCCTTACTTTTTACCCAGATCCGGCCACCATTTTTCTCTATAAATTCTTTGCACAAAATCAGTCCAAGGCCGGTTCCTTTTTCATTGGCCGTGCCTTTGGTGGAAAGTTTGGCGTCAATCCGAAAAAGCTTGTTGAGCACATCCTCGCTCATCCCTACACCCGTATCCGTAACGGAGAACAATGCATCTGCCCCGTTCCGCCTAAGGTTAAGTGTAATCATTCCGTCCTCCGGCGTGAACTTAATCGCATTCGAAATCAGGTTACGAACAACCGTGCTCACTGAATTCTTATGCGCCTGAACAACCAGTTCTTCCGCATTTTCATTCACAATATTGATGCGCTTATTTTCAGCCTGTGCCTTCAAAAGTGATTTGTTTTCTTCCAGTACCGCACCCAGGTCGAAAGGTTCGGGCGAGAACTCTATATTGCCCGTCTGCGACCTGGACCACTCCAGCAAATTCTCCAGGAGTGCAAACAAGTTCTTCAATGATTTGTCAAAATCCCTGGCCAACATCTGGATTTCTTCCATGCTCAGACTCTCGGTATGATTTATCAACAGGTTGGAGAAAGAGGAAAGCGAGTTCAAAGGCCCTTTTAAATCGTGACTTATAATGGAGAAAAATTTGTCTTTGGTAGCGTTGAGTTCCTGCAATTCAAGGTTTTGCTGGTTTACTTTTTCGTGTGCGGCTTTCAGGACTTTATTCGATCTTTGCTGGAGTATGTAGAGATAGAAAATAAGTCCAACGATAACCAGACCTAATGCCATCAGTACAAAAAGGAAATTTCTGAACCGCTTCTGATTGATGAGTTCCGCCTCCCGTTCTCTCCGGGCTTCTTCAAGCTTTTGTATTTTTATGGCACTCTTACTGATAACATAACTACTCTGCTTGTCCAACAACTGTTGCGCATTCAGTTCCCTTTGCATCATATCATTGATATCAAAAAAATGGTTCTTATATTCCAGCGCCTTCTTGTAATCGCCTGCCGCCTCATAGCACGCACCCAGGTATTCGTAACTTTTTCTAATTTCTTTTTGATCATTGGATTCCAACCCGGCCTGTAACCCCAGTTGGAGATTGTTCGCAGCACGTTCAATTTTCTTCTGTTTATAGTACAATGCGCCGATATTATTATAGGATTCCGCCTCTCCTCTTTTATCTTTCAAAGCCTGCCGAATCTCAAGGGCAACCTTATGATTGGCAAACGACTTTTCATCGTTCTTCATTAAGCGGTAAAGCTCTCCGATGTCATTCAAAGACACAGCTTCTTCTTTCCTATCCTTAATCGACCTTCGGATTGACAATGCATGCTTGTGGTGCGTAAGTGCTTCTTCATATTTTCCCTGAACAGTATAGAGGTGGGCCATGTTAAAAAGCGCAAGTGCCTCGACTTTAGGATTGTTGATCTCATCTTTGTAAGCCAGCACTTCGCCATAGTTTTCAAACGCTTCATCAGCGCGCCCTTTGGCTGCATTTATTTTGCCCATCTCGTTCAAGATCAGGACACGTACATCAGTATTGTTCAGTTTTGTATTAATATCCCAAGCTGTCTGCAATAGTTCACCGCACTTATCATATTCACCTGCGACGGCAGACATGTGCGCCATTGCGAGATAGGTAAAGATCTGGCCTTCTTTCAAATCCAATGTATCCTCAAGCCCGAGTGCGCTAATGAAGTATCCTATCGCCGCTTCAAAATCATGTGCCCGGATCAAATAAATAAGGCCTAATTCATTTAATGCCTTTGCCTCGGCGGCTTTGTCCCCAACCGATACAGCATCATCAAAAGAAGCCATACCTTTATCTAATGCGTCCTGTACAGTATTTTTATTCTTCTCCTGGAAAAAGCTTTCATACCACGCCACATTCATATCCTGCCCAATGGAAGGGGCTACCTGCGCAAAGGACACTAGGAGCGTCATCCATCCCATTATAAATCGCGATTGAAATACCATTTCAAAAAAGTTTAGCCAAAAGTGCGGAAAAAGTAGCGATGAATAGCTCCTGAAGCACCAATGTCCAAAAATAGGCGTTAATCGTTAAAATAGGAAGACAAAGGAAAATGAGAAGGCTCAAAACCAGGGAAATAGAGGAATTGAATACACCAGGAAGCTTGAGCATAAGAATTGGCGCTAAGAATAGTAGATAGGTCCGATAAACTCCATCTGCGGCGAATGACAAAATTTAGTAATTACTTTGATGGATTGACCTTCCGGACGTTGTGTTATGCGATGGGGGTGGAAGATGATAATACAAATGAAGATTAGAAGAGGCGGTGCTTCAATAACCATCCCTCCTTTTTGCGTAAGCAGGAGCTGCCATCCGTAAAGGCATCCACTACCCCTTCACGGCATTGCTTATCAGAACATCCAGGTCAGGGTGAATTCCCAAAGCCCTTCTAAAAAGTAATCCTCTTTCTTTTGTAACGGAAAATCCAGTATGGCTTTACGTTTTCATTCTAATAGGTATCCATACTTCTTCCTCCGATGCCGGGTCATCGTTCTTGTATCGCTCTCCCAGCAGTTCAAAATGTTCTCTTTTGTCTAATGCATAGGAAGACCTCGGCAGCCATGAATTAAAAATAAACTCAAATGTATTTTTGAATACCCTTGCCGCTCCTTTATGGATAAATACAGCATAAAGTCCACCTGTCAATGTATAGGTCTCAAGATCTTCGGGGACGTCGTGATAATCGGCAACCTCTACAGCAGCCCATTTTTCAAATTCAGTATCCTGATCAAAATCGTTAAAATCAAGAAGCTTGTTATATACCTGCATACTAAACAAATCCGAGGATCGCATGAGGCTGATATTTTTTCTTTTCGGCATAAAACTTCGCCACAACTCAACAGTCCTGTTGTTGGACAAAGTCATTTTGAGACGCTTGCCTACTAATTTTTTTTCCGGTAGCATTTCAATTCTTGGTTCCATGCATTGAATTACTAGTCCTGCCCAAATCTGCACCAATCCTGTTGTGGTCAATGCTAGTTTGCGATCGCATTCATCCTCTCAAATGTCTTTTGTAGGTCGTCCGGACCCGCTTTCACCATGTTTTCACTGAAACCAAAAGTGAGTGTCGTTTTTCCTTCCTTTAATTGCGTAAAAACAACATCGACAAAATCACTTACCGGAGGGGCGGTGTCATGCAAACCCTTTCCACCAAGGTCAGTGTTCAGTGCAGGTGGGATCATTTCGATGACCTCAATATTTTTTGATTTCAGCAGCTCTCGCAGCGAAAGGGTAAACGAATGAAGAAATGCCTTTGTTGCAGAATATACCGGGACTTTTGTCAATGGTACAAAAGACAATCCGGATGTTACGTTTACAATGGTGGTCATGGATGGCAACGTGATGAACAGTGTGGTAAGATGGAGTGGTGCTTCAATATTGATTGCTATTTCCGCCTGTGCGCGTTGAAAGAAGTTGCTATCCCCAACAGTCATCCATTGCTGAATTCCCGCATTGTTTATCAAAACGTTTAAGTCAGGGTGATTTTCCGAAACCCATTTGAAAAGCGATTCTCTTTCTTTTGTAACAGTCAGATCACACTTCCTTGCAATTACAGAAGGGAATTTGACAGAGACCGACTTGAGTTCAGATTCCCGTCTTCCGCAAATAATTACAGTGTTGTCCTCCTGGATAAATCGTTCTGTAAGTCCCAGGCCAATGCCGGACGCTCCGCCGGTAATCAATATTTTATTGTTCGTTACCTTCATTCTTTCCTTGGTTCAACAATTAACTTTTGATGATGTCTATGTCCAGTCAGCTATTTTAACCGTCAAACGGCATTATTCCGATACCTTTTTTCCTGACTTCAAAACCCAATACAATCCTTTAACATTAGCTTGCCATACCGGACTGATTACCACCAATACCATTTCTTCTATCAGCTCCAGTGCAGTGACAGTGGCTGCAGCATAAAACAACACCAGCAGCGGCTTTGTGAAAAAAAATACCTGCATCAATGATAAGCCCTGCAATACAGCAGCCAGTTTGGCCAGATAGGTATGATAACTTGTTACTTTACGATACCGAATAAGCGCCATGAGGGTTTGTATTGTAAAGAGCACCAGCAAGGCAATGATGATGCTCAACTGACTATTGAGAAAATCCCGTTCGAAGACAACCAGTCCCGTGATTGCCGCGACGATGGTAAGGTCATCGGCAATGGAATCAAGACGCGCTCCGGCGATGCTGTCGACCTTTAACCAGCGCGCCAGGTAACCGTCAATGGCATCGGTGAAAAAACTAAAGGCTAGCAACCACTTGAACACTTCGTAGTCTGCTCTGATGATAAAAAAAAGAATTACCGGGGCGGCTATTGCCCTGTAAAATGTGATAGCGTTAACTGCATAGAATGCGACTTTGTTCATATAATCATCAACAACTAATGATGCATCTATTTCAATCAGACTACAGACGTTGTAACCATACTGGATTTAGATATTCCGTAGCTCATTTCCCATAGCTGCCAATTTCATTCACTGTATTGCATATCTTTTTTTCGAAGCACAAACTGTTTTCAACACCAACGTACTGCCCATCGGAATCAAACTATACCCATTTTTTTCGTAAAGCCTAATTGCCTCTGGTTGCCTTTTCCCTGTTTCCAACACGCACTTTGTATATGATAATTCGGATGCCCAATTTTCCAAAGCTGAGAGAATTTTATTTGCGAATCCTTTACCTCTGTGTTCAGGCGCAACATACATCCGCTTTATTTCCATGGTCTTTGCCGCATATTCTTTCATTGCTCCGCAGGCCACCGGTTTTTTATTATCATAAGCAACCACCACAAATTTAATTTTATCAAGCTTATTGAATTTCGAATAGAAAGCATGATCATCTCCGTCTCTTTCAGCCAGGTCAGCATCAAGATTCCTCACGAGTTCTATGAAATCAGTATTTTCAGAATCCGTTTTAACTATTTCAACCACTTTCCGATCAGGTTACGCTCAATTCTATTGTCGTCCGGTTGGCAGCATATTTCGAATCGCAGAAATCTTCCACACATTGCCATTGTATACCACTATAAAAGTACTCCACATTTTCCTTTCCGTACCATCCGTATTTTGTATTTCATACCGGGCATCTACAATTCCGCTCTCCGCATTAAGAAATCGTATTTTATCAACTTTCAGCGTTCTTGTACCAGGGTTGCTATCGGTACTTCGCAACATGCCGCTGATGGATCCGTCTACACCATTTCGCCACTCGCCTGAAGAAACCAATTGATCAACATCCTCGGTTAAAATGCTTCTGAGCAATACGGTATCTTTCTTTTCCCGGGCCTGGGTGTACTTATCAATTAAGGAATAGATTTCTTGATTTTGCTTACCATCTGTTGTAGTACCCTGGGCATGTAAACATGGCATTACTACCATCTGGACCAGGATAAAAAGGAAAGTGTTTTTCATGTGGAAATAATTTTGTTTGCACTGCAATTGCTTACCCGCAAAGATATATGTTCCTGTGGTAAATGCCTGTGTGCTTTTCGGCGCCTTCGGTAAGTTCGTCTTATCTCTTTCGGGTTATAATTTACTTTGACAACTGGTTTGTAAAAATGGAATGGCTTGTACCTTATTGAGGCTTTTTTATCCAATCTGGTTAAAGGACTACTACCAGTTTTCCTTTAGCCAGGTTACCCTCCATGTATTCGTGCGCAGCGACAATTTCATCCAACTTGAAAATCGAATCAATGTTCAATGTTATGTTACCCTTTTCAACGTCGTCAATAAAGTCTTGCAGCAGCGCCTTTGAAAGATTCTTTGACTCCCCCATGTAGACAGTCAACCGTCCTAACGATGGAATGTCACCCATTGGTGTGAAGCTGTTCATTGTCCACTCATTGCCAAGAATGCCTGTCATGCAAACAGTGCCTTTGAAACCAATGCATTTCAAAGAATCCTTCAAGGTCCTTGTGCCAATCAGCTCCAATACCTTATTGACGCCATCAGGAAATAACTTGTGAAGATCATTGCTTATTGAACCATTGTCACGTAAAACATAATCAGCGCCATTTTCTTTCAGTGCAAGTTCTTTGTCCGCATTTCTCGTGGTGGAAATGACCGTAGCTCCCATTGATTTAGCCAGCTGGCAAGCCAACATGCCAATGGAAGACGTCCCTCCCCGTATTAATAATGTCTCACCCCTGGCAAGTTCTAACGCCTGATTAAGAGAACCTGAGACAGTCTGAAACATTTCAGGGATTGCCCCCAGGGTACTCCAGGGGAGTCCACTGCGAAATGGAAAAACGATGGACAAGGGTACCGCAGTATATTCCGCATAACCACCGTCGAAAGAGCGGCCCATCCCACCCATGATCGCAGCCACTTGTTGGCCTTTACTGTATGTGCCGGATGGATCAACCTCAACGATGCCAACACATTCGATGCCTTGAATACGGGGGAAGGCTACGTTTGGAGAATCTCCTTTTCTGGTGAATATTTCCGAACGATTAAGACCAAATGCTTTAACCTTGATAAGAACCCAATCTGATTTCACCTCCGGGATCGGCACTTGCCTTATCTCAATAACGAGGGGAGCTCCTGCTTTGGTAGTTATGGCTGCTTTCATCATAGTTCACTCCGTTTTGGGATCTCAAGAATTCGTTTTTCTGCACGCCTGCGCCTCCGGCTACGAATGTAACCTGCTTCCAAACCAATTTTATAAGTTGCTCATTATTTTTCAGGGAGGTGGAAGCCGCGCGAGATCTCTTTATGCCCCAACACTGATATTGTTCATACTTACCTTAGATAGAACCCGAGGTTATCTGACAAAGAATTCAAGCCACCAGTCTTCTCTAGCGAGCTATTACTGATAAAATTCCTGGAATTTGTCCCTTTTTGGATTCTTCATTCGTCGACAAAATAGCGATTATAGTGGAGTCCAGAAACCACTTGAAAAACGGGGCGGAACCGAAAGGCCTTATGAGTAGGGAGGCAATTAACCCCAACCAGAATGAAAAAATTTATTGTGATCTATCATGCGCCCAGTGACGCGATGCAGCAAACGGCCGGTATGTCCAAAGAAGACCAGGCCAAAGGCATGGAAGCCTGGATGCAATGGGCTCAGAAATGCGGCAATCAGCTCGTTGACATGGGTTCACCGCTCATGAACGGACAAGCACTGGCACCTGACGGTAAAAGCAAGAAAAGTGATAAAAACGTCGCCGGGTATTCAATTTTACAGGCGGAAAACATGGAAAAAGCAAAAGCCCTGCTGCAGGGACACCCGCACCTGGCATGGAATGCGGATTGTTCCATAGCAGTGCATGAAACCATGCCATTGCCAGGAATGTAAGCCTTGATGTGCCGGGCATAACTGCCTGGCACAATTGCCATTTAGCGATTGGCGTAAACTATTTGTAACTATAAAGTATTCATTTCAATTCAATCAGTATTGAATGCAGCGACGTCTTTCCGACGTTTTGAATAGAATGTGTTAGTGCAGGAAACACTGAGCCTTGCCACTTTTTCAACGATTCTGAATTCTTCTCACCATCGGGCCCACTGACAACAACATCAGCATTTTCAAGAAAGTAAACATACATCGGAGGGTGATAATGCATAGGCTCTGTTTCACCAGGATTCAATTTATGGTCGATTATCCGCACATTATCATCTTCAAATAAAACCCTGTAATATGGAAATGGGAGTATTTCCAGGCTTTGCTTTTTGGGTTTAATCAACATATTGAATGAAATAATGGCACCCATTCCTACGATGAGCCCTACTATAAAACTTAGAAATTGAGATTTCATATGTGCTTCTTTAGATGCAAGTAAACGCTATTCCTGCAGCTTATAAAACAAAATACTTACGTGTGATGCGTGGGTACAAACGATGGCAAACACATCCCGCTCCTCTTTCTTCAGCGGGCTGAACCAAATCGCAAATACCCTCGCTGGCTCAAACCCTTAGCGGATTTCCTTAATTGTAATATCCTTGTAGGACACAAGTGCCTTACCACCACCGTGAATCTGTAGTCCGATAATTCCGCTTTGCGGTATGTCCTGCCCTGGTTCAGTATAATCCACCGTCTGTTGACCATTTAAGAAAATCTGAATTCGCTTATTTTCAGCTCTTATTTCATAGTCGTTCCAATCGCCGGGTTTTATAATCGAAAGCGCAGCAATAGAGTCTGGTCCCGCCAGCACAACATCTCTTCTTGATTCATCATACAACGCTCCATAGTAATTGTTCCCCATATCCGCCTGATACCCTATCATTTCATAAGCAGGGTCAGTTGCCCGCCGACTTCTGAATTGCACACCTGCATTTATAAATCCCCCATTGCCTTCAAGTTTGAATTTCAATCGCAGGACAAAATTGTCATACGCCTTAGTGGTACAAAGAAAGTCATTGTGTGGTACTGTCTCAGAAAGCGAACCGCCGACAATGGCGCCATTTGCGATTTTCCAGGTTGTGACAGTATCTCCCTCCCATCCATTGAAGGTTTCGCCATCGAACAATCGCGCACTGCCGGATCTTTCACAGGATAGCAGACACAATAAAGACAGGAAAATGAGTGTCGCTGAAAAATGGAATCGGATATTCATAAGTATTCAAGTAGAGAACACAAGTAATAACTATTTCCGGAATAAATACCCATACCGACGTTAATGTCGAAGAGACAATGATGCAAACTGCGATGAATATCATTGCGATGATCAATGGAATTAATAGGTACCTGTTCACCCTGGTCATTTTTACTTCAACTTAACGATGCTTTAACCTGCTTTCTGCAGGAAACAAAGAGTATAGTATCCCTTTTGATTGGCGCTGATGATGAGCGCAGGAAGAAAGCAACGTCTTAGAAGCCCACCACGAACAAACCTTCCTAAGTTAATGAATTTTAGCCATGGCGTTTACATGGCTATTGCTTAAAGATATCAGGAAGTTAAGCGTGCACGATGATCATTCGTTTTTCACTTTTACAAATCTTCCCAAAAGAAAACCAAAGATCGTAAACTGCACTGCACCCGCACCCGCCTCAACAATTACCCATTCCACAATATCTTGAACATTGTACTTATCGGCTTCCACCAAGGCAAGATAACTGACAAAGAATGCACCCAATAACCAGGCAAAGCGAATCCCCTGTCTTACATTGAAGGTTCCATTAGCCCATTTGAGGTATAGAACGGTAAGCACTATACCCTGCAAGAACATGGTAGACAGTCCAAAATACATAAGCGGCTGTTCTCTCATAAAAGCAATCGATGCATAGTGATCTGCATTAATTACAAAATGAGAAATAAACTGCACAAAAAAGGACGCACCGACGTAAGACACCGTGCCAATGATTACGTTTCGTGTTTTCATATTGATTTATCTTTGTGATTATTAGTTAACTTGCAAAAACAAAGCTAAATATATTAGCTTGTATATTGCAAGTTAAATTCAAAAGAAATATCTTACGGGATGAAATTACGCTCCCATTGCCCTACCAATTATGCCTTGGAGCACTTTGGCGACAAGTGGTCATTGCTAATTGTTCGTGATCTGATGTTCAAGGGAAAGCGGCACTACAATGAGTTTTTCGAGTCTGACGAGCGAGTCTCGACCAGTGTTCTGGGAGAACGGCTTAGAAATCTTGAGGCCGTGGGAATCATCTCAAAGGGAGAAGATCATGCTAAAAAATCAAGAATCAGGTATAGCCTCACAGAAAAAGGAATAGCCTTACTTCCATTGATGGTAGAAATGATTATCTGGAGTGGAATATTCGATAATAAAACTGCTGCAGGTGAAGATTTTCTGAAAAAAGCAAAGAAAAATAAAGCGGCATTGTTAACGGCGCTGCACAGAAAATTAAAGACAGAACATTTATCATAGTGCGTGCTCCTATTTGCCATGCAATGGCGCTTCTTCAATAAGTCCTGGGTGCTTTCAAAAATAGAAACCCCGAGAACAACACAAACATCGGTTGGATAATCTAAGGTTATTGTGCAATCTTAATTAAACACTATTTCAACTTACTCAACAGCTCGTTATAGTACCGTATTGTCTGGATAACAGAAGGAAGATTGCTGGGAAGATCCTCGGCATCGCGTTCTATGTATATCGGTCCTCTGAAGCCTTGTTTTTTTAATTCTGCAAAAACTGCAGGAAAGTCAACAACGCCTGTGCCAACAGGTACATCTTTTAGATTGGGATTGTTGAATGCAGCAATATCTTTGAGGTGGATGGCTATTATATGACCTTCTAACTTCTTAATGCCTTCAAGTGGATCAACACCACTCTTTGGCCAATGGCCAAGATCTGCGCAGGCACCAAAATTTGGATGGTTCTTAATCGCTGCCAATACCGAATCCGGGTCCCAGTAAGCACTAGCCCCTTTCCAATGCTCATGAATAGCCACTTTCATTCCGTAGATACCGGCAAGACTGTCAATTTCATCCCACATTGTTATTGGCGGTTCTGCGGTGACGAATGTTGCTCCTAATTCCTTAGCCTTATCAAATTGTTTTTTCCAGGAATCAACTGTCTTGCCCCCTGCTAAATACAGGGACTCAATAGTAAGGTTATGACGTGTGACGAGTGCTTTCACCTTTTCTATTCCTGCTGGGGAAAGATCGCCAATCAGAGAGTCGTTCAAGTCGGGGCCTGACTTAGAAAAAGTAGGAACCTCTATATAACCTACCCCTGCGCTGTCAATTTTCTCAAGCGCTGCAGGCAACCCAAAAGTGTGAAATGTCCATACTGCGATCCCCAATTTCCAGTCCCTGGTTACAGCTAACGTTTCTTCGTTTTGTTCGGCTGCCCTGCGCTCCCCGCAGGTTGTAAGGAATAATGCAATCAATAGGAATTGAGCAGAGCGCAAAATTATTTTTTTCATAGCCATGTTTTTTTAATAATACGGTTTGGATAAACAATAATCCAACCATCAATAAATTGTGATAAGGGGCGGATTATAATCCATAAACTTCATGTGTAACTAATGCTTATTCTTATTGGGCATTCCAGCCACCATCCATGGCAATCGCGGTACCGGTGACCAATTCAGCATGATCTGATGCCAGAAATATACACAATGCGCCAATGGACTCAGGTTTCACAAATTTTTTTATGGGCTGCTTTATCAACATTACTTTTTCAATCACCTCCTCCTGGGTCATATGATGCAACCTTGCCTGGTCTGCAATTTGTTTTCTCACCAGGGGTGTGTCTACATAGCCTGGACAAATCGCGTTTGCGGTAATTCCGTACGAGGCCCCTTCCAACGCCGTCACTTTGGTAAGACCAACCAATCCATGCTTTGCGGAAACGTAGGCCGACTTGAATTCAGAAGCAAGGAGTCCGTGAACAGAAGCAATATTAATTATCCGTCCCCAATTCCTCTTTTTCATTCCACCCAACACCAGTCGCGTAGTATGAAAAGCTGCTGTAAGATCTACGCTAATGATATTATTCCAATTTTCGACGGGAAAATCCTCGATGTTCGCTACGTGTTGGATCCCGGCATTATTCACCAGCACGTCAATGGGCCCAAGGTTCATTTCTGTATCACGTACCAATTTTTCAATAGACTCCATGGACAACAAATTCCTATTCGAAAAGAAAGTAGGTACGCCAAATTCAAGACCGGCTGCCGTAGAAATTTCTACGCCATCGGGTTCCAATCCGTGGAATCCAACAGCATACCCTGCTGTTGCAAATTCACGCGCTATGCCAAGACCAATGCCGCTCGTACTTCCCGTAATCAAAACTACTTTATTCACGCTGTGAATATAAGAAGTGCTTGTGACTTGCCCCACAAGATCTTATGAAGCGCCACAGCAGATTTCCGCTCACACGATAAAAGAACAGTTGCTTAAAAAGAACCGATACACACAATCGGGAAAACCTACTGGTTTCGTAACCGCACCGGGTGCCAGCGAGTTGAATCCTGGAAAAGAAAATGTAACTTATCCGCGTAATGACAGCCGGTTTAGACATTTTGAAGAAAATTACTGCAAAGACGCCGAAGCCTTCATTGAACCCTTAAGACAACTGTTAAGGAAAAAGGCAAGCGCACAATTTGCATTGACAAATAAATAATTGTGTATTGAAAAACCAAAGCTACTTCATCAGCGCGGATTTCCACTTTTGCAAAAGCGGCGTCATGATAATACTCTTTTTTGCAATCATCCACACCCTCGCCGCGCAGGTTAAAGATCCACAGGGCGTGGTCTCCTTTGAAAAACTGTTGGTGGCTTCAGAATCTTTTGAGTCGGTCAATGTGTTTGATGTTGACAACGATGGTGTGCCGGACATTTTCTCAGGATCATTTTGGTACAAAGGGCCTGACTTTGTCAACCGCACACATGTAGGTACGCTGAAAAGATTCGGCGAATATTATGATGATTTTTCCACCATCATCGCCGACTTAAACAGCGATGGAAATACAGATGTCATTACCGGTGGATGGTTTGAGGGTACACTCATCTGGAAAGAAAACCCGGGCAAGGCAGGAGTCTGGAAAGAGCATGTAATCGCGCGTTGCGGAAATATTGAAACCACCCGGGCATGGGATATCGACGGCGATGGTGTGCCGGAAATTATTCCCAATACACCTGGTAAACCATTGGTGATTTATAAGATTAACAAAGGAGGCCAAACGGCAACGTTTGATTCTATCAAAGTCCTGGACAAACACGGTCATGGCTTGGGGTATGGTGACATTAATGGTGACGGGCGTGGTGATTTAGTCGTCGCCGAGGGATGGCTGGAGTGTCCCGCTCAACCTTTCACCCAGCCCTGGACATTTCATCCTGAGTTGTCCTTCGTGCAAGCAAGCGTACCCATGCTGGTAGTGGATGTGAATGGAGACAAGTATGCTGATCTCATTGTAGGATCAGCACATGGCTACGGCCTGAATTGGTATGAACAACAAATGGATGTAAAGAAAAACAGAACCTGGGTGAAGCATGACATAGACCCTTATAACGCGCAATACCATACGATGGCATGGGAAGACATTGACAACGATGGCAAGCCTGAGTTAGTTACGGGCAAACGGTATCGCGCCCATGACGATCACGATCCGGGCGCACATGATCCGGTTGGCTTATACTATTTCAAATGGAATGGTGCATCCTTTACAAAACAGGTTATCAGCTATGGGAAACCCGGCGAGGGAAAGGGAACGGGTATCTTCTTTAGCATTGTTGATTTGAACAACGATAAGTTAAAAGACGTTGTTGTAGCAGGGAAAGATGGTCTCTGTGTATTTTTTAATAAAGGGTTTTCAAAATAGCGGACCAAAGAAATCATAACCTCCTGATGCCCATACCGCCATCGGCATGAATCACTTGTCCTGTGGCGTAAGGTATCTCGCCTTTCGCCAGCGCGGCCACGATCTTACCAATGTCTTCCGGCGTTCCCCAACGTTTCTCCAGTGTTAATCCCTCATGGATAAGCTTGTCGTACTTTTCTTTTACACCAGCAGTCATATCTGTGCGAATAATACCGGGACGTACCTCATAGACTGGTATGTTCGCGTCCCCCAGGCGTGTCGCAAAGAGTTTTGTCATCATGCCCAGCCCTGCCTTCGACATGCAATATTCACCCCGGTTAACAGACGCTACCTCAGCAGAGATCGATGTTATGGAGATAATGCAAGGACTGTATGCCAGGTTGGATTCTTTGTCTTTAAGCATCTGCTTGGCTACCAGCTGCGTTAAGAAAAAGGTCCCTTTCAGGTTGATGTCCAGCAGGCGGTCATAATTTTCCTCGTCCAGCTCGAGAATATCCTTGCGAACGGAGGGAGCAACGCCGGCATTGTTCACCAATACATCAATTTTTCCAAAGTGATCAACCGTTTTGGCAACAATATTGCCCCTGTCTTCCTTATTCCCGATATTACCCTGGCAGTAGATTACTTCAATGTTGTGGTTTCTCAGGATATTGAGTTGCCCCTGCAACAGGTCTTCACTGCGAATGCCATTGATGGCGAGGTTATATCCATGTTGTGCCATGGCCACGGCAATACCAAAGCCAATACCCCTGCTGCCTCCCGTTATCAGCGCACACCTATTCATTATTCTCCCAGTTTAATTTCTTTAAGCAAGGCAGCTTCGGGCAATGCCTTATAGAATGGATCCAGCGGAAAACATCCTGATATCATACCATTGCGCGGTGCTGTAGTGCAATCCGAAAACGTCCGGCAAAGTTTATCGCGTTTCAATGGATTACCGTGCAATATATCCTCCGGCATCTCCGGATACGAAAGAACCATCCGACCCAGTCCGATAAAGTCGGCCATGTTATTGTTCAATACAGCCTGACCTACGTATGGCAGCCACTCCTGCAGATACGAATACGCTGAGCCTACAATAGCGAGATCTGGAAATGCCTTCTTTATGTCAGCCGTAACATGCAACTGCCGGGCTACACCAACCAAAGGATCTTCGGGCGGATAATAACCATCAGAAGGGGGAAACAAAGCCGGGCGCTGAATGTGTGGATTGTAGTATGGACTTCCCCCAGTAATACACACCAGCTGAATTCCCAATGCCCTGAGCAATTCCATAAACTTATACGTCTCTGTAAGGTCATTCGCAGTTCCGGATTGATCGCCGCCAAAGGCATAGGTATACTTATCGCTATTGAAGCTTTCGGGAATCCCGACCTGATCCACCCCGGGTTTAAAAGGCACCCAGTCGAAGGCGCTTAACCTTACCCCTATTTCCATGCCAGGTGCTTCAGCTTTGATGCCTGCCACAATAGAGGTCAAAAAACGCGTACGGTTTTCAAAACTGCCACCATACTTTCCTGCTCTATCATGTGCAGTGAGGAACTCGTGGCCGAGATAACCGTGACAATGTTTTATATCCACGAAATGAAATCCTGCACGTTGTGCCAGCACAGCGCCTTTAACAAAATCATCAATCAGCCGGTCAATGTAATCGTCCTGCATAACAGGATAGTCTTCCCCTAATCCGAATTTGCGATTCAACACCGGGTGTGCATACAGGATTTGTGGTTCCAGTTTCTTGGTATCATTGGGCTTACAGAATCGGCCGGAGTGTGTCAACTGAATACCGATCAACAGATCCGCCGTGTTGCCAAACTTCTGATGATGCTCGCTGTTAAGTGTCTCAAACAGTCTCTTGTACTCATCAAGATTTGCCTTATTAATCAACAACTGGTTGGGGTTGGCCCTGCCATCATGCCGCACAGCTACCGCCTCACAACCCCATAATAACTTCGCTCCGCTAATGGCGAAATTTTGCCACCTGCGCTTCGTAAAATCACTTGGCTTGCCATCAGTAGTACCATCCCATCCTTCCATGGGCAAGATACAAAAGCGATTGCCAATGGTTTTACCCGAATTCAACTTGAAAGCGTTCGCCGCCGGCGAATGACCGGGAGCGGCCAGTGTATCCTCAAAGGGCAGGTCTGTACCGATGGTTGCGAGGTAATCACGAAAATTATCAGCTGTTTTCAACTGCGCTATGCGCCTGTATTTTGGTTTGTGTTTAGTAGTCATTCAATAATTATAGATGCAAGTAAGATAAGGGAGCATAATTTTCAAGCGCAATTTATACACAAAGGGATTAAGTGCACTATCCTTTCGGGAGACCATTGTAGAAAGTGTAGTAAGGTTCATTTCTGATAAGCTTTGTTAAATACAACGCCAACTCCCGTGCATGGTAATCACCCCACATGCTGGACTCATTACATGGTATTTTCCTGCCCGCCGGAATATTATCCCATCCATTAGGACGGTGATAAACCGAGTGGAGTATCAATCCTTCGTGCGCAGCAGATGATGATAAGTATGGCTCCTGAAAAAGGGCCTTTGTCGTTGCCAGCCCGGCTTGCGTATAGCGGTTGCTGCGTTCATCTCTTCGGCTTCCCAGGAATCTGCCTAACCGCAGTAATCCCTGTGCCGTTATGGCCGCGGCAGAACTATCGACAGGCTCATGGTCATTGTAGGGATCGGAAGGTTTATTCAGGTAATCCCCAAGATGCACCAGACCCGGAGCACCCGTATCCCAATAAGGAATTCCATCAGCAGCCGTATTGTCGATGTAGAAATCAGCAGTGGCCGTAGCTGCCTTCAACAGCGTTGCCATCAGTACATCTTTGTCCATAATTGGACTGAGCTCGTCTTTGCTTACCGTTTCAAGAAATTCCAGCTCTTCCGCGAAGCCGCACATCGCCCACGCCAATCCACGTGTCCAAGTGGTAAATCCACTGTAGCCTTGTTGCGTATTGGGGCAACGATAATTGCCATCATTGACATTAAAGAGACATTCGTGTGCTGTTCTTCCCCACACATCATACACATCACGGCCTTCTCCATAAAACACAGAATAATTCGCGGTGGCTATTAAATGCTGAATCGCTCTTTCCAGCAAATTTATCCGCTTGTCATTTTCACCCTGAAGCACATGACCCAGCCCATGACTTACCATAACCACGCGGCACGAACGAATAGTATCCACAAACAGGGATTGGGGGCCGTTAAAAGAATAGATAAATCCGCCACCTTTTATCGGTGTCCATCGCATGGCCTGAACGGCACCACTTACCTTTAGTGCAAGCGTGTAGAAATTTCTTTCTCCCTCATCCTCTTCGATCCTTCCATCCGCCATTAATCTCAATAAGTTCCCATAGGTACTGAGATTATTAAAACCATGATCATGCACACCGCCATGGGTTAAATGAGGTGCCATTTTTTCCACTGTATTGCGGCGCCCTATTTCAAGAAATTCCTGCTCACCGGTAGCTTCGTACTGAAGCAAGGCCGACCCGAATTGAAATCCCTGCGTCCACTCCGTCCAACCACGGGTTGTGTACTTTCCATTTACTGTAAATACAGGTGCCCCTTTTTTGGAATCAAAATCCCTTTCAATTGCCAGGATCTTTTCGCCTGATAATTTCCAGAAGTGGTCAATTGTTGATTCAAGATGTTGTGCAGTTAGCCGGGTATCAATTTTCATCAGGATTTCACTAAGAATTTAAAGGTAGCAAGATAGTACAATGTGCAGAAGCTGCAATGCAAGCCCAATGCTGAATCGTTACATATTAAATCGGCTCCCATTCTTCAATAAAACCACTTCACCAAAACAGAATCATGAACCGGGTAAAATGCGAGCAAAAAAAAACTCTTCTGCTGCAGCTTTGCCACAGTTGAAGAGCTAATTTAAAATAAGATAAAGCTAAACAGGTTATTGATCCTGCTATATCAATGCCATTGTGCCGGATTAATGTTTTTTGCTGCACGCAGGATATCCCTCCGGCTGATCTGCCCAATTAATGTTCCATTGTCAACCACAGGCATCCGCCTGACGGGTGAATCCAAGAAAAGTGTTGCAGCCTCAACTACATCACTATCAGGCGACAAAGTCTTTACATTTTTTGTCATATAATCAGAAACCTTTGGCGAATTATATGGTAAGTTATGATAGGCCTGATCTACAATAATGCGGAGACAATCCTTTTCCGAAATGATGCCCACAAGTTTTCCACCCTCATCCAACACGGGTGCCCCGGAAATCTTTTTATCGATGATAATATCGATAATTTTGTTGATATCATCATTGGGGCTAAACGTAATAAGGTCTTTACGCTTCACCATGTATTTAACAATAGATTCGTATTTTGGCAGGCTTGCATTAATCTCCTCTTTGCTCATGAGGTTTGGCTTAAAATTCATTACAAATCATGTTTGGTTGCATGGTAATATATAAAATAATAGGGCGTATTAAAAATTTGCGCTAACGCCAAAATAAGGAGTCGTGTTTGATCTGTTTACTATTTCCGCCAAAGTGTGGTTACGAATTGACGCATTTATCCCATTGAAAGGCTGATTTCTACTACTCCTAGCCTCAAATCATACCCCAGCTTCAAATAATTTACATGTCTGTGTGGGGTCAAGGGTCTACTTTCGGGCACCCCGGATTACGCCATAGGCAATGTGTACTTGAACCATACGCTGTCTTTCCTTTGTTTCAAATATTTTCTTTTATTTGCGCCGCGTTCCGAAAAGACTATAAAACTAATAACCGATTTTAATCATGCGATATTCAATCCTAGTTCTTGCTTTGCTGATAGCCAGCCCCTTGTTCTCCCAATCAAAAAAGGACCTGCTTGGCCAGGTTGAGGCATTAAAAAAAGAAACAGAACAATTAAGATCGGAGATTGAGCTACTGAAGCACCCCAAAGAAATTGAACTTGCCGATACCCTCAGAAAGGTAAGTTACGGCCTGGGGACATTGGTGGCAACCAACCTCAGAATGCAAGGTGGCGACTCACTGAATCTGGAGGCCCTGACGGACGGTATAAAAGATGTATACCTGAGCAAAGCGCTGAAAATGGAACAAGAAGAAGCACTGGCTATTGTACAAGTGTACATGCAGGAAGTCGCGGATAAGAAAAAATTGAAATTGATTGAAGAAGGTGCCGCGTTTCTTGCAGAAAACAAAACGCTTCCCGGTGTTACGACTACCGATAGCGGATTGCAGTACAAGGTAATCAGCGCTGGCACCGGAAAATCTCCGCTCCCCACTGATAATGTTACGGTGCATTACACCGGTAAATTGATTGATGGATCTGTATTTGACAGCTCAGTAGCGCGGAATGAACCTGTGACTTTTGACGTGAATGGAGTAATTCCCGGATGGACAGAAGCACTGCAACTCATGCACGAAGGCGACAAGTGGACTTTATATATTCCCTATCCGCTGGCCTATGGAGAGCGTGGTGCGGGAGATCAGATCCCCCCCTATTCCACACTTATTTTTGAAGTGGAGTTGATCAAGATTAATTGAGCATTATTTCCATTCGCTAAGGCCTGGAAATTAAATACCTTTCGCGCGCCGATCACCGGCAATGTTTTCTTTCGCCCAAAAGTGCGATCGCATATACGTATTAAAGTGTGCAGACTACGCTCTTTTCGCTCCGCCGGCAGGAAAAACCTTCAAAAAGTCCGGCGAAATCGGGAACTGCTACTTTGTCAAACAATACAATTCCAACATTTCTCATTATCTATGTAAACCAAAGACTGAAAAATCTTCCCGATTGCCTTTGCCCGTTGATAATATTAATAAAACGAAAGGACATTATGCTCAGGAACTCACGTATGTTGTGCAACCGCATCGCTATATATGCTACGTTTCTTTTCTCTATCTTTATTCCTGTTGACGCACAAGTCCAACCCGTTGGTGTGGGTGGTGGTGTGGGTGTAAATCTGGCGGATCATATGCTCATTAAGTATGCCGAAAAGTCTTTGCACGGTACACCAACAGAACGGATCGATGGCTCTCCATACTTGAGTGACGAATATGCAAAGGGCGAAATATACAGCGACCACGGGAAGTATTCAGATGTGATGATCAGATACAACATTTTCGCAGATCATCTTGAATTCAGGCTAAACAATGCAGTCTACATCCTGGACCCCAATCCAAAAATTATGCGCAAAGTACAACTCGGAGACCTCACCCTCGTGGTTGATCAAATTGAAACGAGTTTGCCACCAGGGCTATTTATATTACTCGACAGTGGCAAAATTACGCTGTTGCTGAAAAAAGTAATCGTGTTTAGGGAGAAGCAGGAGCCAAAAGCAATAGAGACTACCGGAAAGCCTGCAAGGTATGCCACAGCACCTGACGTCATGTATCTCAGAATCGGGAATGAAAAGTTGACAAAAGTGACAAACCTTAAAAAAATGATTGCGACATTTCCTGACCACAATGAAGAGATGATGCAGTTTGCCAAAGAAAAAAAGATATCGTCGAATAAACCCGATGAACTGAAATTATTGGTCAATTACTACAACAACTACAAGTAATTCTTTTGTCAACACAAAATCTCTCGTGTAGGAAGCAGTGGTATATCCGTATTGCTTAAATCATTTTCTGATTACCTTTTCTATCATCTTTGCAATAATTTCATTTCCACTGTCGGAAGGGTGCAGTCCATCGAAAGTCATGTCAATGGCACCAACAGGGTAAGGATATTCATCCGTTTCCGGATTGAAAGGGATATCTATAAAATCCGGGTAATAATATTCCCGGTACGCACCGGTATTAGGATCCTTTAGGCGCTTGTACTTTACAGTGTTGTCAACGGTAATCCCACTGTCAGAGTATAAATCAACCACCACTGCATTTTCATATGCGCCGATTGCGATTATTGCCTCCGCAAATTGAGCAAGCGTCTGTCCATTCTTCTCCTTGTACGAGCCATAAGCATTATTTTTATTATTTGCGATATAAACGAAATCACCGCGTTGCATCGGTGTTATCAGCATTATCTGTGCGTCCTTGTTGAGCGATTTAAGCTTGTCAATGATAATACGGTAGGCCCCGAAAAGCGTTGCACTGCCCAAGTTGTTCTTATAATCATTCAGTGTGCCAACAGCTCTACCCTGTGACCAATCATTAGTACCCAGAAAGACTGAGTAAACGTCTGCGTTTTCAAGGCCTAACTTTTCAATTTCATCAGCAATGTCACCGGAGGTCCAGCCATTGTAGCCCTTATTGACATATGTGATTGCGGGTAAGTCTTCTGTAACCCTGGTCATGTATCCTTTTGTAACACGGTATCCCGTCTCATCGAGATGGTCGTTCAAATAGGTGATGGAATCACCTACAGCTAGCCAACTTAATTGTTTAGAGGAGGATGCACCCGTGACGAGCGCAATACATATCAATACAAGCAATCTTTTCATGCGACTCCTTCCTTAGTTTATGGGGCATTCTGAAGAACCAGGCGTAAGACACCTGGAATAGTACCATTATTATTGCACTGTCAAACCGGTTACTCCACCCAGGGTACCTGGGCCGATTTGTAATAATCAATACCCTGCGCCTCCATACGTGGACCGTGGTTTCCTAAACGAATCTTATATTCATCCCAACTACGACCTTCTTCAGGTGACCAGCCGATCTCTGCAAGACCAATAATGCGTGGAAAAATCATGTATTCAATCTCATCCATGTTGGTAACGGTCTCAGACCATAACGGTGCCTCAATGCCCAGAATATTTTCTCTTGTAATGCCCTCAACGAATGTGACCGGACTCCACATGTATGCACTGTCTACTTCAATGTAGGCCGCCCAATGCAGTCCCAATTTTGTTGTTGAATCGTATTGCATATCCAGGTACATTTTAGTCGCCGGCGACATAACAAGCTTTGAACCATTGTTCACTGCCTCGTGTGCATGCACGGGATTTTTCCAAAATTGCGCTATTGAACTCGCGGCTGCTGCCTTTGCCGCTGCATCAACATTAATCCCGTCTTCCGGTCTTTTTTCGTTCATATTAATTTGCGCAGTCTCTTCCCATCCAATAACCTGTTTCCCGTGCGACTTAACTATATCCCTTACCCTGGCAACGAAAGGTATGTAATGTTCCCTTTTTGTAGCGTCACTTTCATCGCCGCCAATATGCAGATATGGTCCGGGTGTTATTGCGGACATTTCACGTACAACATCATCGATAAATTTATAGGTAATTTCACTTGTCGTGCACAAAGAACTAAACCCAACCTCCGTACCCGTGTATAGTGCCGTTGCTTTGCCATCACAATTCAATTCCGGATAGGAGGCCAATGCTGCATTCGAGTGTCCTGGCATATCAATTTCCGGTATGATGGTGATGTAACGATCCTGTGCATACTTTACCAACTCTTTATATTCCTCCTGTGTATAGTAACCCCCTTTGCCGCCACCTACCTGCGTACTCCCGCCATGTTTGGTAAGATTAGGCCAGGACTTGATTTCGATACGCCAACCCTGGTCGTCAGAAAGATGCAGGTGCAACACGTTCATTTTGTAAAGCGAGATAAGATCAACATAGCGTTTTACATCAGCCACACTGAAAAAATGCCGCGCTACATCAAGCATAGAACCGCGAAAAGGATAACTCGGAAAATCACGGATGGTACCTGTAGAAATTTCCCAGGGGCCGCTCTGTATAGTATTGCGTTCTACTTTTGGCGGCAAGAGTTGCCGCATGGTTTGAACAGCCCAAAATAATCCAGCTGGTTTATTGGCCTTGATGTTTATTAGGTTGTCCGTAATATCAATTTCATAACCCTCATCTCCCAATTCAGCATCATCAGAAAGCGATAGAAAAATACTTCCTGCTTTAGGTGCAACCTTAGTGGAAGCGACGTTTACCTCAAAACCAGTTGCTGGTCTTAATCTCTCGGCAAGGTACTCCCCCACAAATTGAAGTTCAGGCGAGTCGTCAGCAATGAAAACGCCGGACTCATCTGTAAGCTCAAACACTTTGGCCGTTGCGACGACTAACACTGGTTTAGGAATAAGATTTTCCATCGTGAGATCTGTTGGGGGGCGATGAATGCAGGACATCACACTAGCTGCAGCAACAATACCCAATGCAATTCCTTTGTGGTTCATGCTAGACAAAATTTATGCCGCGAATGTAAAAAAAATATTATCAAATTCTTTGGACTTTTATTCTGTGCAAAGACGATGTCGTAAACTGTGCCAAAAAGAAGTAACCTCCATAGGATGTGCAATTGCACACACCAAGCAAAGTTCCCTGAAACCGGAATGGGGACCCTTCAGATCTTCAAATCATACAAATACCCATGGGGTCGGGGTCATTGTACTATATTAGCAGCATAAAAAAATCAACCATTATGGAGGCAATAAAAAACAAAACGGTCCTTATTACAGGAGGAAGCAAAGGAATAGGCTATGGCGTGGCAGAAGCATTGGTAAGTGAAAATGCCAATGTCGCGATCACCGGACGGTCAAAAGCAACTGTGGAGGCTGCGGCGGCAAAGTTAAACCTGATTGGAAAGGGCAAGGCGATAGGTATTGTTGCCGATGTTCGAAATGCCGATGACCAAAATAAGGCGGTAGCTGCCATACTTCAAAAATGGGGTAAGCTCGATGTTCTCATAGCCAATGCCGGGGTTGGTTATTTTGGTTCCATTGAAACGCTAACGGCTGAACAGTGGCATGAGACAATTGATACCAATCTCACAGGCGTATTCTATAGTATCAAAGCTTCGCTAGACGCCTTGAAGGAATCAAAAGGATACATCATTACCATGGCAAGCCTGGCCGGTACCAATTTCTTTGCTGGCGCTTCCGCATACAATGCCAGTAAGTTTGGGCTTGTCGGTTTCACGCAAGCGGTCATGTTAGATATCAGAAATTATGGCATAAAAGTGACAACCATCATGCCCGGATCAGTTGCCACGCATTTTAATAACCGTCAGCCAGGTCCGGAAGATGCCTGGAAAATCCAGCCTGAGGATATCGGACAAATCGTAATCGACTTGTTAGAAATGAACCCAAGAACACTTCCCAGCAAAATTGAAGTTCGACCGAGCGTAACAAAATAGAAGGGAAAGGCGCAACTAAGGCTTAATCATACGTTCATATGTTTCAATCCATTCGGAAGGAGAAACCTTTGCCGCCAATTGGCCAACCAGTGCGTATGGGATTTGGTCTACGTTTTTAAAACGAATACAACTTTTCCCGATGTTCAGTTTCAACTTCGAATGCTTGGGAAACTCTTTGGTGAACCAATCCAGCAGCATCTTGTCGGCATAGATGCCCATATGGTATACCGCAATAAAATTCTTCTGCGAGGCAATGTTCAAAAAAGGTAATGGCTGTGCCGGATCAACATGATATCCCTGTGGGTAAAGGGAATGCGGAACTACATAGCCGATCATTCCATAGCTCATTACCTCAGCAAAACCACTGGGCAGATTGTCCAGGATGACTTTTCGAAGTTTGCTGACCGCTTCTTTCCGGTCATGCGGAAGGGAGTCAAGATATTCCTTCGGTGCGCTAGCGGCTGATTGCATACGTTCAAGCGGCTAATCTCATTTACCTCAAATCTACAACAGCAAATTCCATTCATTTAGACGTTAAAGCCAGGATTTGAAAAAAAACATATAATTAGCTCATAAGTAATAAATTGGCTCGAAAAGATAATTTTTTAGTTTATGTAAAATTGCAGCGTTTGCATACGTTTGAAAGGTAAAATATACGATCTATCCTATCTCATTTAATTTTAATATACTTATAATCAACGTTTTATAAATAATATTTCTGTAATTACCACCCCTCCTATTTCACTTGCGTCGACGCTCCAGACAAAAAATTTAATCCACGGTTTATCATATAATAATAGGTATTAGTAATAAATTGCCAGGTAATAAAAGGTATGAAAGGTTACATTTTACCGCCAACTAGCATCCTTATAGACTTCTTGTGAGTGAGACTTGTGGAATGTAGCAGACCATCAGACCTCGAGGAGGGTTGCAGACAAATAAAAGCCTATGCTCGGAGTGCCGAAAACTATTACCGCCAATAATGTAAAACGTTGTAGAATTGACATTTTCACAACAGTTCTCGTTGTTTTATTGCTTATTTCCCCAGATCCCTCAACTTCCGCAACGCCGCTGGGCACAGGACGTAGTGTGAACTTTACAAATCTTCCTCCCGTTGCCGGCCCTGATTTCGCCACCACAAATGAGGATACTCCGGTAAGCGGCAATGTCCTCAATAATGACCATGATCCTGAAGGAGCTCCCTTGCACGTGGTAGCAGAATCCAGAGCTACTGACCATGGGCATATCGATTTTCGGGCCGATGGAACGTATACTTATACGCCAAACCCCAATTTTTATGGTCAGGATTCATTTACCTATGGCGTTTGTGATAATTCCACACCCAATGCCTGCTGTACCGGTACTTTGTGCGTGACCGTCCTTCCTGTACAGGATCCCCCTGAGACACTTCCGGACTTTTTCACGGTAGATGAGGATACGCAGCTAAACGGCAATGTTCTGGATAATGACCTCGAACACGATGGTGAAACGCTTACGGCAATGTTGGGCCAGCCCACCCAACATGGAACCATAACATTGAATCCCGATGGGGCTTTTATCTATCATCCGGACCAGGACTTCTACGGAACGGACACATTCACCTATTACGCGAGTGATGGTATCGAAAGCTCTGGTGAAACATTGGTGACTATTACGGTGGTTCCGGTAAACGATCCCCCTATCGCCATCGATGATGAGATATCAACAGACGAAGATATTCCCGTGAATATCCCTGTATTGTCCAATGACATTGATGTTGATGATGTCCTGGAGGTTTCCATGCTCGTCATCGTAGATTCTCCTGGGCAAGGCACCTTGGCGATCAATCCGAATACCGGTACCGTAACATACACGCCAAATCTTAATTTCTATGGAGATGATTCTTTCACCTATAAGATTAAAGATCCGCATGGTGCGGAGTCCGGTATTGCTACCGTAAAAATCACGGTCATACCTGTTAATGATGCACCCATTGCAACAGCCGACTTCGCTACGACACCGGAAGATGAACCCGTAAGCATCGCTGTTTTGCTAAATGACACCGATGTAGACAGCGCAATAGATCCCTCTTCAATTGCGCTTGCGAGTGGCCCTTCTCATGGTAAAGTCGTGCTGGAATCTTCTACGGGAGAATTCATATACACACCTGAGAAAGACTTCAATGGCAATGATTCTTTCACCTATACCGTTAAAGACATAGAAGGGGCTGTATCCAAGCCGGGTACCGTAGCGATAACCGTAACGCCGGTAAACGACCCGCCGGTTGCGGTTGATGATGCTGCCACCACAGTAGAAGAAACTGCTGTGGAAATACCCGTTTTATTAAATGACTATGATGTTGACAATGATATCGTCGTATCATCTTTAAGCATAGCCACTGATCCGCAGCACGGTACTGTGTCCGTCAATGCATCTACCGGGGTTGTTACCTACACGCCAGACGCAGGTTTTTTAGGAAATGATTCATTTACATACACAATTCAGGATCCTGGAGGATTGATATCACTACCGGCCACGGTTACGATTTCGGTTACTGCTGTGAACCAGCCACCTGTAGCTGTTGATGACGCTGTTGTGCTGGAATCCCTATTGCCTGTTACAATTGATGTGCTCGCCAACGACTATGATCCGGACAATAACCACGATGAACTTTCTATCGTATCGGTCACAGCACCGTCGAGGGGAACAGTAAAAATAGTTGATGGTAAAGTTGTTTACCAGCCTGAAGGAAATACATCAGGAACTGTGACCTTTACGTATACTATTACAGACCCGGATGGACTTACAGATACGGCGGTTGTCACCATTGAGTATGTCTTCAAAGAAATAGAAGTCTCTCAAGGCTTTTCACCAAACGGCGATGGCAATAACGATACCTGGTTTATCAAGGGTATTGAAAGCTACCCCGATAACATAGTCAAAGTATACAACCGCTGGGGGCTTCTTGTATATATAAAAGCACACTATGAAAATACCTATCAACCATG
This sequence comes from Cyclobacteriaceae bacterium, assembly GCA_029858965.1. Lineage (GTDB taxonomy): Bacteria > Bacteroidota > Bacteroidia > Cytophagales > Cyclobacteriaceae > Chryseolinea. Next base: position 38,698 of record JAOUDZ010000020.1, read on the forward strand.
GAATGGCAGGGCAAATACAGGGCAGGATTCCGGGAAGTTGGTGGATAAGGGTACGTACTTCTATATCGTAGAGCCCGGTAGTGGCCTCAAGGCTTTGAGTGGATACGTTATGGTCGTCAGATAAAAGGATTTCAAGATTATGAACAGCTCCCTTTACGCGATACTAAAACAACACAGATTTCATTGGATTTTGGTCTTTTCAATGTGTATGGTGCTGGTATCACGGCAGGGCTACTCACAACAAAACCCGCTCTTTTCGCAATATATGTTTAATGGACTGGTGATTAATCCAGCATACACCGGCAGTCAGGAGTCAATGATCATTAGCGCCAGCCACCGATCACAGTGGTCTGGTCTTGAGGGTTCTCCTCAAACACAAACATTGACGATGCATTCGCCCCTAAAATTTACGCGGTCAGCAGCCGGTGTAGTATTTGTCCACGATCAAATTGCTGTAACCAACCAATATACGGTTTATGGAACCTATGCCTACAGGATTCCTGTTTCCGAAAATGCAAAACTTGCCCTGGGTGCTCAGGTGGGAGTCACCTATTATAAATCTAATTTAGCGGACGTGAATGTCATCACGCCAAATGGCGTGCCGGATCCGGCTTTTGCCGGTGCTGAAAGCAGATATTTACCCAACCTTGGCATTGGCGCTTATTACTATTCAAAATCAAGCTATATAGGCCTGTCCTTACCTACCCTAATCAACAATCAGTGGGAAAACCAGGATGCCATTACACAAGCCAGGCAAAAGCGTCATTATTTTCTTTCCGCCGGCCACGTTTTCGACTTAGGTCAGAACCTTAAACTGAAACCCAACGTATTGTTGAAGTGGGAAGAAGGCGGACCTTTTCAATACGATCTCAACGCCAACCTGTTGATCCATGAAGTTGTGTGGGTAGGTGTTTCCTATCGCATGGATGATTCAGTCGATGGTTTAATTCAATGGAACATCACCAAACAACTAAGTTTCGGCTATTCCTACGGCTATGCCATCAGCAACATTGCTTCCATTCAAAGAGGAACTCATGAACTGGTATTGAATTACCGAATCAAACGCGACAAACACATTGTTTTCTCACCCCGATATTTTTAGGAATGAATAGACTAGTATTCATCCTGTTGCTTCTGCTCAACGGGATCCAGGCTTTTTCTCAGAGCAGTAGTTTAGCATATCGTACGCTGGCAGACTCCCTGTACAAGCATCACCACTATCAGTATGCGGCTGACTACTACGAGAAAGCACTGAAAAAATCAAATGACAAGGGGTACCTGATGCTGCAGATTGCCAAGAGCTATTACAAATTTCACTTCGAAGAAGATGCTGAAACATGGTTCAGAAACGCCAAGTCAAACAACGCATCATTCTCAAACGAAGATTCTTATATGTTTGCGCAGCTACTGATTAAGCTAAAAAAACGAAATGAAGCTGATGCCGTACTTTCGCAGATTGTTGAATCAGATCCTAATGCCAACCGTGCCAGGCAAGTATTGGAAGATCTCAGAAACTTTCAGAAATACTACCAGGATTCAGCCTCCTGTATAGTAGACAGTCTCTCCATCAATTCACCGGAAGCAGAGTTTGCGCCAGTGTACTACAAAGGAGGAATCGTTTTCACATCGGCAAGATTGGAAGGCCCATTCAGAAAAAAATATCATTGGGACAACAGTCATTTCCTGAACCTCTATTACAGCGATAAGATAAGTGAAAATATGTTCAGTACCCCTGTATTGTTTGAAGGAGAGCTTAGCACACGCTACCACGATGGGCCGGCAACATTCTACGATAACTACCGGCGGATGATTGTAAACCGAAACCAAACTGTTAAAGCAGAAGGAAGAGAAGATGTTTATGAATGGCGTCCTGGTTTGTATGACGCTCAGTTTGATCAGCAAAAATCGACATGGTCGGTTCAACCATTGCCTTTTAATGAAAGCGCTTATACTTTTGCGCATCCTTCTGTATCACAGGATGGTAATACGCTGTATTTTAGTTCTGATAAACCCGGAGGTTATGGCGGTACAGACATTTACAGGGTTGAACGATCTGAGGGAATATGGGGAACACCATTCAACCTGGGACCTGGGATTAATACGCCTGAAAGTGAAGTATTTCCCTTCTTTATTGACAACACCCTATACTTTGCTTCAACGGGTCATGCGGGGCTTGGAGGCCTTGATATCTTTGTAAGCACGCAAACAGTAAATGGATTTACTCCCCCTGTCAACCTTGGGTATCCGATAAACACCACCACAGATGATTTTTCTCTGATTACAGATGATAGCCAGCGTAAAGGCTACTTTGCATCAGCACGCAAGGGAAATGACGACCTGTTTTCTTTTGAGAAAGTGTCAGTTCCGGCGAACATCCTCGCCCATGTTATTGACGGGGTAACGAAAGAACAGTTAGACAGCACCAATATCCGGATCGTAACGAGCAGCGGAATTGATACTACATTAGTAACTGATGTTATAGGGGATATTAACTTCGAATTACCTGAAGAAACTGCATTCGCGATCATTGCAGCCAAAGGCGATAAAATCGGAATTGTCCCCGGTATTGCAGACAAGTCCACAACCCTCGTCATACCCGTCTTCAAAGACACAAGTAGGGTAGCTTGTATCGGGTTAATTCAAAACGAAGAAGGCCTGCCGCGCAAAGCCAGTATTATTTCAATAAAAGATGAGCTTACGGGCGAGACGCTCGATCATCCCGGTGACCAATCGCTTATCACATTCATGGGAGAAAAGGGTCATACCTACAATATCGAGATTCAAAATGAAAAAGGTAGCGCTGCAAAACACCACCTGGTAATTGGACTGAACGACAGCACCAAAACCTGGATCATGGTCCTGCCCGATACACCAAACACCATGATCATGGCCGCACGGGTATTCAGAGGAGATAATAATCAACCCCTTGCCAATGCCAGCCTTAGGGTGATCACGTTCAGCGAAACAGACCAGGAACATACAACTGATGCCGAGGGATTGGCTGATTTCAGTCTTTTGCAGGGCACAGCCTTCGTCCTCATTGGGTCAAAGGATAACCTCATCGGTACGAATTCAGGAACAGCTGACCCCGGAACAGAAAAAGCTTTCATGATTCATCCTGTACCGGCATATGAAGATCCTGGAAATGTGCTCGCGATTGGTCTCGTGACAAACAAATCCGGTGTACCCGTAGACGGGTACCATGCAACCGTCACCAACAAGACCACTGGTGAAAGTGTGCCGGTGGAAACAGAAAAGGGTGTGATGACGTTCAAGGGGCAGCATGGTGATGCCTACAACATAAACGTTTCCCATGAGGACTACAAAACTGCGCTGCAGGAAGTCATCCTTCCAAAGGCCGGAACAGATATTAAAAAGTTCGTCGTGATTCTTGAAGACAAGCCGGATGGAAGCGAAAAGATTTTTCCTGTAAACGCTGCCGCTGCAATTGTTGTCGATATTAAGGCCGGAAAATCTGATCTCCTGGTAGTTGACACCGATGAAAGCACTTCAAAGATGTATATTAAAACAGGTGAATCACTCAGTGAAATCACTTCGCGGGATAGCATACTTTACCGCGAAACACCGCGAGGAAATGTCTATTTGGGCAAAGGAGAATTAGCCGATTTGAGAACCAACCCGGCTGCTGTGCTGGAAGGCTTGGGACAATCAGATCTTGTCAAGTTGAGAAACATCTACTTTGAGTTTGACAAGGCGAATCTGGGCGACGAGGATTTAGAATATCTTCAATATGTGAAAACTGTTTTGGAGCATAATAGTGCGCTCACGCTGCTGATCGCCGGTCACGCAGACGATCGTGGCAGCGAGAATTACAACATTAGATTATCCACACGACGAGCGGAAGCGGTAGGCAAATATCTGATCGCGGAGGGCATTAAGAAAGAACGGATCATTTTGAAAGCATATGGTGAATCCCTGCCCGCAGTACCCTGCTTTAGTGCTGATTGTTCAGAGGAGGATCATCAAAAGAACAGAAGGGCTGAGTTTGTTCTGGGCAATAGTTTAAGGAACCCATAAAAACGTTTCAAGTTGCCTGGCCTTCTTTCAAACTTCTGGAATTTAACCTGAAAAAATGACGTTGTTATTTGCGTATCCGAACGTAACCATTCGTGATCATGAAAAAAAACAGCGATAGCATCTTCAACGGCAGGATTAGACTTGATCTCCAGAGATATGCCTCCTACTCCCAGCGTTGATTCACCACAATCAATAAACATAGTTGCGTAAGCATATATATCCTCGATCAAAATCATGCTCTCGAAAAAGCCTCCCTCACACGTTGCTGGATCCAAGGTTGCAGCGATCGCCTTGAAAAGGTCTTACTTTCATGCCACCGTATCAAACGCAACAAATACAATGTATTTTGAGGTAATACTTCTCAAAAATGAATAGGGTAATATTCTTCCTGATGGTATCACTGGCTGGGACGCATGCCTTTTCCCAACAGAGTAGCCGGGCCTATCTCAAGGTTGCAGATTCGCTATACCGGTATCACTCTTACCAGTTTGCGGCTGACTATTACCAAAAGGCATTGAAAAAATCAGCTGACCCCGGCAATATTATGCTCAAAATTGCCAGGAGTTATATGAAAGTCAACCGGCCAGATGAAGCTGAGAAGTGGTTCATTGAAGCGAATTCAAACCATGTGCCTTTCACATTGAGAGACGATTACCAGTATGCCCAGGCGTTGATTATACTAAAGAAAAGGAACAAGGCTGAGATGCTTTTGGATTTTATCGTGAAAACAGATTCAAATGCGTATCTGGCCAGGCGTGCGCTCGCCGATCTCCGTGACTATCAACGTTATTATCAGGACTCGGCTGCCTATCTGGTGGATAGTCTTACTGTAAATACTGCTGCATCTGAATTTGCACCAGTATATTATAAAAATGGCATCGTATTTACATCCGCCAGGGAGAGTGGTATGTTTAGAAAAAAGTCACAATGGGACAACAGTGACTTCCTGAATCTTTTTTTTGCCGCCAGAATCGACAGTAACCGATTTGAGGCACCTGTGTTATTTAACAAACAGCTAAATACACAATATCATGACGGTCCTGCCTCCTTCTATGACCAATACCAAAAGATGATCATTAACCGCAATCAATTACTCCTGATGCCTGGAAAAGTTGATATATATGAATTGCGGCCCGGGTTATTCGACGCGCATTTTGATGAGAAAAGACCTTTCTGGCATGTTACGCCTTTGCCATTTAACGATGCGGCATATACCTATTCGCATCCATCAATAGCTGAAGATGGTAATACGCTGTATTTTGTATCGAATCAGCCTGGAGGTCATGGTGGTACGGACATATACCGGGTTGAGCGGGCTGATGGTGTATGGGGAAAGCCCTTTAATATTGGCCCTCCGGTTAACACAGCAGAGGATGAAGCATTTCCTTTCTTTATTGGCAACACCCTATACTTTGCTTCCAATGGCCATGGTGGAATTGGGGGCCTCGATATCTTTAGTTGTACACAAACGCTGAATGGATTTTCACCGCCTGTTAACCTTGGCTATCCGATAAATTCAAATGCCGATGATTTTTCGCTGATCACGGATCTCACCAAACGCAATGGCTACTTTTCCTCTTCGCGCAAAGGTAATGACGACCTGTTTTCTTTTCAAAAAGTATCGGGACCCATTAATATTCTAGCCCAGGTTCTTGACGGATTAACCAATGAACCACTTGACAGTGCTCAAATCCAGCTCATAACGGACAGTGGAATTGATACTACGCTTACTGTGGATAATATGGGGAATGCTAACTTCGAGTTACCCGAAGAAACTGCATTCGCCATCATTGGAACCGAAGGTGATAAAATTGGGATGGTCCCGGCCATCGCATTGAAGCCCACATTGTACCCAATACCAGTGTTCATTGATACAAGCCGTGTTGTGTGTATTGGTATCATCCAGAACGAACAAGGGATGCCCAAAAAGGCGTCTGCTATCTCGATAACCGATGAAACAACTGGAGAGGTAATAAATCATCCAGGCGACAGATCGCTAGTCACCTTCATGGGAGAAAAGGGCCACGACTACATGGTTGAAATAGAAGACAATCAGGGTAGCGCAGCAAAACATCAAGTCGTTATTGGTTTAGACGACGAGGGCACAAAGACCTGGGTTATGGTCCTGCCTGACATACGGAAGAACCTGACTATGGCTGCCCGAGTCTTCATAGCGGAAAACGATCAACCGCTCCCCTATGCTGATGTAAGAATAATCACGTTCAGTGAGACAGATCAGGAACTTACCACAGATAGTGTGGGGATGGTTGATTTTAACCTTGTGCAAGGCACAGCCTTCGTGATCATAGGGTCAAAAGGCGATTTGATTGGCACGAATTCAGGAACGGCTACTCCGGAGACAGAAAAGACAAACATGATTTACCCTGTGCCAGCGTATGGTGATCGCCAGAACAATGTGATTGCCATGGGGCTGGTGACTAATAAATCAGGAACCCCCGTAGCGGGGTTCGAGGCTGTCGTGAAAGACAAAGTGACAGGCCAGAATATTCCCCTCCAAATCGAAAAAGGATTGATAACCTTCCAGGGGCAGCATGGCGATGCCTTCAACATTGCCGTATCCCATGAGGACTACAGGACAACTTTACAAGAACTGGTCTTGCCGGAAACAGGACCAGATGTCGAAAAGTTTACCGTGATCCTCGAAGGCCTGGATGTTCCACAGGCAAAGAAGTTTCCTGTTTTTGCAACTGTACCGGTCGTCTCCAATATTAAGACCGGAAAATCAGATCTCCTTGTGTTTGACACAGAAGAAGGTACTTCGAAAATGTTCATTAAATCAGGTGAAGCCATCAGCGAAATTACGGAACGTGACAGCATACTTTACCGGATGACCCCGCGGGGAAATGTGTTTTTGGGCAAGGGCGATATGTCCAAATTAAGAAATAACCCATCAACTGTCTTGAAGGGACTTGAAAGGTCCGATATGACTAACCTGCGAAACATATACTTTGAGTTCGACAAATCAAACCTGCACGATGAGGATCTAACGTATCTCCAATATGTTAAGAATATTTTGGAGCATGATCCTACTTACAAATTGCTGATTGCCGGTCATGCCGATGATCGTGGTAGTGACAGCTATAACATTAAATTATCACGGAGGCGTGCCATGGCCGTGAGCAACTATTTGGTGCATGAAGGTATCGATAAGGACAGGATTGCAGTGAAAGCTTACGGTGAATCGCTGCCTGTAGTACCTTGCTACCACAAGGATTGTTCAGAGGAAGATTATCAAAAAAACAGAAGGGCAGAGTTTGTGCTAAGTCACGGCTTTAGAATTCCTGAGACTCCTCTTCCTAAGTCCAAACCAAAGTCATAGGACAAAATAGCACTGGAAGTAAGTAACATTTCCTCCACGAATTAATTTTATCCGTTACTCGTGATATTCATACGTTACCTCCATTTTCAAACCGACATGATATAAGGGTGTTGGATACAACGCATTTCAAGCGGAAAACTACTACTGCTATCACTACTGCGTTGTGATTTCTGATAATTTCCTGAAGAAGCCCTTTTTCCGATCGGAATTGATCCCCCAGTCAACCGGCACGCTTTGATAACCTGATTCGTATCCCTCATCTTTCATCCGATAGTCAAAATACCCCCAGGAGGCATACGCGCGTACCGCTGAAACAAAGTTGCAGCTGTCAGCCTCAAAATTAAAATGATCATCCTCATTGAACAATATTGGTTTTGGCGTGTACCCTTCCACATTTCTGGTGGATTCAACCAACCTCGCGATTGAAGAAGGCTCATGCATGCCGTTACCATGCAAAAGAATAAAATCAGCGGTGGATACCACATTTGGCAGGGGAAGAAATCCACCGCCATAACTCGTACTGACCAGCAGGCGGGAGTCACCATACTGCATGTTCTTTACACGGTCGATGAGCTCATGTACGCGATGTGGTTGCAGGATCTCATGATCATACCGGACATTGCATTCGTTATTAATCTCGATGAGTATGTTCTTATACCCGCTGTCGATAATCCAGTTTGTGATATTATCCACGCCTCGAAGAATCGAGGCTTCATCCTTCAGATGTTGATCCTGGCCAAAATAGAAATAACCCAGGATAACCACCATCCCAAGTTCATCGGCCTTGTGCAGTATACGATCCAGTCGGCCCATGTATTCAGGGCGCAGGCCTCCCGTTGAATCAAAAGCTGAGTTAATCCATCCATTATTTCCATACCCCAAAGGACTACCTCCCTGCAAATTCAATGTAAATGCAAGGAGCCCAGCCTTATACCATTCCTCCATTGAGGCGACGAACTCATTGGTATTTCTATCCGGATCCCAGATATTTGTATCCGGGTATTTGAACCGCTCACGCGTTTCAGGATTTAGATCATCAAAGATGCCCTGAACCATACGCGAATTAAAAAGTAATCCTTCTATTTTATTTCCTTTCCATTCCCGTCCTGCATAGGTCAATGCTCCGTTAATATAAAACCGATCTCCTGAAATGGAAACAGTAGTCTTCCTTCCCGATGTTGAACAGGCGACAATTAAGATCCAAAGGAGCATGCACAATAAAGCATTGCGTCCGACAAATTTTGAGCTAAGCTTCACGCTTTTCATTCTGTTTTCTATCCACCTATAATTTTTATCTGCCTGAACGATTATCAATTTTTCAGGGCTGGTTTCCAATTCGTCTCCTTATTCGTGCCGAATGGCCTTTATCGGATCAGAAACTGCAGCTTTATATGTTTCAAATCCAACGGCAAGCAGTGTAATAAGCATTAAAACTAAAACACTGCCGATGAAAATCAACACATCCATGGACTGCTTATAAATAAAAGTATTCAGCCACTGATCTCCCACGTATAGCCGGTGCAAGCGTTTTTCTGCGCGTCCGGCCCGACAAAAATGGAAAAATGGTGATAGCCTATGACCCCTTAAAACGGTTCAGGAAGAAAAGATAGGAATATAAATCGTTGACTATTTGATAGTTAAGATTCTATGATCGCCCTGACCACCGACCTGCTCATTCCTGTACAAAATGAGCACTCCCTGGTTACTATGTGTGTCAACAATTGTATTCAAATCAGCATTTACCTGTACCTGGCAGGTGAAACTGTATCTTTAACAAAACTACTTCCTTGTGAGAGTACTGATTGTAGATGATGAAGAACTGGATCTTTTTATTCACAAGAAGTTACTGAGTCTTGAATTTGAAACTGCAGGCTTCACCTCTGTGAAGGATGCGCTGGCATGGGCAGCGCAAAATGATTTCGACGTCGCGATAATCGATTACTATCTTGGCACCGGAATCTATGCTAACCACATGCTCAAGGAATTGATTGCTATACGAGGTGCCACCTTTAAAGCATTCGTTGCGACCAATTACGTGAATGATAAGCAAGTGATTGATTTACGAGCATCAGGTTTCACAGACATCATTTACAAACCCCTGACACTCGAGATCCTTAATAGCAAACTTGGGCTATAGCGGAACTAACTTCCCTGTAGTGTCAGATCGCCTATATACCCCATTCAGGCACTGCCACTGTTTCATCAAACAACTCATCTAAATAGTATGGTCGCTTGAAAGTGCTGTTACAAATTTCATCTCCTATTGGATAAAGACAAGGTGCGTACACGCCAAGGTTATTTTCTGTCATCAGGCTTTTTGCATCTCCGTTTGGTAACAATGCGTTATCATGCAACCTGCCTAAGAAACAGTGTCCTAATTCATGAAATAAGAAGGCTTCTTGCTCCTCATTTGAATACCAGCACACAATATTTGGATTAATGGTTATTACTTTCTGAATAGGGGCATTCAAGACGTAGGAATTGCATTGACCGCAGTACGGGCTCGCAAGGCTTTCATCGTATTTGATGATGAGATTTTCTATTCTAAACGCAAATCCTCTGGTGGAAGCTTCGCTTATGAAGGTATCAATGAAAGGTTGCAGGTCCGCTGGAACATTGTAGACTGAATGAAAATCCGAATCTTCGGAACATCCCAGCAGAACCAGGAAAGAAAGCGAGAGATACGAAAATCGCATATAAACATTGATATTAAAGGGATATCAAAGCTAACCGTTGAGGGCGACTTAACAATACTTAAAGGCTTTAACTAGATCAGCATTTCCCACAGAATCTGAACTGGATGCATAGCTTCTCTTCCGGTTCCATCCTTTATCTGGTGCCGACAACTTGTTCCTGCCGCAGCGATAATCACTTCTTCGGGCTGCTCTCGAACCGCTGGAAAGAGAACCAGCTCACCGATTTGCATCGAAAGGTCATAGTGCTCTCGCTCGTAGCCAAAAGAACCTGCCATGCCACAACAACCGGAAGGAATAATATGAACCTTATTATTTCCCATACTGGTCAGAATCTTCTTTACAGGTGTAAGAGAAGAAAGCGCTTTTTGCTGGCAGTGCCCATGAAGTTTGATGAGTGATCCGCTGTTCTTGAATAATTGCAGGTTAATATTCCCGGCATCCAGCTCTTTTGCCAGGAACTCTTCAATCATCAGGGTGTTCGATGCCAACTGTTTCGCATCGTCTTTCTCATCGGCCCGGAGCAGGTCAGGGTATTCATCCCGGAAGGTCAGGATTGCCGATGGCTCCACACCTACCAACGGTGTTTCCGCCGAAACAACTTCCTTGAATAACGCTACATTCTTTCTCGCCAATTCACGGGCTTCGACTAGCATGCCCTTCGACAGAAAACTTCTTCCAGACTCATGATGCGGTAGCACGTTAACAGCGTATCCCAATTTATCAAGCAACTTAATGGCAGTGATTCCGATTTCAGCTTCATTAAAATTTAACAGCTCATCAATAAACAAGTAAACCTTTTTTATAGGCTTCGTGGCCGTGGGTTCAAACACGCGCTCGAACCACCTCCTCCAGCTGACCTTTGAAATAGCAGGCATACTTCTCTTTGTGGCGAATCCCATTATTGACTTCGCGACATGGCTTGTGAGTTTGTTGCCGAACAACATCCTATAGCCCCAGGGTATCATCGAAGCTAACTTCATTCCAGATCCAAAGTTTCCAATGAGCCGGCTCCGGAATGGGACACCTTTTTCCTTGTAGTATTGATATTGCCATTCCTGCTTTAATTTCCCCATATCGACATTGGAAGGGCACTCCGACTTGCAGCCTTTGCAGCTGAGGCATAGATCCATCACTTCTTTGATCTCGTCGTGAGCAAAAGGATTTCCCTTGTCGGAACTTCGAATCATTTCGCGCAAAATATTCGCACGGGCCCGCGTTGTTTCTTTTTCATTACGCGTAGCCATGTAACTGGGGCACATTGTACCACCGCTTAATTCTGTTTTTCTACAATCGCCAGAACCATTGCATTGTTCCGCCGCCCGCAAAATTCCCAACGTATCAGAAAAATCCAATATGGTATCAAACGCCTTCGTTTCCGTATCCCTTTCATAGCGCAGGTTACTATCCATGGGAGAAGTGTCGACAATCTTACCCGGATTGAAAATATTGTTGGGATCCCATACTTTCTTAAGCGTTTTTATCAATTGGTAATTATGATCTCCGATCATCTGTGGTATAAACTCACCACGCAATCGGCCATCACCGTGTTCTCCGGATAATGAGCCCTGGTATTTCTTCACCAGTGTGGCCGTCTCTGTGGCCATGAGGCGAAAGAGTTTTATACCTTCTGAAGTCTTGAGATCAAGAATGGGCCGCAAGTGTATTTCACCTGACCCTGCATGCGCATAATGCACGCTATAGAGCCCATGTTTCTTCAAGAGTATGTTCATTTCGGCGATGTAGTCGGGCAAATCGTTCACATCTACCGCCGTATCTTCTATTACCGGCACAGGCTTCTCGTCTCCGGGTACATTCGACAATAATCCCAGCCCTGCCTTCCTTAGGTCCCATACTTTCTTGATATCCTCCCCCCCTACGACGGGGTAGGAATAGCCCAAACCCTTGCCCTTCAAATCTTTAATTAACGCCAGCGCATCCGCCTCGACACTTTCGTCGGTATTGCGGGTAAGCTCTGCCACCAAGATCGCTTTCGGATCGCCTTCAATAAAAAAACGGTTTTCCGCCTGACCTCGATTTCGTTTGGTTGCTTCAAAAACATAGTGGTCCATCAACTCTACGGCAGATGGATTATGCTTCAGCACAGCCAGATTCGCCCGCAGTGATTCATCTATACTGTGACAATGAATACAAACCAACTTTTTGTGGGGAGGTGCAAGCGGGGTCAATTTTATTTTGGCCGAAACCACAAAGGCCAGCGTACCTTCGGATCCTGCTATAAGACTGCAAAAGTTAAAAAGCTCTCCCGAAGGATCAAAAGGCTTCATCCTGGCCAGCATGTCAATTGCATAGCCCGTGTTTCTCCGGGGAATTGAAAGCTTTGGGAATTCCCGCTCAATCTCCGTTATGTTTTTAGGATCTGATAGCACTTCATAAATGTGTGTATACAGCTTCGACTCGAGACCATCACCATTTTGATTCTTTGCATGGGAAAAGAAATTATCGGTTTGCAATGGACCGAAGTTCACCCTACTCCCATCGGAAAGTATTGCATCTACGCCTAGCAAATGCTCCCGAACACTCCCGTAAACAACAGAATTAGAACCACAGCTATTATTGCCTATCATCCCGCCAATCATCGCACGATTTGCCGTTGAAGTTTCAGGTGCGAAAAACAAACCGTAGGATTTTAGATGCCAATTGAGATCGTCCCGTACGATTCCAGGCTGCACAATAGCCCAGCCTTCCTGGGGATTGACTTCGATTATCTTATCGAAGTGCTTTGACATATCTACCACAATACCACCCCCTACAACCTGCCCGGCAAGAGAAGTTCCTGCGGTTCTTGGTATAAGCGAGGTTCGATTTTCGTTCGCAAAACGGATAAGTCTTTCAATATCTTTTTCATTCTTAGGGATGGCAACGGCCAACGGAATCTCCCTGTAGGCGGATGCATCGGTAGCATATAATCTGCGCGTGGTCTCATCCCTGAAGAATTCTCCCTCCAGTTCATTTTCTAAAGCACCAAAGTTCATGCAGCAAAACTAAATAAAAACCCTGTACAGCGTAAACGCAATCTGTTGAAGAAAAGCAGCAATACGGAAGCATTACAAAATTATTTGCCACAGCTGTAGTAAAGTCCGAAAAGCATATTTTTAAATCCGTAGTAAAAACAATAATTTGACCATCGCAAAAATCATGACCGGAACCCGTTTCTTCCTCATCCAGCAGACCAGCAGGTATTTATCCCTTTTCTTATGCGTCGCTACGCTTTATTATGGCTGTAAACCAGACAGAAACAAATACCGAAGCTGGACTATTTACAAAGCTGACTCAGAAAGTAGCAGCTATTCCGAACTGTCGGAGATCGATAAACAGAATGTCAATCAACTGCAAGTAGCATGGACGTTTAATCCGAATGACGCAGTTGGGTTACGACCTGGAAACAGTGAGTGTAACCCCATTATTGTGGACAACGTCATGTATGCCACTTCTGCAAGACACAGGCTCTATGCCATTGAGGCCAGTACCGGCAAGAAAATCTGGTCGTTCGATCCGTTCAATGGTGGAAAAGGTGGTGGCATCAACCGTGGTGTTACCTATTGGGAAAGCGGTGATGACAAGCGAATTCTATATACTGCTGGTAATAATCTTTTTGCCCAAGATGCAATGACGGGAGCCCTGATTGAAGAATTTGGTACCGGCGGGAAAGTGAACTTAAAGATCGGCCTTCGCGGAGATACAGCCACCATATTTGTAATACCAACTTCACCAGGCATAGTCTATCGGGATTTGCTCATCATGGGTGCCGAGGTATCAGAGTTGTATGGTGCTGAACCTGGATATATCAGGGCCTACAATATCAGAACAGGCAAACTCGAATGGACCTTCCACACCATCCCTCATCCCGGAGAGCCCGGATATGAAACCTGGCCAAAAGATGCGTGGAAATATGCTGGCGGGGTAAACGACTGGGCAGGTATGAGTCTGGATGAGAAACGGGGGATGGTTTTTCTTGCCCTGGGGTCTCCATCATACGACTTCTATGGTGCAGATCGGATAGGTCAAAACCTGTTTGGGAACTCTGTTGTCGCACTTGACGCAGGCACAGGCAACTACAGATGGCACTTTCAGACTGTCCATCACGACTTGTGGGATTATGATTTACCGGCCCCGCCAAATCTGGTGACTGTAAACAGAAATGGAAAGAAAATTGACGCTGTAGCACAGACTACCAAATCTGGATTTCTTTTTGTTCTGGATCGGGAAACCGGAGAGTCTTTGTTCCCCATCGAAGAAAGAAAGGTACCCGCGTCACGCGTACCCGGAGAAGAAACCTGGCCGACACAACCCTTCCCTTTAAAGCCACTCCCCTATGCACGGCAACACATGACCATTGACGACCTTTCCAATTTCTCTGAACCCGCCCACGACTCTTTGGTAAAGAGATTCAATTCCCTGCGATATGAAGGGCTTTTCACGCCTCCAGACCTCGACGGAACGCTGATGCTGCCCGGAACAAGGGGTGGTTCGAGTTGGGGAGGCGGCGCATTTGACTATTCGACAAGTGTGTTGTATGTAAAATCAAACGATTCGCCTGAAATTGATCACCTTCAAAAAGTCGAGGCAACTCCCGGGCTTGAAGAACAGCCCACGTATTTTCAGGGGAAGGCAATTTACATGAGCTACTGTGCGAATTGTCATGGAAGGGACCTAAAAGGATTCGAATCGCTTTATCCACCACTCATTGGGATCAAAGATAAAATGAAGAAAGAAGAAGCGTTGGCAAAAATCAGACAAGGGGCAGGAAGGATGCCCGCTTTCGCAGCCATCTTGCAAGGGAAGGAAAAAGCTATCATTGAATTCTTATTTGAAAAAGAAAATACTAAGCCTTCTCAAATGGAATCTGAAATTTTTGAAATCCACGCTAACAAGCTATCTCTTGAAAGAACAGATAGCGCAGATAGACCCATGTACCTGAACACGACGGCGTATGGTCATTTCCTAGATATTGACGGAAATCCTGGCATCAAACCACCATGGGGTACATTGAACGCCATCAACCTCAGCACCGGAGAATTTGTGTGGAAGATACCCCTCGGAAACCATCCGGAATTACAGGAAGTTGGCGCCCCTCAGACAGGAGCCGCCGGGTCCGGGGGACCTATTGTGACCGCAGGAGGTCTGGTATTTATCGGAAGTACGCATGACAGGAAGTTTCGTGCTTTTGATAAGGACACAGGTGACTTGTTGTGGGAAACCACACTTCCGGGTATCGCCAATGCAACACCTTGCACCTATTGGAGTAATGGGAAGCAATATGTCGCTGTATCTGTATCCGGTACGGTAGAAAACCCTTCCGGAAATATCATCAGCTTCGCTTTACCGGAATGATCTCAAATGCTTAGCTGGAAATTCGTGGGTGAACCACTTTCTTTGGAGGAGATACTCCTGGGCTTCAGGCATTAATAAATACCAACTTTTGAATCAGCCATACAGCCAGGGTAGCACCGGCCATTATTGTGGCCCAGGTAAATATGAGGCGAGATTCCTTCTCGCTGTTCTCACGCTCAACACTTTCAATTTTCTGCGCCACATACCCAACTTTGTCAGCATTAGTAAGAATAAACCATCCCTTTATTGTCAAAGAAATCGTTGATTCTGTTTCCTGCAACATATTGTCAGTGATGAGGAAGTTAATATGGTCTTCAACAACAGAATAGTCAGGGCTAAGGTTCTCATAAAAGGACCGGTCTCTAACGCGTTCACGCGCAATGTGCTTATTTCCCTCAAACTTCCTGAGAATGTTATCACAAATGATTTCGTCCATCATTACACTTAAGCTTCTAAACTTCATAATCGTTGGAGGTTTGAGGTTAAAGAATTAATAAAAATAACGAATTGACGATTCTATGGCATAGTTTGACCGGCCAGCGTAAGGTAATGTCGTTGTATTCCACTTAATCCGGGATGACCTGCAATTCGCCCTGCTCTACCACATTCCGATTGGATAACCCAATTTGGCTCCGGCGAAAACCGAGAGGATCGAAAATGATGATGCGACATACCACTGTAATCATCTCCAATCTGTTGATTATCAATAGGTTTATCCGATACACCAAACAAATGAGTCAGTATATCCCTGAATTCAGGACGATTGTGTGGGCTGCGTCTGCAACTGTTTCATGATGGGCAAAAACATACCGCTTTGATAAGGTGCTTTTTAACTCAGCGAGCACCCATTACATTCATTCGCAAAGAATAAACTGATTTCGAGGCGGTGATAAAAAGTGTCTTTTTGTCCTTTCCGCCAAAGCAGACATTTGCCGTCCAGGGTTCATCCACGGCAATTTGTTCAATTTCACTTCCCTCGGCGTTCAATACCGTCACCCCTTTGCCAGTAAGGTAAACATTGCCTTTACTATCCACTGTCATCCCGTCTGATCCCATTGCCGCAAATAGTTTTCTGTCGGATAACGTACCATCACTATTGATGTTGAATGCATATGTCTTCTTGTCGCCTATGTCCGCCACATACAGTTTCCTCCCTTCCGCAGTGCCCACAATGCCATTCGGCCTGACAAAGTCCGTTGCTACAATCACAATTGTCTTCCGATCCGGTGAAAGGTAATAGACATTCTCCTGCTCGATTTCTTTTTCAGTTCGTGTCCAGTAGTCACGCTTGTAAAACGGATCCGTGAAGTAGACACCTCCACCAGGATCTACCCATAGATCATTCGGGCCATTCAATTTTTTCCCGCCAACATCCTTGACCAATACTGTTACCTTTTTATCCCGATCAATCGACAACAATTGGTTATGCAGGTCCGCACAGGAAAGTAAGTTTCCATTGTTGTCAAAGTAGAGCCCATTGGATCTTCCCGCGCCTTCCATGTACACGGAAACGGTTCCATCTGTCGACCATTTCATAATTTTGTCGTTGGGCTGATCGGTAAAAAAAACATTTCCGTCAGCATCCGCAGCCGGACCCTCCGTAAAGAGGAAATCAGATGATATCTTGTTAAGGACAGCACCTTTAGCAATAATATTGCTCTTCTTTTGCGGTTTTGACTGGGAATATAACACGCTTGCACTTGCTATGAGCAGCAGCAAAGTCACAAAAGGAATACTGAAGTTTTTCATTTCAGGGAATATTGGATTACTTGTACTGCTAAAGATATAAATACATCCAGTTCTTATTGTTAGCGGCCGTAAATGATTTAACCTGTATATTTAGACAACTTTACCATATTGCATCCAAACACTATTATTATATGAAAAACTCCCTATTCTCCTGTCTTGCCGTCGGACTGCTTCTTTCGTTAACCAGCGCTACACATGAAACCCCTATCGAAGGCTGGATAAGTTTATTTGATGGCAAAACGTTCACCAACTGGAAAGCTAGTGAAAACCCTGGTACATTCACGATTGCCGATGGATCAATTGTAGTCTTTGGTGAGAGAGCACACCTGTTTTATACCGGTCCAGTCATGAATCATGATTTCAAAAATTTTGAGTTTAAGGCGCAGGTGATGACAACGCCGGGTTCCAATTCAGGCATTTTCATTCATACGGAATACCAGGAGGACGGATGGCCATCAAAAGGGTATGAAATACAAGTAAACAATTCACATACCGATTGGCGCCGAACAGGAAGCGTATATGGGTTACAGGATGTTAAAGAAGCTCCCGCCAAAGACAACGAATGGTATACCCAACATATCATTGTGAAGAGCCCACGGATCATCGTTATGGTGAATGGCAAGGTCATCAATGATTATACCGAAACAAATCCTGAGAAAATCAGAACAGGTACTTTTGCGCTACAAGGACATGATCCGAAAAGCAAGGTATTCTACAAGGATATCATGGTGAAGCCTCTGCCTGATTAAGGCGATACAAAACCTTATATCCACTTCCCAAACTGTCGCTTGAATGCGTCTGCATCCTAAAGTTCCCAGCCTTTCCGGTATTCGCGTGTAAGATATTTATTCGCTTCCGGAATGTTCGTGATTTTCATGGAAGCGGCATCATACAATACCTTTTTGCCGGCTCGTAATGCAACAGCCCCCAGGTTGATCGTTTCTGAAATCGGACCGGCATATAAAAAGCTTCCCGGTGATTGCGCTTTGTTCTTGAATGCGTCGATCCAAACATCATCATTCCCATCTCTGCTTTCTGGTGGTAACTGCTTGCCGTCCATATAATGCTTCATTGTACTTTCCGGGATAAGCGCCGGTTCCTCACAACGGAAACCTGCCAGTATTTTTCCTTTATCCCCTACGAACATCATCCCTTCCTGTGGCAGGTCCTTTCCATCCACTTCCAGCTCTTCCGGCGTAGCTGGTTTCATGCCGCCATCATACCAAAAGAGATCAAATGCCGGCAATGTTTCCTGTTTGGAAAATTTGAAGCGGATGATGGACGAGTACGGGAAAGCTACATCATTCACTACTGGACGGCTAACAT
The DNA here is from genome assembly GCA_029858965.1 of Cyclobacteriaceae bacterium. Taxonomy (GTDB): domain Bacteria; phylum Bacteroidota; class Bacteroidia; order Cytophagales; family Cyclobacteriaceae; genus Chryseolinea. Next base: position 57,199 of record JAOUDZ010000020.1, read on the forward strand.
GATCGATAGTGGTGCGTGTTGTTGTTCCATACGCTTCGGCGCTGTAGGCCGGCGTATTCACCCCAAGGGTAAGGAATAGCGGCCAGAGACTATAGTGACCCATATCAGCAATGCTCCCCCCACCGAAATCGTACCAGCCCCGGAATACACAATTGGTGTAGTTGGGATGATATGGTCGATCTGGGACGGGTCCAAGCCACAAATCCCAATTGAAGTCAGGCGGGATCGGAGGCGTATCCGTCGGATTTGCCGTCCATTGCTGCCAAACAGGGCGATACGACCAGTTGTGGATTTCCTTAAGCGTCCCTATGGCACCATCCGCTATCCATTTTTTTACAACTTCTGTTCCCGGGCGTCGGCTCCAGGCCAATAAGTGCGTACTGACGCCACTATCCTTAGCCGTTTCAATTGTGCGACGCGACTCGTAAATACGATTGGCGATAGGCTTATGTATTACGATGTGCTTTCCTTTCTTCATCGCGGCAATGGAAATAGCAGCATGAAGGTGATCAGGTGTCATGATCTTAAAAGCATCCACATCTTTTTCTTTTTCCAATAACTCGCGGAAATCAATGTATGAAGAACATCCTTTGAATTTTTTGGAAGCCTTGTCCTGCGCATAGTACTTTTCAATAAACGCTTGTCCCACATCACGGCCGCCTGGAACGCCATCGAGGCCTTCGCCCCAGGTGGGGTCGTTCAATGCTTTCCGTATGCCATTACGTATGCCATCCCTGGACCAGTCGATATAATTCGTACTCATTTTATTGGGATCGCATACTGCTACAATTTGAATTTTAGGGTTGGCGATCAATCCCGTCATCTCTCGTAACCCTTGCGTGCCGCATCCGATATACCCCAAGGTTACTTTGTCACTGGGCGGAATAAATGCACCACCACCCAACACATGCCTGGGTACAATGGTGAAGGCTAACGACGCTGTAGTGGCCGATCCGATAAATTTTCTGCGGTTGATTTTTTTCTTTGGGGTCATATGCATTAGGTCTTGAGGATAATTAAGAAACCATCATACTACAAAGGAAATGATGGATAATAATAAGTTAAGTTATCTGGTTCGTTCTATTAAAGCAAGAAATTGGTTATGGGTGGATCAATTTGATCCTCATTATGGTCAGTTGATATGCCCGACTTATATCCCAAGACTGAGTTGATTTGGGGCTTCCCGGTTCTGCTGCATGGTACCATCACCAAAATTAGAGACGGTGATCCCCAGCAATCGTATCCGCTTATTATCAGCGGCTGTTGCTGATAATAATAGCTTCCTGGCTGTCTCAATAATTGTGTCCAGATCATTGATAGCCTCTGAAAAAGATTGGCTGCGTGTAACCTGTATAAAATCGTGATATTTAATTTTTAGCGTGATGGTTCTTCCGCGCAATCCTTGCCTTTCGAGACGATCCTGAACCAGTGCCGCAATTTTGTCCAGCGCTTCATGCATTTCTTCTACATCGCTCAGATCAAAGGGAAAGGTATCCTCTGCACCCACAGATTTTGTTGCACGGTGCGGTTGAACCTCCCGGTCATCGATGCCCCGTACAATCTTGTAATAGAATTTACCTGCTTTCCCAAAGTGCTTTATGAGTTCCGACGCCGACAATTTTTTCAAGTCAGCCCCCGTATGAAGTCCAATCTTATGCATTTTCTCAGCTGTCACTTTTCCAACACCAAAGAACTTCTCCACAGGAAGTGTTTCCATAAATGTCTTAATCCGGGAAGGTCCGATAAACGTCAGTCCATCAGGCTTATTCATGTCGGACGCAATTTTGGCTACAAACTTGTTGACAGAAATACCGGCGGATGCCGTGAGTTGCAGCTCATCTTGAATCGATTTTTTAATTAACCTGGCGATATCAATAGCAGAGCCAATCCGCAGCTTATCCGCTGTAACATCAAGGTAGGCTTCATCCAATGAAAGTGGCTCTATAAGATCGGTGTACCGCTGAAAAATTGCACGAATTTTTTGTGATGCTTCTTTATAAGCGTCGAAGCGTGGGCGAACAAAGATGAGTTCAGGACAAAGTTGTACTGCTCTTTTGGAGGACATCGCTGAATGTATGCCAAATCTCCGCGCCTCGTAGCTTGCTGTAGCAACTACCCCACCGCGTCCCTCCGGTGAGCCACCGACTGCAATTGCCTTACCCCGATAATCCGGGTTATCACGTTGTTCAATGGAGGCGTAAAATGCATCCATATCGATGTGAATAATTTTTCGCTTTTTAGAATTTTCTCTTTCCATAAGCAGCCCATAAATCCAAAATAACGCTATGGGAGGAGATCAAGATACTTGCGATCCCTGAAATGTAGCACCAAAAAAATTCATAGCAACTGAACAAACCTTATGTGATAACCGGTTGTCAGCAGTGAAAACAAAATTTGTAACTTAGACGATCACAAATTACTTACCCATGCGTAAAAACTCAATTTTATTCCTTTTTTGCCTGGTGGCAATTCCCAACCTGGCCCAGCGTCCGGCGCCGGATCAAATGCAAACCTCAATCGGACCACTTGTCATTCAGCCTATACTGCACGGCACGGTGGCATTGACATGGAACGGCAAGACTATTTATGTCGATCCCTACGGCGGCGCAAAAGCCTTTGAAGGTGTTGCCGCCCCCGATCTCGTGCTTATCACGGATATCCATGGAGATCATTTGAATGCCGAAACCCTGGCCGCTATTGAAACGACAAATGCTGTATTCGTTGTACCCCAAGCAGTAGCAGATCAATTGCCCGAAAATCTAAAACCGAAGGCCGTAGTGTTAAACAACACGAAAAGTACCAGGCAGCTTGGCATCTCCATTACCGCTATTCCGATGTACAACCTACCCGAAGATGCCGATTCAAGGCATACCAAGGGGCGGGGTAACGGCTATACTTTAGACCTTGGCGGTAAACTAGTTTATTTCTCCGGAGATACGGAAGATATCCCCGAAATGCGCAAACTGAAGAATATTGATGTGGCTTTCGTCTGCATGAACCTGCCGTACACGATGGATATTAACCAGGCTGCAAGCGCTGTACTTGAATTTAAGCCCAAGATCGTATACCCCTATCACTACCGCGGACAAAATGGACTCAACGATGTGGACGGCTTCAAGAAATTGGTCAATGCAGTGAATCCCTCCATCGACGTACGACTCAGAGACTGGTATATCTCGTACTAGAAATAGGCTAATCATTCAGCGTTATCCTGTCAGGATTTAGTCGTTACCTAACAACGGTTTCCATACACGCTAGTATACAGTTCAATGCATATGCTGTATCACCCCATAGCCTAACAATACCAATTCATTGCAGAAACATCAAAAAAGAATCCTGCTCTTTAGGAACAGGATTCTTTCGATTAAAAACCAGATAAAAAAATAGATTAAAGCCACATTAAAAAGTATCGTCTCGCTGGAAAAAAAAGACTATTTAATCCAGCTTGGTAATCTTCGTTTTGATGGTATCTCCGCGGGAGACACAGAGACTAGGTTGCGCATCATACCCGTTATACACACCACAGTAATCGCCAATAGCGCAAATGAAAAAAAGGTGATGTGTTCCTCTACCATGCGCTGTCTGAAGCCATAAGCCATAGTGGAAATAAAACCAGTGATGATGAGTAGGTGAAAGAAAAATTTGAAGTTCGTTTTCATAGCAGGTCTTTGGTTATGACAATCCATATCGAAATACAGTGCCAGAGAAAAGAACAGCCAATACAGGCTAAAATCAAGGCTTCATCATGTTATTATTCCCAAATAGGGACAAGTGATTCCAACATCTGACCTGGGGGATTGAAATAGATAGTTGTATGGGCACAAAAGTCTACCAAATTGTGCCGCCGGAAAGGAACAGAAGACGCATGGTGCCTCAAAATCAAATTTCAGGTTTTTTAGGCGCAAATGCGTATTATGCCGGCATCGAAACGGTAAAAATGGAGCCCTCGTTAACTTTACTCACTACAGTAAGCTTCCCACCCAGCAAATCGACCAATTCCTTGACGATGGAAAGCCCGAGCCCGGTAGAATCCTCACCTCCAGAAGGCTTATTGGTACGACTTTGAAATTTCTTAAACAGATTGGGGATTTCATCTGCAGGTATAGAAGTTAACCGACAATGCCAAAGGCAAAAAATCACAATACATATTCCATTCTTGTATTGCGCGTACGTCTCTCATTCTGCTGGGCAAGAAACGTTCTTTCCCAATGCACCAAATCATCAATCAGAATGCGGAGCGTATCCATGTGGGCTTTGCCAATTTTGCATTTGAAAGCCTGGCCGCACTATCCTTACCATAGGTATTTACAACGCTTAAGCTGTTTTCAAGATCCCTGGATTTATTATTGACCGAAATAATGATTTTTTCAGATAAAAGTTGATCTGATCTTCATTGTCGCTTAACAGGTTCCTCAAAGAATCTGTAGCCGGCTTCAAATACCATTTTGCAGTATTAAAAGGTTCCAGGAAATCGCTGTCTCCGGTGATCACATAACCTCGCTGACCGGTCTCCATATCTTTCAAAAGCGAAAGGAGAAGCGTGGATGAAACAATGGATTGGTATCTTCTGATGATGGTTCCAGTAGACCTGTTTTTCTCGAGCGTGTTAATAGGTTATGAAAGCACTTATGAATACGAGAATAATGGACAATACCAGCAGGGCATAAATACCCGTCGTCGCCAATTTAAGCACTTGTGAAATCAAAATCTATTCTGCCGTCTCACGCTTACCGCCGTATCTTTTCTGAATAGCCTTGCTTGTATGAATATATTGGTGGGTAACCGTTCCCTCTTCTCCTATTCATTTTACCTGCGAGCCGATATCAAGTCTTCATTGCCAAATTGATGAAATGGTGCTGACAGCAAACGATGGATTGGTTTTATCTAAATGAACCGTCTTGTAAGGAACGGTCGGAAAAACAATTTCCGTCAGCACGCGCTCCCCATCGTTGATGAAAATTTCAATGGAAGCCAGATCGACATAAACGGCCACATGATCGACAATCAGATTGCTCATATCAACTTTATGAACAGCAGGGAATGCCGCATTGAAGCCTGTTACACCAGATGTTCTACGATCAAAGGACATGATTCCGTTATCCAGCGAAAGCACTACCCTCTCTTGTTTTTCATTTGAGATCGTAAGCGAAAAAGTTTGCTCTCCTTCCTTCACGTCAAATGCTATGAGCGACAACGGACTATCAAGCGCGGCATGCCGTTCAAACGCCTGGGCTGCGCCCTGGATATTGGTCAGTGCCACTACCGGCTTGAATTTTAATGCATACTTTGTATCTGATTTTTCGAGCATAATTTCGCGCGGTAAGGTGGTAGCGCTTCTCCATTTTTCCGTAGGCACAACATTGGCATACTGCCAGTTGCTCATCCATCCAATAAATAATCTTCTTCCGTCCGTGGCAGGAATATCCGACCACGTAACCCCGGCGTAATTGTCGGCACCG
>JAOUDZ010000091.1 GCA_029858965.1 Cyclobacteriaceae bacterium
TTCCTGATTTCTATTACAGGAACACTGCTGTGAAAGGATTCTTGCTTGTCGACAGTCTTGAATTCAATGCTTTCCTTCTTTTCGGAAAGCGTTTCCTCCTTCAGGATAGAGAAATTTTCCATCGTTAACTTTCTGTTCATCACACGTGGAAGGTCATGGTGGTGATCCACGAGCATCATCTGAATACCGTGCGCAGCGGCTAAGAAATCTATAAAATCGCAAAGGTCACGCCGGCTTTCGCGGTCCAGTCCTTCAAATGGATAATCCATAATCAGGACGTGTGGAATTCCGCTCAGTAAGCCTTTGATAAATAAGACCTTCTTAAGTTGTCCGTTAGACAACCGGTTAACTTCCAACGCCAGCAGCTGGTCAATAGAGAGGCTTATTGGAATTTTAAGACTTTCCAGTTTCTCCATTCCTCCACCCAGAATATCACTCACTAACGGCACCCTTTCATCGCCGATGCCATAATAGCGTTGCTGGTAATACATTCCAGGATCATGCAGGAAGGTTTGAAAGGCGTGCGCCGGAACGTAAAGGATTTTCTTCTTGCGCGCTGCATATCGCTCGTCCCAGGAATCTCCTTTTATGAAGTCATACTGTATTTCTCCCCTGGCCAGGTGTGTTACACCGGCTATGATTTCCAAAAGGGTTGTCTTCCCGCTTCCATTAGAACCCGTAATCACCCAATGCTCTCCGGCCTGAACATGCCAATTGAAATGCTGAAACAGCCTTACACCCGATTTCACAACATCAGCATTTCTTATTTCTATCATTACGCTACTGGCTACTTTTGTTGCACCTGTACGATTGCATCACCATAAACTTAGCCATAGCTTCACTCAAAATATAAGAGTTTGTTTTACATTTTGGATTCTGAAGCAGGAATGAATTGCTATTTTCCTGAATTACTCACAAAGGCAATCGACTTACTGTCGGGTGACCAGGAAGGAACATTGATTGTGCCCTGCCCGCCATACAAATAAGCAATTACCCTGGGTGCACCTCCGGAGACCGGCATAAGGTTCAACGTCACCCGTTTATACGAAGGATGAGCATCGACGGGAATTTCCGGCGGAAAAGAAATGTAGACTATCCACTTGCCATCCGGCGAAATGTGCGGGAACCAATTGTTATACCCATCAAACGTCAGTTGCTCCCGGCCGGAACCGTCTGGTTTCATCCGCCATATTTGCATTGTGCCAGACTGGCTGCCATTATAATAGATGTACTTGCCATCAGGTGAGTATTCGGGACCATCCATATGCGTGCCCTTGTTGCTCGTCAGCTTGATTTCCTTTCCTCCATTTACGGAAATTCTGTAGATATCATAATTCTTGCCATCGCGCTGCCCGACGAACACCACGTCTTTGTTATTAGGTGCCCACCCATGCCAGTAAGAAGGTGCGCTTTCGGTAAGCAGCTTTGGTGTACCGCCGTCTATGGGTACAACATATACTCTTGATCCGCCAGAGCCTTCACTGCTGCTGCTTATCGCCAGTGTTTTGCCATCAAAGGAAATTCCGTGATCATTGTTGTTCCGTGTAACGTCGCCTGTATTAATTTTTTCAAGCTCCCCGCCTGCGACAGGAATTTTATACAATGAGCCGTCCTTGTTGATGATGAGCTTTTTGCCATCAGGCATCCAGTTTGGTGCTTCAAAGCGACCTGATTCTTCATGTATAATTTTGCGTTTTCCATCGAATACATTCAGGATTTCCAAGCGGCAACCCAGGTAGCCGTCGCGCCCTGGGTTATACCCATCAGCAACAGGTTGATCAATGCGCACATTCCATACATGCGCTTCTTCTACAACCCCCTCGTTGTGCGAACCAATGAATAATCCGGCTAAAACTTCTTCGGGCATATCATTCATAATTACCGAGCCGATATGATGAAACGGTTCTCCGGGATGAGCTGCCCGCATGATTATTTCTTTTCCGGAGCGCTCCAATTGAATGGTTTGATAATTTTTCTTCGGTGAGAAGATTTCATCCTGAGGATCTCTCATCAGTGCCCCTTTAAGTCTTCTCCATTGCAATACGGTTAGACCGTCACCGTGCGCAACAGCGCTTACATGTGCCGCATTATCATCCTTTGATTCGCGAACCATCCATCCGATCTTCCGGTGGGGATCACCCCCAGTTCCTACAAATCCGAAATCCGCCGTAATGATAAAATCACCTTTCAATTTCCTGTAGGCAAACTGAAACTCGTCACGCCCAAACCAAATATTATAACCAGCGCCTTTAATGGTGTAGGTTTGTGTTGCCTCGTCGTACAACGTCGATCCGGCTATCTTAGGATTTCCGACATCCAAATGATCTTGAAAAACACCTATGGGCTTTTCCTGGGCGTATCCTGCGCTTATCGTCAGCATACAAAGCAATAAAAGAAGTAATTTCATGATAGAGGTAGATTACTGGTTTGTGAAGCTATTAAATTACACGAAATAATCGTTTTGCAGGGAAACCAATTATGCAATATGCACAGATCCTTTTATTGATGGTAAAAATGAAGTTTCGATTACGGGCCGCCTTTTTGGTTGGGGCGGCGAGCATGGCAATTTTCAACAGTGTATCATCCACGCTTGATTTGACTGGAGGACAATTGGATTGAAAAAGGTTGGTTTCTCAAGATCTGTATGATCAACTAAGCTCTTGCCGCATAGGCTTAATAGAACAATTGAATAAAACGCAATCATCATTTTTGGAGTATTAGCCCAACACATCTTCGTGTGACTTTGGTAGCGTTATTAACTGCAGGTACAATATGGTGGTTACGCATGTTTCCAGTGAGTTGTTGTCAATGCGAATAGACATGATCCCTGCAACGAATCAGCCCCCACCCTGGTGACAAACTATTGGAAAAACCATGACACTTCTCATTGAATCTGGCACCCACGTAGCCCTTATTTGCTGGTAATTCATCTCCCAGAAGGATAACCAAATAACCAAATTCAATATGAAATGGTATTTTATCCTGACCGCTGGTATTTTACTCAATTCGTTGCGTACAACTACGTTTGCCTGCATAAGCAATTTTGCAGGCCAGCCTGATGCAACATCAGTGCTACTACATTGGACTCCTTTTTCAGGCACCGAGGCTTTCGCTGAATACCGCGTACAAAGAAATGGGGTAGCTGCGGGTAGTACCATAGGCAGGTATGGATATTTCACTGACTTTGGGCTAAATCCCAATACTGCATATTCGTATTTGGTTGAAGTTTTGGGATTAAATGGTAATGTTATTTGTCAATCCAATTCGATTGATGTCACAACCACTTCACACAGCACAATTAAAACGCATTACAAAGTATTGGCCATCGTTTTCAATCCAAATGGTGCAATACCGCAATCGGAACTTGATCATGGGAAAACATTTCTTAACTATCGCATAGACTTCTTAAGGTATGCATCCCATAATTCTGTAAACCTGGACATTTACAATAATGATTTTGTCATTATAGAATCTCCCCCTCCTCTGGAACAAAATTCCACTGCCGTAGATTATGTGCTGCTGGCATCCGCTACTTATCCTGAGTTGAGTAACAACAACATGATCGATTTAATCGAAAGATATGACATTGATTTAGTTTGGGTGCTGGGCGCTCCACCGGGGCATGACTTTGGCGAAAATAAATTGATGGGGAACAGAAGTCTTGGCAATGAAACGTGGATATCCGAAAAAGTCAAATGCTCCCGGTCATTCTTTATCCATAGCAATTCGCCCGACGCCAGGGCTTTTGATGCAGCGGCTCACCACGTAGAAGGAACCATGACATCGGCCACAGAAGCAAGCCCTGCGAACTGGCCAAGAGACAAGGAATACCTTGTATATACAAAAGACCGAAGCGATTATTCCGTTTACCCGGAAAAGCTTAACCTGTTCGAACAATTCAGGTTAACAGATGAGTGGACGGGTGGAGGGGCCTACGCTTCAAAGGGAAATGCTAATTGTGGTTCAAGCCATTTTCTTCCCGGTTCGATAAGAAATTCAGCAATTTCCGATTATACTTACTATGATATTGAAGCCTGGCAGCGGTATGTTGATTGTTATGCCGACGATTGGCTCAGTTATCCACAGTTTTCCGGTACACCGAGAAAAATTAATGGCTATGATTTTGCGGCTTTCAATAATTATCAGGAAAATGATTCAACGCATTCTTTTGGATTTGGGACGGCATCTTTTCATCAATGGTGGTTCAATCACATACCGAATAACCCAGGCGTTAGTGATGGCAAGTTAAACAACTGGTGGCCCTATGTATATGATTGCAATCGATTTGATGGTAACGCGATAACGTTTGCTGTTGATGGATTTCCTGTTGTCCCTATGGCATACAGCACAACTAATGACGAGTATGGAACGGAAGAAAGTGGCATCGAACTCAACTGGATGTTTTGGCATACCAACACAGACTTCGGGCAAAGGGCTGATCTGTCAACCGTTAGTAAATCACAAAACCCTGAATATGTAAGGAACGGACAGTATTCAATGCGGGTAGATGTAGACGTAGAATCTTTTTCGGTCAATGGTCGCAATGACCTTATCTATCCCAGATTTAAGAATGCCCATTGGCAATTTTCTAACATTGATTCGATCTTTTTTTCGGTAAAGTTTACTTCGCAACAGCTAATAGAAGGTACAAACCCAATTGTCAGGCTTTGCAAAAATGGAAACAACAGGATTGAATTCATACCAACGCATGATGGTCTTTATTGCGATTTTTTTAAAGATGACGCACTAAGAGACAGTGATGGATGGTACACGTTCCGTATACCGCTTTCAGGCAATGACTCCTGGGAGCGAAATCTTATAGGTTACATTGATCCTGCTTTAAGTCCTTCCGATCGGGAGCTCGCGAAACAACAACTGTATGAAAATATTCTTGAGGACGTGAATTATTTTGAAATCTCCATCCAATTAGCTGGAAGTGAATATTGGAGTCGTGGGGAATCAGTGGTATACTATATTGACGATCTTAGGATCCACGCCAAAGACATTCCGGTCGCTGTGGAGCTCGCCAATACGCGTGAGGAGCAGAACGCAAAAAATCAAGATGAGAAAATTTTTGTATCCGTGTTTCCAGTTCCTGCAGAAGCTGAGCTGCATGTGAACATTGATAACAAAGCCGCGAATGAAATCCATGTGACTGTAATAAATGCGCAAGGCCAATCAGTATATATAGGTTCTTATTCCGCTCAAATGTTACAGCCCCACAGCATAAGCACATTAGGTTTTCAGACTGGCGTGTACTTCGTTCAAATTCTGGGCAACAATGGTGCTCTAAAAGTTGTGAAAATCATCAAGAAATAGAAAAGACCGCGAATACAGCGCCACCGTGATAGTCTCCAGTGCTAGGAAAGAACAACAACTAATGAATTATCCTACAATAGCAAATACCAGTATGCATAGCGTGTAGCTATAAGCACCGGAAGACAGTGGAAGATGCGTTGGTTGTAGGCTTAACACGAAGGCTAATTGTAATGGGGTAGCCGCGCTGCTGCCCATAGTGCTACATAGCAACTTTTTGTGTACCTTTGCGCGTTACTCCTCCAAATTTCTCTAAAAACGCACTTTCTGTGCAAAGATAATCAAGAGGCGTCCCATAAACAGGTCACAAGCCTCTTGTACAACTAAATCTAAAACATGTCATTCGAAAAATTAAATCTCATTGAACCCGTTATGCGGGCATTAGCATCAGAAGGTTATACCACACCCACCCCTATTCAGGAACAATCCATACCCGTGTTATTGCAGCGAAAGGATTTACTTGGCTGTGCCCAAACGGGCACAGGTAAAACAGCAGCCTTTGCAATACCTATTCTACAATTATTGCATCAGGATGAGCTTTTTGTAAAAGGACCAGACGGTATCAAAGCGCTGATCCTCACACCAACACGTGAACTTGCGATACAAATAGACGAAAGCTTCCGGGCCTATGGAAAACATTTGCGGCTCCGTCATGCTGTCATTTTTGGTGGTGTCCCACAGCGTTCTCAGACAGACAAACTGCGGGCGGGCGTAGATATACTCGTGGCTACACCGGGACGACTACTCGATCTGATGGATCAACGCTTTGTTAAACTACAAAACCTAAAGATGCTGGTTTTGGATGAAGCAGACAGGATGCTGGACATGGGTTTTATCCATGATGTAAAGAAAATAATAGCACGCGTTCCGGCTAAGCGTCAGACAATTTTCTTTTCCGCTACGATGCCTGCGGAAATCTCCAAACTCGCGGATACGATTCTTACGAATCCTGTTCGCGTAGAAGTTACGCCCCCTTCATCGACAGCGAATACCGTTCAACAGTCTGTTTACTTTGTCGAAAAGAAGGACAAGAAGAAACTACTTTTACACCTGCTCCAGGACGATTCCATTGCTACGGCATTGGTATTTGCCCGCACAAAGCATGGTGCCGACCGTGTGGTAAAAGACCTGACACAGGCAGGTATTCGCGCTGAAGCGATACACGGCAACAAATCGCAAGGCGCCAGACAACGCGCGTTGAGCAATTTCAAAGCGCAGAAGACCCGTGTACTGGTAGCAACAGATATCGCAGCACGCGGTATTGACGTAGAAGATCTTTCGCACGTTATTAATTATGAATTACCCAATATCCCGGAAACATACATTCACCGCATTGGCCGAACAGGTCGTGCAGGGGCGAGTGGTATATCGCTTTCCTTTTGCGACGCGGAAGAGAAGGCATACTTGAGCGATATCCATAAACTGATCAGAAAAACCATTCCCACGGTGGCGGATCATCCTTACCATATGACACACGTGGGCATGCCCAGGCCGCAGCAACAACAACGGCAGCCGCAAAGCCAATCCAGAAGAACAGGAGGAAATAATTCCTTCCGGCATTCACAAAAGCGCTGGAGTGGAGAGCGCCGGGAAAGAAACGATTAATTGTTTGGCGGAAGATAGATTACCTTGCATAGGTTTATTTTGCTGATGCCTCCAGTATTTCTTCGACTGTTTTCAGGTAGGGTTTCAGATGCAGACGTCCATCCGGGAAATCATCCACTAGTCTGGCGCACAGCGACTGTAGCGCCTGCTATTAAGTACCATACGCCGTAACTTCTATCTTTGACGCACTAATTTTCAAGATGGGAAGGACACTTTTATTCACACTCTCACTTTCATTGTTGGCGCCGTATGTTTTTGGTCAGGTTGCCAGGGACTTCATGGTAGGCGGGGGATTCGACCTCGTTAAAACGGACAATGAAGGATTTGTACAAAAAGCGCAAATCGGATTCGAAGGAAACTATTTCCTTACCAGGCAATTTACCGCTTCCGCGGGATTGGAATTCTGGGTGAACGATGGCGTCAGTTTTGCCTTTGGTGGCCGCTGGTATCCGATTGAAAATTTTTTTACACGAATTCGCGGCCTGGTCGGGGAAAATGATGTCTCCATCGGAGCTGGCTGGAACAAACCGATTACAGCAACCTGGCATTTTGAAGCAATCGGTGACTTCTATTTTAAAGGTGAGTTTGGTATTCGGATGGGCTTGATGTACATCATCCGAAGATAAAATATGATCCCATATGCGCACTTCATCATAAGCACATGTACACTAACAATGCTTATTACACATAAAAAGAAGGCCTCCTGTGAAGGCCTTCTTTTTTGAAAACATAAACCGGAAAGGCATATGCCTGAGAAAAGTATATTCTATTTTGAAGCCGCGAACCGCTTCGCCACTTCATTCCAGTTCACAACATTCCAGAACGCTGCGATATAGTCCGGCCTGCGGTTTTGGTAGTTAAGGTAGTAGGCGTGTTCCCACACATCAAGTCCTAAAATAGGGGTGCCTTTGACTTCAGCAATATCCATGAGCGGGTTATCCTGATTTGGTGTTGATGAGATCTCAAGTTTCCCGCTTCCATCTACAGTTAGCCAGGCCCAACCAGAACCAAAGCGGGTTGCACCGGCGGTAGAAAACCTGGTCTTGAATTCATCAAAACTTCCAAAGGCAGCGTTTATCGCATCCGCCACAGCACCAGTAGGCTTACCACCTGCATTCGGGCCCAGGATTGTCCAGAATAAGCTGTGGTTGTAATGGCCTCCACCGTTGTTACGCACTGCGACAGGGTACTTTGAGATATGTTTGCATATTTCTTCAATGCTCATGCTTTCTTCTGGTTTTCCTGCAACTGCATTGTTAAGGTTAGTTACATAGGCGTTATGATGTTTGCCATGGTGAATTTCCATGGTACGTCCATCAATATGCGGTTCCAGCGCGTTGAATGCATAGGGAAGTTCGGGGAGTGTAAATGCCATAATGATTATTATTTTTTAAGGTTAGAACTTTATTTTAAGCGATATCAAATATACAACCATAACTACTGCGAGAAAATTTCATTCGCGTTATGATTAGGCAGTTTTCGCAACATCATTCTCAAAGCATAACCTTGCCACGCAGCGCTTACATGGGAATGTTTGCGTATGGAATTTCACCGGTAAAGTGATGCTGGCCGCCCAATTAATCATTTCAGAACGGCAAATCGTCTGCCGAATCACCCTCATTGGAAAATGGCTCCTGATCTGACGGGGGAGCCGTATCAGCGGTGCTTTCCCTGTCAACCTTCCAGGCGCGCGCTTCCGTATACCATCTGCCATTGTATTCCCGGCTCTCCAAATCGACCGAAACATTTACCATATCGCCTTCAGCGAGATTGAATTGATCAACCTTATCACCCCAAATGGATAAGCAAATCTTTTTTGGATACTGGCTTTGTGTCTCCAGTATGAATTCCTGCTTTTTCCAGGGTCCTTTTTTCCCCATCCCCGTTTGTAGCGGCAGCAGTTGTAACACTTTTCCCTTAACTTCCATTTCGATTATCGTTTTGCTGGTCTGTATACACTTTTTGTCCCTTATAGTAGAATTCCTATTCTCTGATGCCCCTAAAAAAAGCATCGATCAGTTGTTTACATTCGTTCGCCTTAATGCCTTGTACAACTTCCGTTTTGGGGTGAAGCAGAGGGCTACTCACCAAACTGAAACCCCGTTGCAAATCCGAAGCCCCGAACACTAACTTCTGCAATTGTGTCCAATGCAGTGCTCCGGCACACATTGCGCATGGCTCAAGGGTAACATACAATGCACATTCATCTAAGTATTTTGACCCCAGGTAATTTGCGGCAGCTGTGATGGTAAGCATTTCAGCATGGGCAGTTGCGTCTGTTAGCTTTTCCGTTTGATTATGACCCCTGGCAATAATCCTGTTCTTGCATACCACCACCGCCCCTACGGGTACCTCACTGATCGCAAGCGCTTTGTTCGCTTCTTTCAGCGCTTCTCGCATAAAATACTCGTCTGTATAGCTTTCCATTTGGCACAAAGCTAGAAGTGCAAACTGAAAATGAAAACGCTTCAAGTTTTTACTTTTTGATTCCGCTGATCGAAATGGTGTTATCCAAATTAAATCCAAAAACGAATGAATCCAGACTGTTCGAAAATGGTATTTTAAGCCCTATTTGACTTTTATGCGTCTCATCATCTCCCTGGCCATCTCCTGGTACTCCTCCTTTTGTCTTTGAGGACAACTGAATGAAAAAACCAATGCCCTCCCGGGTTCTATAAGGTATTGAATGTAGGTATATCTGAGCACAGGGTCGAGGTAGCCCTCTTTTTGCCGATTTCCGTTCACCCGAGAGTCAAACTCAAAGAATATGAACTGTTTACCACTGACCTCTTGAATGCCTTCATTGATCATCTCCACCCGATCGAATACATTCATAATTCCAGCCTTAAAAAACTTTTGTGCCAAAGCCACATCGTCGTCTGGCCACTGTGTCGCCGAGATATTAATGCTAAAATCCGCCACCCGGTCCAAATTTGTGAAAGCGGCGATCGGGGCACGTACAGAAGGATACCGCTGAACAATATCCAGTTCATCCATAGGCCGCCAATCCTTTGGCGCATAGACGGTAATTGTATCATTTACTTTGATCTTCACCAACTTGGGCCGATCGGCGGCAAAGCATACCAGGACAACCAAAAAAAAGGATTTCGGCATTGGACTATTAATTCTTAGCATATAAGGCTCAGCGATAAAGTATTCTTAAATTCGCGCCTAAATTAATTAAAACTCGGATGTTACGGACTCATACTTGCGGCGAATTGCGTTTGGCGGACGCAAACAAAAACGTCACCCTTGCCGGATGGGTGCAGCGCCTGCGCGACAAAGGTAGTGTGCTTTGGATCGATATGCGTGACCGTTACGGTATTACGCAACTTATTTTTGAAGAAGGCAAAATAGCACCAGTGCTACTAGAAGCTGCCCGAAACGTGGGCAGGGAATACGTCATACAGATCGAAGGCACAGTTGTAGAACGCTTGTCCAAGAATGATAAAATTCCTACAGGGGAGGTCGAGGTCAGGGTCATGAAACTCGAAGTCCTGAACGCATCCAAGCTTCCACCTTTCACCATTGAAGATGATACGGATGGAGGCGACGAATTGCGCATGAAGTACAGGTACCTGGATCTTCGACGAAACCCTGTACGGCAGAGCCTGCAACTACGCCATAAAATGGCACAGCAGACCAGAACTTTCCTCGACGATCAGCATTTCATCGAAGTAGAAACGCCGGTACTAATCAAATCCACACCCGAGGGTGCACGCGACTTTGTGGTGCCTTCGCGTGTGCATCACGGCGAATTCTATGCATTACCCCAATCCCCGCAAACGTTCAAGCAACTGTTGATGGTTTCCGGATTTGACCGGTACTATCAGATCGTTAAGTGCTTCCGTGATGAGGATCTCCGTGCCGACCGCCAGCCTGAGTTCACGCAAATTGACTGCGAGATGGCATTCATAACCCAGGAAGATATCCTGAATACCTTTGAAGGCTTGATCCGTCATCTCTTCAAAAATGTGAAAAGTATTGATCTCCCAACTGTACAGCGCATGAACTATGATGATGCCATGCAACAGTATGGTTCTGATAAACCCGACACGCGTTTTGATATGAAGTTTGTGGAGATTACACCACTAACAAAGGGGAAAAACTTTCCCGTATTTGAAAATGCTGAACTTGTCGTCGGCATCAATGCTATTGGATGCGCTGAATATTCCCGCAAACAAATTGATGAGCTTACAGAATTCGTCAAGCGTCCGCAAGTCGGCGCGAAGGGTCTGGTCTATATTCAATACCGCGCGGATGGATCAATAAAATCGTCCGTTGATAAATTCTATTCTGCAGATGAATTGAAAGTGTGGATAGAAAAATTCAGCGCAAATCCAGGCGATTTAATTTTTCTAATGGCCGGAGAAGCCGCTACAACGCGTAAACAGCTAAGTGAACTGCGGTTGTTTATGGGTGAAAAGCTTGGCTTTCGCGATAAACAAAAATTTGCCGCGCTTTGGGTGGTTGATTTTCCGCTGCTGGAGTGGAGCGAGGACACTAAGCGTTACCATGCCATGCATCACCCCTTTACATCCCCTAAGCCAGAAGATATAAAATTACTGGATACTGATCCCGGAAAGGTCCGTGCGAACGCGTATGACATGGTAATCAACGGAACGGAAGTCGGTGGCGGCTCTATTCGTATTCACGACAGGGCTACACAGCAAATGATGTTCAATCATTTAGGATTCACACAGGAAGAGGCAAAAAAACAATTTGGGTTTTTAATGGAGGCCTTTGAGTTTGGCGCACCACCGCATGGTGGCATTGCCTTCGGCTTTGATCGATTATGTTCGTTATTTGGTGGAGCAGAGTCTATTCGCGATTTTATTGCCTTTCCAAAAAATAATGCCGGACGCGATGTGATGATCGACACGCCATCTGCAATTTCTGATGAGCAGTTAAAGGAATTGGGATTGATCATAAAGAAATAGCGATACTGTTTATATAATTGCCTGAACTTTGTCTTCGCAGCGATGAGCAAGATACTCTACTTAGCGGCATTCTTATTTCCTGTACTAACTTTTGCACAGCAAGTGAATTTACGTGTCCCTGAATTAACCATACCGGCTACAGTGGCCGAATGGAAAGCTCAACGGAAAACAATCCGCGAAACGTTGTGGTCCGCTATGGGCGACTTACCTCCACGCCCAAAAGTACCTGCAGTACAGATCCTCTCCAGGGAAGACAAGGGTTCCTACGTACTCGAAAAATTCCAATTTGATAACGAAGCTGGCGCTGTTGTGCCCGGATATTTCCTGATTCCAAAAAATGGCAAATCGAAGCATCCTGCAATCTATTATTGTCACTGGCATGGCGGAAATTATGATCTGGGGAAAAATGAAATCTTTACCACGCACCATACGCCCCAAATCCCGGCGGAAGCACTGACACGTCTGGGCTATGCCGTAATCGCGATTGACACCTATTGCTTTGGTGAAAGAAGCGGCAAGGGCCCCGGTGGACCTGAAGAAACCGGAAGCGCAGAAGAATTAAGCACCTCAAAATATGAATTATGGTTCGGCCGATCCCTTTGGGGCATGATGGTTCGCGATGATTTGATGGCCTTGGAATATCTATTTTCGCGGCCGGAAATTGATGTTACCAACGTTGCAGCAACCGGAATTAGCATGGGCGCCACCCGTACCTGGTGGATGATGGCATTGGATGAACGCATCAAAACGGGCGTAGCCGTAGGTTGTCTTACCCGCTATCAGGACCTGATTGCGGAACAGAAACTGAAGTACCATGGCATTTATTATTTTATGCCCGGGGTATTAAAATATTTCGACTCAGAAGGGATAATCAGTCTCATCGCCCCGCGCCCTGTGCTGTTTATGACCGGTGATGAAGATCCAGGCTCACCCGTTAATGGTATTCTTAAAATTGAAGAAGTTTTGAAACGTATCTATGCCTTGCACGGAGCGGAGGCTGAATTTAAGAATATCATTTATCCGAATACTGCCCACGTATATACACCTGTGATGTGGGAAAATATGTTGCAATGGATGCAATCGCAATTGAAGTAGCGATTCCGCATATAAAAGCCCGGAACAAAAAAGGCCACACGCCTGCGCGCCTGACCTTGTTTGTAGAAAAAAGCCTCCTTTTAATAAAACGGAAACAACCGGCGCCCTCAATATTTGCATTTTTCACAAGCCCACGCAACGTAAAATGGCTAATTCTTGCAGGGCGTCAGCTATTTGACTCCAGTATTCGTAAATAAGTTGGAAAGGGAATCTGCCAAAATCACAACTCAATGAAACGACATGATCACAAGGACCTTTTTTCAGCCCAATCCGGTTTGTATGCGGCCTTTAGACCCACCTATCCCATGGATCTTTATGAATTTATATTTCAGCACCTGCACGAAAAAAAAGAAGCATGGGATTGCGCCACCGGCAATGGTCAGGTTGCCACCAGCCTGGCCGACCACTTCGAGAAAGTTTTCGCTACCGACATCAGTCAGCAACAGCTCAAACTGGCAAAACCAAAGCACAATATATTTTATACCCTGTCCCCGGCAGAACAAACACCATTTCAGGATAATCAATTTGACCTGACCACCGTAGGACAAGCCTTGCATTGGTTCGACCGAAACCGGTTCTTTGAAGAAGTCAAGCGGGTAAGCAAACCCGATGGATTACTGGCTGTCTGGGGATATGCACTGATGCGCATTGAACCTGCAATCGACAGGATAATTACAGACTTTTACAACAATACGATTGGACCGTATTGGGATGAAGCCCGAAAGTTGGTGGAGGAAGAATACCGCACTATCGAATTTCCATTTGAGGAAATTCAATCTCCTGCCTTTGCAATACAAGTCGGGTG
This sequence comes from Cyclobacteriaceae bacterium, assembly GCA_029858965.1. GTDB lineage: Bacteria > Bacteroidota > Bacteroidia > Cytophagales > Cyclobacteriaceae > Chryseolinea. The sequence goes on from JAOUDZ010000091.1 coordinate 13,762, forward strand.
GACCGTTGACCAGCTTTCAGGCTACCTCTCCAGTTGGTCCGCCACACAAAAATATATAAGCACCAACGGGCTAAACCCTGTGCTTGCACTAATGGCCAACATTGGAAAGCATTGGAAAACAAAGCAACTCAAAACCATATCCTTCCCGGTTTTCCTCAGGCTATTCAGAATATGCTGATTCAAAACGTCTTGCTTTTGTTTCAGGTCCCTTGTAGTAGATGACAATTACAGCTACAAAACTTACATAGCCTTTTTTTTCTCATCAAAGCTTCCTAAACTGGTACTCATATAATCTGCCATGCGCTATTTTGTCCTGCTGAGTGTTGGCTTGAATATCATCTTTGCCTGTACACAAAAACCAAAACAGGAATTTGATGTCGTTCTTCGACGGGGAACCATCTATGATGGAACCGGCGGTTCACCATTTAAGGGTGACATCGCCATTCGTGCTGACACTATTGCAGCCATCGGTGACCTAAGTGATGCCGTTGGGAAGAAAGAAATCGATGCTTTTGATTTGGCGATTTCGCCGGGATTCATCAATATGTTAAGCTGGGCCGATCGGAGTTTAATCATGGATGGCCGATCCATGAGCGACATCAAGCAGGGCGTTACGTTGGAAGTATTTGGCGAGGGATGGAGCCCAGGGCCGGTAATCAGAAAACCTACAGCCACTCCGGTGGACAGCCTTTGGACAAGTTTGGGTGGTTATTTTGATTACCTGATGAAAAAAGGCACAAGTCCAAACGTTGCTTCCTTTGTCGGGGCCACCTCAATCCGTATTCATGAGATGGGCTACGCAAAGCGACCGCCTTCTCCCGAAGAGCTGGACCGGATGAAAGCCCTGGTGAGACAAGCGATGGAGGAGGGTGCTATGGGCCTGAGCTCCTCACTCATTTACCCCCCGGCAGATTATGCATCGACGGAGGAACTGGTTGAACTTGCAAAAGTTGCTGCCCAATATGGAGGCATCTATACCACCCACATGCGCAGCGAAGGCGATTTTATTTTAAGGGCCCTGAAAGAAACTGTTCGTATCGCGTTTGAAGCTAATATTCCGACGGAGATTTATCATCTAAAAATTAATCTTGCGCGCAACTGGGATAAAATTGATGTTGTGCTTGAAAAAATTGACAGTGCCCGTCGATCAGGTCTCCATATTACGGCCAACAACTATCCCTATGTGGCGAGCGCCACCGGGTTGACAGCACGTTTGCCAAACTGGGTACAAGAGGGGGGAGCGGTTGCGATGCGTAAGCGATTAAGCGATCCGAATATCAGAAAGAAAGTATTGCATGAAATGCGTATGGGCATACCGTATAAGAATTCCGATCCGCACGATGTCATGATTCTTGGATTTCGGCTGGATTCTCTCAATCTGCATTATCGTGGAAAGCGGTTGGATGAGGTAGCCGCCATGCGTGGCAGGGATCCCGACGAAACGGTAATCGATCTGCTATTGATTGACAAATCACCAATTGCTGCTGTGTATTATCAGCAATCCGAAAATAGCATTCGTAAGATAATCCAACAGCCCTATGTGAGTTTTGGCTCGGACGGGGCTTCCATGTCGGATGATCCGATTTTTGCGAACTGGGGCACCCATCCGCGTGCATACGGAACATTTTCCCGCGTACTGGGAAAATACGTACGCGAAGAAAAGTTATTTACGTTAGCAGAGGCAATACGGAGATTTACATATTTGCCTGCGTCAAATCTAAAGATTAAGAAACGCGGCAAAATTGCGGTTGGCTGCTATGCAGACCTTGCGATCTTCAACGCTGCTACCATTGCCGATGTGGCAACCTTTGAAGAACCCAGGCAGTACGCACGAGGGATGGTTCATGTTTTCGTGAATGGCGTTCAGGTGCTAAGCAATGGAGAGCACACAGGTTCAAAGCCTGGCCGGGTTATTCGTGGAGAAGGTTTTAAGAAGCTAATACCGTAGTTTACTTCTCCGCCCATAAATTATTATGGACATTAAACTCCAATGACTTCTCCCGCATTACATTTTTGGTATATCGTTATCCGTTTTTCAGAAATGAAGAAACCATTTCTTTTAATACATCCAACGTCACCGGTTTTTTAAAATAAGAACGTACCTCGGGAAAGGTCTCTGCCCGGCTTACATCCTTGGGGTGACTGGATGAACTGATAATATAAATTGCGGCCTTTTTGGACAATTGATCTTCAATCTTCTTCAGCTCATTCAGAAATTCCCAGCCATCTACCTCGGGCATGTATATATCAAGTAAAATAATATCCGGCAGGTGCTCCGCCGACTTGCGGTGGTGCAGCAGATAATCAATGGCACCTTGCGCCGCGTTATAGATCGTGATGATATTTGCCAATTCTCCAAGCTGTGCCAGGCGCTTGATGTAGAAAGATGACATCGGATCGTCATCTATGATCCAGAGATTGGGTATTTTCATTGACATGGTTCCTAATAATTCGTGAATGTTGAAGCGATCTTACCTTAAATACGCTAACATGATGCAGAAGTAACTTCACCACTCCTCCTACCCTTTATTTTCCACCAAACTTCGCTTCATTATTACATCATGCGGAAAGTGATTCCCCCCGCTTCGCATCAGGAATCAAAAAGATTTTCTCAGTGTCACACCATAATTCCGCGGGGCACCCAGGTGTGTGGCACCAAAATCATAGGCATATGCGATATATCTTTCATCACCCAGGTTTCTTCCCCAAAACATGACTTCAAATTTCTCAACGACCACGCCAGCACGCATGTTAATAACGCCATAGGAAGATTGTTTAATTGTATTGGCCAGATCAAAATATTGTGTTCCCAGGAGCATCCATTCGCCTCGTGCCACAAGCTTCACTTTTCCGATTCCAAGTCCGTATTGTATGGCTGTCATCGAAGTAAAGGCAGGTGTGAAAATTTGATGGGCCCCTTTCAGATCTACTTCTTCCCCATCCTGCGGCACATTTAACGTAGTGTAGGACGCATCGTTCCATCCAAGATTATATTCTATCTGCAGATCTTTGACCGGTGTTGCTGAAATGTGCAAGTCCACGCCTTTACTGGTTAAGGCCCCGGCATTTTTTGTTATGGTAATGGCATCAGGCAACACCAGGGTAGGTACCTGGGCATCACTTACATTCACATAAAACAACGACAGGTTTATCTGTAAACGGTTATCGAAGAAGACATTCTTGCTTCCAATTTCAATATTGCTGCTGTATTCTGGCTTGAATGCATACAAGGGGGGTTGCGACGGATCGGAAGATAAGGGCGTCAACCCGCCAGCCCGAAACCCACGACTATAGGAAGCATAAACCGTATTTTGTTCAGCCAGCCGATAGCCAACCGTTACTTTAGGCGAAAATGCGTTGAACGTTACTGTCGCAGAAGTATCCGGTCTGGTTTCAAAGATGGGATCAGGATCGGGATCATGCTGGTACTCACCCAGAACGCTCTGCTTCTTTTTTTCGTAATCATACCGTAAGCCTGCGGTGAGATCCAGCTTGTCAGCAACCGTGTAGGTGGCCTGACCAAAGAAAGCTATACCAGTGCTCTTGCCTTTTGTCGTATTGATTGTCGAGAAATTTTTGTCCGGAATTCCATAGAAGCCTGCATCCTCGCCAAACCGGGTAGCCTGCTTTACCGGATTATCCTGGTGAAACATATAGGTTCCTGCTGTCCACTT
>JAOUDZ010000092.1 GCA_029858965.1 Cyclobacteriaceae bacterium
ATGCTCGAATTCATAAAATGACCCTGAGGTTATCGGCGAAAAACTTTCAACCGGTTATCGTGACTGCCAGCACACCAGGACGGTTCGTGATGCGTCTGTCACCCCGCTGCCAGTCGATCGGCGCCTAAAATGATTCAGTTTACGCACGATCCGGCCTCCACAGAAAAGGTGAAAGGCCTGTATTAATTATTTTCCATCATCCCTATATTTGCGCACTTATAAACCAGGACAAAATGATCGTATTAAAATTTGGAGGAACATCAGTGGGAAAACCGGAGCGAATGAAAAAGATTGCAGATCTTGTTCTAAATACACCGGGGAAAAAGATCGTAGTACTTTCAGCGCTATCCGGCACTACAAATAGCCTGGTGGCGATTGGTGATCATTTGATAGCTGGTCAGCATGCGAAAGCTGAAGAAGAAATTGCAAGGCTTGAAAAGCACTATCAGGCATTCATAAAAGAATTGTATACGGGCGATTCCTTCCAGGCAATCGGGCAGGAACTCGTCAGCCGATTTTTTATTTTTATAAGGTTGTTGGCTGCAGGACAGTTTGATGGTAAAAGCTACCGCGAATTACTGGCGCAAGGAGAGCTTATCTCAACAGAGTTATTCTATCAGCATTTACAGGAACGTAAGATAAGTGCGCGCCTTTTGCCTGCGTTGTACTTTATGTCCATCGACGAAAATGATGAGCCTGAACTGGAAAAAATTGCTGAGCGCCTGAAACCACTGCTTAGTTCGCTCAACAATATTGATATCATCATCACACAAGGTTACATATGTCGTAATAACCGAAACGAAATTGACAACCTGAAACGCGGTGGAAGCGACTATACCGCTTCGCTGGTGGGCGCCGCCATTCGTGCTGAGGAAATTCAAATCTGGACCGATATTGATGGCATGCACAATAACGATCCACGCATCGTCAAAAAGACAATTCCTATTTCGGAGCTTACTTTCGATGAGGCCTCTGAGCTAGCCTACTTTGGCGCAAAAATTTTGCATCCTTCCACCATCGTACCAGCACAAAAATACAATGTCCCGGTACGTTTGAAGAATACGATGGACGAAAAGGCCCCCGGTACGATCATTACCAGCAAGGGAAAAGAAGGTTCATTTAAGGCGATCGCTGCCAAAGATGGTATTACTGCAATCAAAATAAGGTCCTCTCGCATGCTTATGGCTTATGGTTTTTTGCGCAGGGTTTTTGAAATTTTTGAAAACCATAAGACCTCCATTGACATGATCACCACATCGGAAGTTGCCGTGTCGCTTACGATTGACAACAATACCCAACTCGCCTCAATTGAGACGGAGTTGAAGAAATTCGGAACCATTGAAGTTGATAACGATCAGACCATCATTTGTATTGTCGGGCAAAAAATCACTGAACAAAAGGGCGTTCTGAAACAAGTGTTTGATTCACTTTCCGAAATTCCGGTACGAATGGTTTCCTGCGGTGGCAGCACTAACAATGTATCTTTGCTAATCGACAAAAAGCACAAAGAGAAAGCATTAAACGCGCTGAATGAAGGACTTTTCGGCTTGCGATGATTTTTTCATCCTGTAGGTTTGGCTGATATTGCCGGACCTCAGTGTCCCCAGGATAGTTTTATTTTAATTCGGGGTTTAAATAATATTGTTTTGTCTTTCCCGAATAGTAAAAAATATACATATTTCAGTTCAATGCATGCGTTATGGAAATATTCGTCGTCCTGATTTTTACCATCGGCTATCTGCTGATTGCCCTTGAGCATCCCATTAAAATAAACAAATCTGCGTCCGCCATCTTAACGGGTGTTATTTGTTGGACTATATATGCCGTTGTCGCGCATGACTCAATAGATCACATCTCTGAACAATTGGGAGAACACCTAAGTCAGATTTCAGCCATCTTGTTCTTCCTCATGGGGGCCATGACGATTGTTGAATTGATAGATGCATACCAGGGGTTCCGCATTATTACGGATCGCATCACTACAAAAAATCCAAAAACCTTGATGTGGGTAATTTGTACCGTAACCTTTTTCCTATCGGCACTTTTGGACAATCTGACCACCTCCATCGTAATGGTGTCGCTCATTAGAAAACTTGTACCCAACAAAAGCATGCGGCTGTTCTTTGCTGGAATGGTGGTCATTTCCGCAAATGCTGGTGGCGCGTGGTCACCAATTGGTGACGTTACAACCACGATGCTGTGGATCGGAGGACAGATTACAGCACCCAACATTGTTAAGACCTTACTCTTGCCTAGCATTGTGTGCATGATTATTCCATTGATCTACCTGCAGTTTACACTCAAGGGTGAATTGGGTCATGCCGGTAGCCATGATCATAGTAAGCATGCAGCAACCCCCGGCCATGGTGGCCATCACAAAGACATAAAAGGCTCTAAGTTCATGTTTTTCCTCGGAGTGGCAGGGTTGATTTCTGTGCCCGTGTTTAAGACTGTTACCCACTTGCCTCCATACCTTGGCATGTTGCTGGCGCTGGGCGTACTCTGGGTAGCATCGGAACTAATAAATCCTGACATGGATGAAGCCGAAAAGAGACCTTATACTGCTGCCGGTGCATTGGCACGGATAGATGTTCCCAGTGTACTGTTCTTCCTGGGTATTCTGCTGGCAGTAAGCGCATTAGAATCGATGGAAATCCTACATCATTTTGCCGCTTTCCTCGAAAGGGCATTGGGTGACAACCGAATTATCATAACGCTCATTGGAATTTTATCAGCCATAGTTGATAACGTTCCATTGGTTGCGGCCAGCATGGGGATGTACAGCATGGAAACGTACCCTCCCGACAACATGATTTGGGAATATCTGGCTTATTGCGCTGGAACCGGCGGAAGCATTCTGATCATTGGTTCAGCTGCCGGTGTAGCCGTGATGGGTATGGAAAAAATAGATTTCATTTGGTACCTTAAGCGGATTTCCCTGCTTGCCATGTTAGGGTACTTCGCCGGCGCAATTGTCTACCTTGTTATCTACCCCTACTTGTCCGTGCATTGAGTTATACTTTATTTTTACCTTCCTTTCATTTCCGTTTAATAATTATCCATCTTTAAGATAATCCTCTTAAAGTATGGAACTAATAATAATTGTAGTCTTTGTACTGGGCTATACCTGCATTGCGCTGGAACATCCTTTAAAAATAAATAAGACTGCATCTGCTATTCTTACCGGCGTTATTTGCTGGACGCTGTTTGCCCTCTCAACACCTCAAGATTCATTATTGAAGAGTGCTGAGTTCAACAGATTTCTTGAGGTCCTCAAATTAGAGCTTCACGAAAAATTCCTCGCGTTAAACCAGGAAGAACTTTTCCGTCATTTTGTCGTTTCCGAACTCTCTCACCACCTGGCCAGCATTGCCGAAATACTTTTCTTTTTGATGGGTGCTATGACCATTGTTGAATTGGTGGATGCTCACCACGGATTCCGATTCATTACCGATCGCATAAAGACCAAGAATGTCAAAACGCTCTTGTGGATCATTTGCTGGGTCACCTTTTTCCTGTCTTCCATTCTGGACAACCTCACCACTTCGATTGTGATGGTCTCGCTCATTCGTAAACTTGTTCCACAAAAAGATCTGCGGCTTTTCTTCGCTGGCATGGTAGTTATTGCTGCCAATGCGGGTGGCGCCTGGACACCCATCGGCGATGTTACCACAACAATGCTATGGATTGGAGGGCAGATTTCTACCATGAGCATTATGAAAGCAGTTTTTCTGCCCAGTGTAATTTGCATACTTGCACCCCTCATCTACCTCAGCTTTACCTTAAAAGGCGAGTTGGGGGAACCATCGCAGGATAATAATGACCCGCTAAAAGGAGCAATTAAAGGAGGAAAATTGATGTTGATTCTTGGCGTTGGGGCTCTAGTATCAGTTCCGATTTTCAAAACATTCACCCATCTGCCTCCGTATCTGGGCATGCTTGGTGGTCTGGGAATGCTATGGGTGGTTTCTGAACTCATTCATCCAGAACTAGAAGAAGCTGTCAAAAAAAATTTTACGGCTGCAGGTGCGCTTGCTCGCATTGATGTACCCAGTGTTCTGTTCTTTCTGGGAATCTTACTGGCAGTAGGCGCGCTGGAATCTATGCTCACGCTTCATAATCTGGCTGAAAGTCTTGCCCAGGTGTTGGGCGACAATCGGATTATTATCACCTTGATAGGAATGTTCTCAGCAATTGTTGATAACGTCCCGCTGGTGGCGGCCAGCATGGGCATGTATAGCATGGATGTATATCCCCAAGATCACCTCATTTGGGAATATCTTGCATACTGCGCCGGTACCGGCGGGAGTATTTTAATAATCGGATCCGCGGCTGGGGTGGCGGTCATGGGTATGGAGAAAATTGACTTCATCTGGTATATCAAAAAGGTGAGCATCATTGCCCTTATTGGTTATTTCGCGGGCGCAATCACTTACTTGATAATGAAGCTTCTACTATAGGAAAGTTATAGAGTTGTCAAATACGAATAAATGGTGAAAAGCTAGGCGCGCATCAAAATCCAACAAGGATGCCAGCAGAGGAATCTCTTGTGGCACCCGTCACGCTTTGAAGACAATTCACTTCCCCCCTTACTTTTAGCACGCCAAGAAAAGCAAAAACCAAAGCTTCTTTAAACTTTATGATATCATCGTCAGGCATAACCAAGGTTGCACTATCTCCACAGTGTTCTAGCAGCTGTGAAATAAAGAATGCATTATACGTGCCTCCTCCGGAGCACAACACTTTTGCATTACTTTTTGCAGCCGTGATTGATTCAGCTATTTCTTTCGCGGCGGATGCCGTAAAAGTCCTGAGTCTATCCTTTAACGGTATGGCTGATGTTTTCAGAATCGGCACGATGCGTTGTTCAAAAATTTCGCGGCCAAGCGATGGGCGTTTCTTTCTAAGCACAGCATAGACTTTGTCCAATTCTTTAAGCATGGGTTGGTTCACCGATCCCGCAGCTGACATCCTGCCACCTGGATCGAAGGCTTTGCCAATCGTATTCATCAGGTAATTCAATCCCATATTGCTGAAACAGATATCAAAAGCCCGCCTTTTGCCTCCGACATTCATTGAAAGGTTTGCGATACCCCCCAAATTCAAACAAACATCAAACTCACCAAACAATAATTTATCGCCAACGGGAACCAATGGAGCACCCTCCCCTCCCAGCATTACGTCTAGACTTCTGAAATCGTAAACTACCGGTATGCCACATGCAGCATGTAAGGCGTTTCCATTTCCCAGTTGATACGTAAATCCCTTCTTTGGTTGGTGGAAAACTGTGTGCCCATGAGAGGCAATGAAATCAACCTTGAATTTGTGTTTTTTTATAAAATCGACGCATGCATAACCAAGAAATCTTCCGTAAGACGCATCGAGTTGAACCAGCTCTTCGCCTGCAAGATCCTGCGCTTTGGATAGTCTTTGAGCCCAGCGGGCCGGATAGCGGACGGTAGTAGCTGCTTTAATTGAATATGACCACTGCTTATCCTTTTTCCAAAAATGACAGATGGCGATGTCCAATCCATCCAGGGATGTGCCTGACATTAGACCAATAACTTTAAAGTTGTTTTTTGATTCCATATTTTGCACCCGGTTTGGGCACTGTCTGTCAATCTAAAAATACAGCGATTGTCGATAATAATATGTGATAATGGGTAACGATGATAAAATTTATTTAGCGGTTGACTGCGGAAACTCATCAGCCAAGGTAGGTATTTTTGAAGGGCACACACTGAAGCAGCAGTTCACGTATTCCATGCAGGACGAATTGAAATTTTTTTTAGAAAACTTTTCGACCGATGGGATCATCATTAGTTCAGTCGCCCAGGATCCTTTGATAATTTCATCCTGGGCAGCGAAAGCAAAGCGTAAGTACATATTGGATTCATCGGTTCCCTTGCCAATCAAAAATTTGTACGCAACGCAAGACACGCTGGGTTTGGACCGAATTGCAGGGGTGTGCGGAGCCCATAGGAGATTCCCGGATGCTAATTGCCTCGTCGTTGATGCGGGTACGTGTATTACGTATGACTTCATTGATAAGAACGGGAACTTCCAGGGTGGAGGGATTTCGCCCGGGTTGCAGATGCGCTTTATGGCGGTTCATACTTTCACGTCAAAATTGCCGTTGGTAAGCCCACATGATGACGTTCCGTTGATCGGAAATACGACATCAAGTTGTATCCAAAGTGGCGTCGTGAATGGACTTGTGGAGGAATTAAATGGAATTATTATAAGATACCGGCAAAGATTCGATGGTTTGAAGGTGATTTTATGCGGAGGGGATGCGCGTTTTTTTGAAAACAAACTGAAAGGGTCCATATTTGCGGTCCCTGAGCTGGTGCTCAACGGATTAAACAGCATTCTGATATACAATGTCGGTCGATAAAAAGTGGTTTTTCTTTGTTGCTGCAGTGATTTCCGTGGCAAATGTTTGGGGCCAGGCCGCGCGATCTCCGTTGACAACCTATGGCATTGGCGAACCCTACGGGAATGCTTTAATCCACAACCAGGGTAATGGACTGGGGGTAAGTCAACCACAATATTGGTTCCTCAATAATCAGAATCCGGCTTTGCTGGTTTATAATACATTATCAGTTTTTGAAGTCGGGATCGTTGGCGAGTCGCGCACGGTAAAAGGTGACACAACCAATGAAAAGAGTGTCGGTGGGAATCTTAATTACATCGTAATGGCATTTCCCATTAAGCCAAATAAAGTCACTACGTCCATAGGGCTTATGCCGTATACAGACGTAAACTTCAGCTTTCAATACCCTGATTATGTGCGAGATCCTGCAGGCGCAATTGTGGATACATTGGTCTCAACGGAAAGCGGGGCTGGCGGTCTTACCCAACTATATTGGTCAAATGGCGTTCGCTTAACTGATGAAATCACCGTTGGTCTCAAATCCGCTTACTTGTTTGGCCCTATCTCCAACGTCTATTCAAACTTGTTAGGGGCAACCCCCAACCAACTTGAGCCTTATCTGGTCTCAGTGGAAGACAAGACAAATATGCATGGTTTTAATTTCGGCCTCGGATTCTCATTTAGCAAGGATTCGCTGGGCACAAGAAAAGATCACCGTCTCAGTGTTGGTGGTGTTTACAATTTTGCGGCAAATTTAAAAACCAGCAACCAGAGCATAATAGCGCGAACTTCTTTGGCTGGCGATACTATTGAGCGCTATGACATTCAAAAAAACAATGAGACGACGCATATCCCTGGATCATTTTCGCTTGGGATATCATATGGCAAAGGTCTGAATTGGGCTATTGGCACAGAATTCGCAATACAAAATTGGACTTCATTTAAGAAACTGGGTGAAGACAGTCAAGGTCTGGGAAAATCATGGCGCACAACACTTGGCGGAGAATTTACGCTCGATCCATTGGCGCTTGAAAGCTACCTAAAACGAATTACTTTCCGGTTGGGAGCAACGCTGGAACAATATCCTTTTTTGGCAAATAATAAGGAGGTAAGAGATTTTGGCATTAATTTTGGATTTTCATTACCATCCGGGCGATCAAGCATGGATTTTGCCTTAAAAGCTGGTAAACGGGGAAATAAGAAAGAAAATGTTTTAGAAGAAAGCTATTTTAAAGTATACTTCGGAGTAACAATTAATGATCAGTGGTTCATAAAGAGAAAGTTTGATTAGAAATTGAGATAAGCATGAAAACTATTATTCTGTCCAGCGCCCTTTTCTTGGCTCTATTTTTAAGTTCCAGCGCTTCCTTTGCACAGTGCAGAGAAGTAAAATGGCCAGAGGATCCGGTCATGAAAGCAAAAGCGGAAGAAAGCAAGGTATTGTATGAAGATGCCCTGAAAGCGGGACATCCAAAACAGGCTGAAGCCAGATTAAATTGGTTGCTTACAAATGTTCCTCAGTTTCATTCCAGCCTTTATATCTATGGCGCCGAAGTGTTCGATAAACTCGCCGCACAGGAAAAAGACCCCGCACGTAGAAATGTTTACATAGACTCATTGATGATCGTCTATGATCTGCGGATTAAGAATTGTGGTGATGAGGCGAATGTGCTCAATCGGAAGGCTCTTTCTTTCTTGAAATACAGAATTAATGACAAACCGGACGAGGCTCTTACGCTGCTGGACAAGGTTTTTGAACTAAATGGAAGTAGCGTATTCGATGCTACGCTGCTCCCTTACATGCAAACAATACGGTTGAATGCCTTGAAATATAAAAATTTAACGGATGCACAAATTCTGGAACGTTATGATATGCTGATGGGCGTAGTAGACGCCAAGATCAAGATGGCACAGAGCAAGGCACAACCGGCGGATAAGTATAAAGAGATTAAGGATGACATCGATGCGGTCCTAATAAGCTTTATTAAGGTGGATTGCGAGTTTGTAAAGACGAATCTGGAACCTAAGTTTAAGCAAGACCCAAATGATCTAGCACTGGCCAAGAAAATTTTCTCCTTCATGTTGCAGGGAAAATGTACGGACGACCCGCTGTGGCTGCAGGCTGGTGAATCGATCCACAAAAACAGTCCGGAAAAGGATTTTGGCTTAGCGAAAAATCTGGGATTAAAATATTATTCCAACAACAATTTAACAAAGGCGGAAGCTTACTTGAAAGAGGCCCTACCGCTTGCCCCAACGGCGCAAGATAAGGCTGAAGTGCTTATTTACCTGGGTCAATTTGAAGCCAAGACAGATAAGTCTGCCGCACGCGCACTTTTTAGGCAGGCGCTTGATGCAGACCCTGGAAACAAGGACGCCTATGAGAAAATCGGTGATCTTTACTATGGCAGCTTTGACAACTGCGCTAAGAAAGTGAACCAGGCTGATGACCGGCTAGTATTCCTCATTGCAGCAGATTATTACCTACGCGCCGGAGATGGTAAGAAAGTGGCGATGGCCAAAGAAAATTTCCCCTCAAAGGAGGAAATCTTCTTGATCGACTATAGGGCCGGAGAAACTAAAAATGTGGGTTGCTGGATTAATGAGAGTACAACCATCAGGACAAGAGATTAATGCATTGAATAATTATTCCAAAGGCCATAGCATGCTATGGCCTTTGTTGTTTACCATGAGTCGATATCTCCTCATTTCTCTCAGTTTCGTTGCTTGTTGTTGTACCAACTCCGATAGCAGGGAGCCTTTGGAGTACAATGGCCCGCTGAAAGAAGCTGAAAATGTTGAGCTCTATTACAGCGAAAAAGACAAAGTAAAGATCAAAATGCTAGCCGATCTCCTTTACGAATTCGAAAATGGAGATCGAGAATTCCCCAAAGGCGTTTACATGGAGTTTTACAATGAATTCGGTCAATTGGAGTCTACTTTGCGTGCGAACCATGCCTTCTTCTTTAAGAAAGATGATCAGTGGCGCGGCCGTGGAAACGTTGAAGTTAAAAATGTGGAGAAAAACGAACAACTCAATACAGAAGAACTTTTTTGGAAGCCTGCCGCAAAAAAAATCTTCACGGAAACATTTGTTACCATTCGCCAACAAGGTGACGTTATCTACGGCGAAGGCCTGGATGCAAACCAAGATCTATCGGATTATACTATTAAGAAACCGGCCGGTGAGTTTGAAGTGAAGGAATAAGGTTTCATCGAGATTTAAAATCATATGTCCGCTGAAGTCTCCATTCACGCTTAAGTACCTGACCAACCAATATTTTTCTGCAAACATGAAACTGTTTGATATTATTGTCCTTTCGCTCGCAGTTGCTTTACTGATTATTGGAATTCATCAAACCATGACCCTTGGCTTCGGAAATGCCTACTGGGCCATTATGCTGTCGCTGATCTTGTATTTTGTATATATCTTGAGGAAGAAGAAATAAGCATGGACTTCATTCTACTTTCCGGTATCATTATCTCGCTAATTTTTGCCTTTTTTTTCTCCACCATGGAGACGGCATACCGCGTCTCAAACAAATTACAAATACAGTTGGAAAGCAGCCTTGGGAGAGTTTCCGGACGAGTCATGTCATTATTCACAAAACACCCTTCTTGGTTTTTTGGTACCACGGTTATTGGATCAACAATATCTATGGTTTGCGTAGGGGCTTTTGCAGTGCTTTTGTCGACACCTTTGCTAACGACCTGGTTGCCGGAAAGTATCAATAATGGACCCATCATCATTGCTATTCAAATAATAACGTCTGCTGTCCTTTTCTTTATCGCAGCAGTGATCCTGCCTGGAAGCCTTTCGATTCAAAATCCTAATGTTTTGCTTTCCAGGTTCGCACTGCCTTTCGGCATTTGCTTCATCGCGCTTTTCTTGTTGATGTATCCGGTTATTTCATTTGTCAGATTGGTGATTATTTACGTACTGAAAATGAAATATGATGAGCAAAAACCGTTTTTTGGCACTACTGATGTCACCCAATATCTCCGTGGCATCAGCAAAGTAAAACCCGAGGCCGAAGACATTGCGATGAATAGGAAAATCCTTCACAATGCCCTCACGTTCAAAACTGTTAAAATCCGTGAGTGCATGATCCCACGAACTGAGATCACTGCCGCGGAAGCAAATGCTAGTATCGAAGAACTACGTTCAATCTTCATCGAAAGTGGCCATTCCAAGGTAATTATCTACAAGCAAAGTATAGATGAAATTATTGGCTATTGCCATTCCTCCTCACTGTTCAAAAAGCCAGAAAAAATTCAGGATATACTTACGCCTATAATAATAGTTGCGGAAACAACACTAGCAAACGAACTCATGATCCGTTTTATTAATGAGCGGAAAAGCCTTGCTGTAGTAGTAGATGAGTTTGGTGGCACTTCTGGCATTGTGAGCATGGAGGATGTAATAGAAGAAATCTTTGGCGAGATAGAAGACGAACACGACGAACACGACCAACTGTTGATAACACAAAAACTTTATGAAAATACCTATCTCGTCAGTGCCAGATTGGAAATTGACTACCTGAATGATACTTTTCAATGGGAACTCCCAACAGGAGAATATGAGACCCTGGGAGGTTTGATCCTATCCTATGCTGAAGATTTTCCAAAACAAGGTCAGACCATCAAGGTACCCCCCTTTACATTTACCATTCAAACAACGGGTGATAATCGAATAGAGACGGTAATTGTAAAAGTGGAAAATGAAGGCAAAGTGCTGTAGCAGAAACAGTTCGAAAAGGCTGAAATAGAGCCTTTCATATAGATTCCTTAACTTTTCTGCCATCCAATAGGTCTTTTTTCAGACACTATTTTTCTAATAGAGATTACGGGTTAAATTTGCGGTCTTTAAAAATTACAATATGGCATTTATAGGAACTTTGCGCAACAAAATGGGGACTTGGGTTGTGATTTTCGTGTTTGTGGCGATAGCAGCCTTTATTTTGGGCGACCTTTTCAGTGGCAACTCTTCCATTTTGAATTGGGGGCGGAACAGCATTGGGGAAATAGCTGGCCGGGAGATTTCGTTTGATGAGTTCCAGTCCGTAATACGCGAGCGTGAAGCAAACTATTATCTACAAATGGGCAGGGAGGCAGGTGAAAGGGAAATGATTAGTCTTCGGCAACAGGCCTGGGATCTGCTAATTGCCCGTCATGCTATTCAATCCCAATACGCAGAAGTAGGTGTCGAAGTAAGCGATGATGAGGTTTGGGATATGATCCAAGGCAAGAACGTCGATGAAAGTGTGAAAATGGCATTTACCAACCAGGAAACTGGCCAATTTGACCCAAACCGCGTTGTAGCCTATCTTGGACAGCTTAAGTCTATGCCCGAAGGATCTGAAGCAAGGGTTCGCTGGGAGCTATTTCAGCGCGACTTAAAGCCCAGTCGTGAACGTATAAAATATGAAAATCTATTAATTAAAGGGAGTTACATTACTACGGCTGAAGCTGAACGCGAGTATCATTTACAAACGGACGTTGCAGAGATGAAATTCGTGTACGTACCATTTTATGCTATTAGCGATTCAGCCATTTCCTTGACAGACGCCGTTACGAAGGCATATTACAATAAGAATGTGGATAAATTCAAGACGGAAGAGAGCCGTGATATGAAATACATAACTGTTCCTGTCGTAGCATCTGCCGAAGACTCACTGGTGGTAAAAGAAGATCTGGCGCTTGCGGTTAAAGAGTTTAAGGGTGCACAGGAAGATTCTATCTACGCAACCTTAAACACAGATGGGCAGAGTCCATATTCAAAGTATACTATCGCGTCCTTACCAGCTTTTGTACCCTTTGACAGCCTTGTGCAAGGAAAGGTTTTTGGGCCCTTTCTGGACGAAAATGTCTACAAGGTTGTTAAAGTCTCGCGGATATTTCAAGATACTGTATACAATGCACGCGCTAAGCATATCCTTATCAAATGGGATGATGCCAGTGCTGGTGCAAAGAAAGCAGCAAAAGAAAAAGCACAAAATATTCTGAAAGAGATAAAAGCGGGCGCTGATTTTGGCGCAAAAGCGCAGGAATTTGGTACCGACGGTACTGCATCTCGCGGTGGTGACTTAGGTTGGTTTAGTTCCGGTCAGATGGTCAAGCCTTTTGAAAGTGCGGTCTTTGGCGCTACCAGAACTGGCTTGTTAAGCGATGTAGTAGAAACAGATTTTGGCTACCACATTATTGAAGTTACCGACATCAAAAACAATACAGCATATCAACTCGCAATAGTCGAGCGGGAGATTACCCCGAGCGATGCAACAATAAATGAATCTTTTCGGAAGGCAGAGGCTTTTGCAGCCGATCTTTCAGGCATTGAAGATTTTGACAAAACGGCGAAAGAACAAGGACTTGTGGTACAGGAAGCCAAAAATGTCTTGGCCGGAGACAGGCGTATTGGCATTTTAGGTGAGGCACGCCAGGTTGTACAATGGTTATTCCGGGATGCTTCCGTTGGAAAGATTTCACAGGTATTTGATCTCGACGATCAAAATGTTGTAGCTGTGATGACGGGAAGAATTGAAAAGGGTTACAAGCCATACGAATCCGTTAAGGCGGAAATAACTCCCGCGGTACGTAACGAAGCGAAGGGCAAAATAATCATAGAAAAACTAAGCGATGCGAAAGGCACTTTAGAGGAAGTTGCCAACGCTTTTGGGTCAGATGCGAATGTTTATTCAAGCAGTGACCTGAAGATGAGCAGCAATTCTTTGCCCAATGCAGGCTTCGATCCACAGGCAGTAGGTCTGGCTTTCTCGCTCGAAAATGGTAAGCGCTCAAAACCATTTGCAGGAGAAAACGGCGTTATTATTATGGAACTTCAGAATAAGACTATTGCTCCTTCCATTGCAGACTATGGTGTATACAAGTCGCAATTGGAACAGGGCCGTCAGAACAGTAACACCATGGGTATTGCCGAGGCAATCAAAGAGAGTTCGGACATTGTAGATAAGCGCTACAAGTTCTATTAATCATCTTTGAACATTAGCAGCGCCAAATCATGTGGCGCGTCGCCGTTTGATTATGGACGAGAACTGGGTTAATTCTTTCCGGGAAAAACTAGACAACCACTACGCCTGGCCGGCATTATATATCTATAAATTCATCGTACCGACAGGTCAGGAAGATCAGGTTAAAAAGTTGTTCCCACTTAATACGGCGACAGAAAAACAATCCAAAAAAGGCAAATACACCAGTGTTACCATACAAGTCATGATGCACTCAAGTGATGCTGTTATTGAAATATACCTGAAGGCTTCAAAGATAGAAGGAATTGTTGCACTTTAGACCAGATACCTTCACCGGCCTGGAAGAGCAAAAGTCGTAAAATCGTAGCTTATAATACCTTAACCCATGGACTGGATTGAAGAAGACAACTGCCTGAAAAAGACTTTTAAATTTAAAGACTTCACTGAGGCATTCGGCTTTATGGCCAAGGTGGCTATTGTGGCAGAAAAAAAGAATCATCACCCAACGTGGACGAATACCTGGAACACCGTAAGCTTTGAACTGTCTACGCACGATGCAGGTAACATTGTTACCGATAAAGACAGAGATCTGGCGAAAGCGATAGATCAAGTAGAAAAGTAGATACTCATCAATATCAATGATGGAGAAAACAGAAATGATTTACGGAACCAGGGCTGTTATAGAAGCCATTCTAGCGGGTAAGGATATTGACAAGGTCATGATTCAATCAGGTCTGTCGAACGATTTGGTGAAGGAACTCATTGCAGTAGCGCGCAATAGCAGTGTCCCAGTGCTGTTTGTCCCTGCAGAAAAACTGAAACGGCTTTCTACCAAGAATCATCAGGGTGTTATCTGTCTGTTATCTTCAGTAAGTTTCGCATCTGTCGACAACCTGATTTACAAGGCATATCAGGAAGGTCGTGAGCCCTTTTTCCTAATTCTCGATCGAATCACCGATGTCAGAAACTTTGGTGCAATTGTGCGTACCGCTGAGTGCGCTGGAATTGATGGAATAATTATACCAGAAAAGGGTAATGCTCCGATCACAGGCGATGCAATGAAAACCTCTGCAGGAGCATTGAATCACCTGGCTATATGCCGTGAAAAAGACATGAAAAGTACAATGCAGCTACTTCACGACAATGGCATACGCATCGTTGCGTGCACTGAGAAAACCGAAAAAAGCATCTATTCGCTAAATCTGACAGGACCTATCGCCTTGATTATGGGCTCGGAAGAAAATGGTATTAGCGAAAGCTTCTTACGTGAAGCTGATGACCTTGCCAGGATTCCTTTGAAGGGAAAAATAGGCTCTCTCAATGTTTCCGTCGCCGCTGGCATTGCCATCTACGAAGTGGTGAGGCAGCATGAGAAGGAACGAATTCAGTAGCCCTCTCTAGGACTATGACAACATATCCGTATGCTGGAATGGGTAGCATCATTACATCTCCATTTCTTTTCCTATTCAGAAATTCCGATTGCCCTGTTCATTTTGCTTTCCGTAAATTCTATCAGAAATATCATTCTATATGAAGCTTACATTTTTCAGTACACAAACGTATGACAAAACCTTCTTTGAAGAGCACAACAAAAGCTTTGGTTTTGCTATTGAATTCTTCGAAGTAGCGCTTTCTGAATCTACAGCCAATCTTATCGACAAGTCAGACGCAATCTGCGTATTCGTTAATGATAGGATTACACTCGCCGTGATTAAGCTACTTGCTGCGAAGGGTGTTAAAGTAATCGCGCTACGATGCGCAGGATTTAACAATGTAGATTTGATGGCTGCTGTTCAATACAACATTCGCGTAGTGCGCGTACCAGCATATTCTCCCCACGCCGTAGCTGAGCATGCCGCGGCAATGATCATGACTTTGAATCGAAAAACGCACAAGGCATATAATCGCATACGTGAGCAAAATTTTTCACTCAGCGGATTAATGGGATTCGATTTATTTGGGAAAACCATAGGGGTAATTGGTACAGGCAATATTGGGATGGTTTTTTGCAAAATAATGCTAGGATTCGGATGTCGAGTAGTGGCCTATGATATAAAAAAAGAAGATAGCATGATCGAGGCCGGGGTTATCTATGTACCGCTTGATGAGCTTTTGTCGGCGTCAGATATTGTTTCATTGCATTGCCCATTAAATAAAGAAACACACTATCTCATCAATCAGGATACCATCGGAATGATGAAGAATGGTGCTATGCTTATCAACACAAGTCGTGGGGGGCTAATTGATACGAAAAAAGTTATTAAGGCCCTCAAATCAGGAAAATTAGGAGCACTGGGTATTGATGTTTATGAGCAAGAGGAAACGCTATTCTTTCAAAACTTGTCAGAACACATCATTGCCGATGATGTTATTTCACGGTTGATCAGCTTTCCAAATGTTTTGATCACATCGCATCAGGGCTTCTTTACAAAAGAAGCGATGGATCAAATCGCATCCACCACACTCGCTAACTTAAAGGCATTTGAATCCGGAGCAATCTTGGTGAACGAAGTGAAAATCAGTAAATAAGTTTATACGTTGACACCCAATCCGACGGAGCAAACATACGGTATTACATTGCACCAGCCTTTATTTCCTCGACAACACCCGGGTCAAGGAGCGTAGTAATATCACCAAGGTTGGATGTATCGCCCTCCGCTACTTTGCGCAGTATTCTTCGCATGATTTTCCCGGATCGGGTTTTAGGGAGACCACTTACGAATTGAATCTTGTCGGGTTTGGCAATTGGCCCTATTATCTTAGAAACCGTTTCACGGATTTCGGCCCGTAGTTTTTCAGCCTCCGGTGCATTGTCATAGCAGATAACAAAAGCATATACACCCTGCCCCTTTATATCATGTGGATAACCCACTACCGCAGTCTCACAAACAGCTGTATGTTCATCAATAGCACTTTCAATCTCCGCAGTTCCCATGTTATGCCCAGACACGATAATGATATCATCAACTCTGCCAGTTATCCTGTAATATCCATCCATGTCGCGCTTGCAACCATCACCTGTAAAATACTTGCCTGGGAAGGTAGAGAAATAAGTATCCCTGAAGCGCTGATGGTCTCCGTAAATCGTCCGGGACATTGACGGCCAGGGAAATTTGATCGCCAACCTGCCTTCAGCACCATTTTCTAATATTTCTTCACCATTTTCACCCATCATAGCAGGTTGAATTCCAGGTAAAGGCAGCGTTGCATGCGCTGGCTTTAACTTTGTTACGTTTGCAATTGGAGAGATCATATGACCTCCGGTTTCTGTTTGCCACCATGTATCTACGATCGGACACTTCCGCTTGCCTATATGCTCATCATACCAATGCCATGCTTCCTCATTTATTGGCTCCCCAACCGTTCCCAGAACCTTCAAGGAAGAAAGATCACTGTCCTCAACAAAATGCAATGGTGCCTTTTCAAGTGAGCGAATCGCTGTTGGTGCTGTATAGAATATGTTCACCTTGTGTCTTTCTACGACCTGCCAGAAACGTCCCATATCCGGCCAGGAAGGTATGCCCTCAAAGATCACTGATGTCGCTCCCGCCGAAAGTGGACCATACAGTATATAGGAGTGCCCGGTGATCCAACCTACATCGGCGGTGCACCAGAACACCTGGCCATCCTGATATTGAAATACAGTTTTGAAGGTATAGTCCGTATAAACCATATATCCCCCAATGGTATGCACCATGCCTTTTGGTTTTCCAGTTGATCCTGACGTATACAGAATAAAAAGTAAATCCTCCGCATCCATTTCTTCTGCCGGACAAGTTGTGCCGGCTTTACTCATTTCTTCGTGCCACCAGGCATCTCGTCCCGACTGCATGTCGGGATTTGATCGAATACTTTCAAGCACTATTGATGTCTCAATTGTTGGGCAGTTAATGATAGCTTCATCCACAATTTTTTTCAGGTCAATTCTTTTCCCGCCACGCGAAGAGCCATCCGCCGTTAAAATAAGTTTACAGCCTGAATCATTGATTCTATCGATAAGCGAT
>JAOUDZ010000093.1 GCA_029858965.1 Cyclobacteriaceae bacterium
GAATACCGAGGTCGATGACCGTCCGTTCACCAATTTCAACTATTTCGTCCTCAATATTCTTTGAGGTTTTGGCCACAATTTCTTCAATCCGTGCCGGGTGAATACGTCCATCCTGCACAAGCCGGTGGAGGGAAAGCCGGGCAATTTCTCTCCTCACCGGATCAAATCCGGAAATGATAATAGCCTCTGGTGTATCATCAACTATGATTTCTACGCCAGTGGCGGCTTCCAAAGCGCGTATGTTTCTTCCTTCCCGGCCGATGACTTTGCCTTTGATATCGTCACTTTCGATGTTGAAAATAGATACGCAATTTTCGATGGCGTGTTCCGTGGCGGTTCGTTGTATGGTTTCTACAACAATTTTCTTTGCCTCCTTTGTGGCGGATAATTTGGCTTGTTCCATGATATCCTTCACATAGCTGGAAGCACGGCTTTGCGCTTCATCTTTGAGCGAGGAAACCAACTGCTCACGGGCTTCCTCGGCAGTGAGTTTGGAGATGTTTTCCAGTACCTGGATTTTTTGCTGGTTAAACTTATCAAGTTCTTCTTTGCGTTTTTTTGTGTGCTCCAGTTGGGCAGAAAGATCCAAACGTATATCATCTAATTCCCCCTCCTTTCGTTTTAGGTTTTCAATCTCTTTGCTGAGGGTTTGCTCTCGTTGCTTGATCTTTTGCTCATTGTGGATGATCAGATTCTTTTTCTTGTTTGCTTCGTCCTCAAATTCAGTTTTCATCTTGAGGATTTTTTCTTTGGCTTCCAGAATCCTATCCCGCTTCAGGGTTTCCGAAGCAATCTCGGCTTCTTTCAGGATCAATTTGGCTTTGGCCTGGGCATTCTCTTCACTTTTTCTCAGTTTGCGCTTATATAGAAGGGAGCCGATTATCAGGCTTAGCGCAATCGTTGCGATAACGCTTGATGCGATAACTATAGCAATCATTGACATAATAAAAATGGTTATAAACTACCCGGTACAGCCGCCTTGGCTAAAGAAGAGAGGAGTGAAGAATCAGAGAATAGATTGGGATACCAAGTGATTGATCTGGCTTATTTTTTCAAACACAGTCTGATCAATGGCTTCGTGGCTATCTTCTGCCGTCATCTTATCGATGATGCAATCGAAGGCAACCATAGCCAGTAGATCTTGTTTATCGTCAATCCCAAATTGCTCTTTGTAAGACTTTATTTTTTCATTAATGAGTTTCCCGGCTATTCTTACCCGCTCTTCGTCCGTAAGTTTCACCTTCATCGGGTACTCGCGGTCTGCTATCTTAATCTTTATAGAGAGATCCTCCATGAAATATTCTTACACGTTGCTTTATCTGCTCAAGTGGGCGATGCACTTATCTATTTCCTGAATGTAATCGTCCACCTTTTTCTTCAACTCCGAAACACTTCCGTCCTCCGGGTCTAAACTATTCACAATTTTAGTGATTTTCAATTGATTATGAAACCCAGCGATCTGCTCATCGCGTATCTGGATGGCAGCCCTTAGTTCCTGATTTTCTTTTTTTATGGCTTTCACCTCTTCCTTCAAGGTCTTGTGCTCGTTGATGAGCACCATGATTTTGCGTTCCAACCCATTGAGATTGGTCTTTAAGAGTTCCTGATCCATGTGAAAGCTTTTTGCTTTGGGCCCCTAGCCTTAGCCGTTAATACCAATTTTATACTTTTTTAGGCGGCTGTCTACTTCAAGCCCGCCATCGCCAATAACCTTCCCACTCCAGCTCTACGCTAAACTGCCACAACAATATCTAAATTTCTCTAAATAGCTATACTTGTAAACTATTTTCTAATCACTGCGCCAAGCCGTTGCTCAAAAGCAATCATTAATTGTTCCATAGTCTGCTCTATCTCTTCGTCGGTCAACGTCTTATGTTCATTCAGTAATGTAAAAGCAAGCGCATATGCTTTCTTCCCTTCTGGAATATTCTTTCCCTCATACACATCGAAAGCAATAATGCTTTTGATCAATTGCTTCTCAGTACTCATCACCAGGCTCCTAATCTCTTCGAAAGTAACCCGTTTATCCAATACAAGCGACACATCTCTCCTTACTTCCGGAAACTTTGATACCTCTTGAATTACTAACTTAGGGTTTGCCGATTGGAAAAGCAAGGATGTATCCAACTCCGCATAAAATAATTCTTGCTTGATGCCAAAATCTTTCAGTATAGCGGGTTTTACTTTTCCAAGCTTGCCAATTTCTTCTTTGCCTCGCAACAATCTTGCTCCAAATTCCAGTAAGTGATCTTGGATAGTCTCCTGCTTAACCTCAGGTAGCCCTGATTTGAGCAGGATGTGATGCACGTGTTGCGCCAAGTCATGATACGTTGTTTCGCGGGTCTTATGCTGCCAGGTTTCAGTTTCCCGATTTCCTGTAACGTAGATCGCCAATCGTTCTTCCTCGCGATACATACCTCCACCTCTGTAGTAGATTTTCCCGAACTCATATAACTTCAAGTCGCGTTGCTTGCGGTTGATGTTGTAGGCACAAACTTCAAGGCCTGTAAATATTAGCGATTGCCTCAAAATGCCCTGCTCTTCGCTGAGCTTATTTAGAATCTCAACAGCTTCCCCTTTGAAGGCCAGGTTTTGCCTTGTTTGGTATGACTGATTGGTCAGCGAATTTGTCCATATTTCAGAGAACCCATTCGCAACAAGCAGCTCGCCAATGGTCCTTTTGTACTTATAAAGGTCTTTTAGTGGAAATTCGGCCAGGTAATCCGTGCGGGCCATATTCGAAAGTTCGATATTGTTAAAACCATAAATGCGCAGAATTTCTTCCACTACATCCGCTTCCTGGGTTACATCGACTCGGTAGGGCGGAACAGATACCGTATAGGAATTATCGCTTTCTTCTAGAGTCTTTATATCCAGTCTTTTGAGGATAGCAAGCACTTCGTTCCGTGGAATAACCTTCCCGATTAACCGGTTAACATTTTTATCCTTCAATGTGATGCGCCTGTCTTCGATCTTCGACGGGTAAACATCTGTAATTTCTGATGAGATTTGCCCGCCGGCAATTTCCCTGATCAACAATGCTGCCCGCTTCAACGCATACACTGTTATGTTAGGATCTGTTCCGCGTTCAAAACGGAAAGATGCATCCGTTTTAAGTTGATGGTGCAATGACGTCTGGCGAATGTAGTCTGGAGAGAAGCAAGCACTTTCCAGAAAAATATTTTTGGAATGTGCCGTAATTCCGGATTTAGAGCCCCCAAAAACGCCCGCGATACACATTCCTTCTTGTGCGTCACAGATCATCAGGTCATTTTCCAGCAGTACCCGTTCCTTGTTATCCAGTGTAACAAATTTGCTTCCGGTCGGCAAAGTCTTAACGAAGACCTGCTGCCCTTTTATTTGGTCGGCATCAAAAGCGTGAAGCGGCTGGCCTACCTCATGACATACGAAGTTCGTGATGTCAACGATATTATTGATAGGGGTGAGTCCGATGGAAGATAATCTGCGCTTAAGCCATGCTGGTGATTCCCCAACATGTATTCCTGAAATGGTCACTCCGCTGTAGCGTGGACACGCAGCGACATTCTCCACGTGGATGGTTATGTTAAGCTTCTTATGGTCTGTCGCGAAGGCATCAACAGCAGGCCACCGGACTTCACGTGATAGCGATGCTTTAATGTCTCGGGCAACGCCAATATGCGAGGCGGCATCAGCCCGGTTAGGGGTCAGACCGATTTCGAAAATGTAATCAGATTGGGTATCATAAAATTCCGAAGCGGGCGTACCATTAATTTTGTCCGTATTGAGCACAATGATGCCCGTATGGTCTTCACCCAAGCCGATTTCATCGGCTGCACAGATCATCCCCTCAGATACTTCACCGCGAATCTTAGTTGTTTTGATTTCAAATGACGCTCCTCTGGATGGATAGATAGTGGTGCCAGGCACAGCCACAACCACGCGCTGTCCAGCGGCCACATTTGGGGCACCACACACAATTTGTAAAGGTCTTTCTCCCCCAACCGCGACTGTAGTAAGGGAAAGTTTATCTGCGTTTGGGTGTTTGGTACATGTCAACACTTGCCCTATCACCAGCCCTTTAAAACCACCTTTTACGGTTTCATGCCCTACTACGCTCTCTACTTCTAATCCCGTTGATGTTAACACATGCGCAATCTCCTGCGGAGATTCCGGGATGTCGATATATTCCCTTAGCCAATTATATGAAATGGTCATAGCTCCAAGTATGATGGCATTAAGCTCCTCAGGGGTTAATGCACAAAGGGCAAAAGTAAGGTCTTTATCACAAAGTTTCTAAAGTTAGCGGGAATACTGCTGATCGTGCTACAGCGGATACCTTGGTTGTCAGTCGTGATAAATCTTTTCGCCTGCTTTTATGCTTACCTGCAAGAGATTTTCCGGTGGAGGAAAGGGGCATGAGTATTTGTCGACATAGGCGCAATATGGGTTGTATGCTTTGTTAAAATCCAGCGTAATGGTACTGCTACCGGGCGTTTTGGCCACGTCAAGGTATCGGCCGGAACCGTAAGTGTCCACAGCGCTGGTGGCATCGCCAAAAGCCAGAAAAAGTTTTCCCCGGGATGGTCCCATTTCGAGAACTTCAAGAATCAACAATTTGTTGTGATAGCCGTCTAAATCGAATTCAGCAAATGCATATTCGATATATCGCTGCTCGTTACCATCGTTTGTTGCAAGTATGATAGTCCTTTTATTTTGAATAGGGATGAGGTTTGCAATGACTTTATATCGTATGTCCACCGGATAATAGTGAAGACGACTGAAATCCATCTGGGCTTCCACGAATGGAGATTCAGAGGAATTGCGCATGAACCGCTCCTTATCCTCTCGTTCTTTTTGAATCTCATTGATGTACGCAGTCTGGTCCTGGCCGCCCATAAAAGCATACATGACGCTCAGCAACACAACGACAATAGCAATAAGGAGTATTATGTTATTGGTTTTCATTGCAGCAACATTTTTTCAGGAAACAGGCTATGCCGCTTTTCTTCCCAATAATAAATGCTATCGCGTTTCGCCTCATACAGCTCAAAAAAAAGTGGAATGCCATTGTCAGCCAACTCGCCGGGCGCATTGGCCAGGATGCAGACTGCAATTTTTTCTTTCACGTTCAAAGCGACTTCGCTTCTGTATCCGTTGACGTAGCCCCCGTGGTAAATCAATGTATCGTTCGGATAATGTAGCACACGCCAACCCAATCCATAGTAAGCATTGCTAAGGCGATGCAACCGGCCATAGTTCCGGTTTTTTGATGGTGCCTTTACGCGTGGTTCATAAAGCTGACTGAGTGTTTGCCTGGAGATTACATCGTTTCTGTTACCAAGGAGGGCAACCAACCATTGGGCCATATCAGATATACTGGCATTGACACCTGCAGCAGGGGAAACATTATAATAAGTATCGGTAATGGTAGCCGTCTTCCATTTGCCTCTTCTCAAGGTGTGGGGTTTGGCTACGTTAACGTTTTTCATGATGCTCTCATAATCGATCGATGCCGTTTTCATGTTTAACGGAACAAAGACCTTTTCCATCATCTGGGCTTCGTATGTTTTCCCTGTTCGCGCCCTGATTACCTTGCCAATAAGGCTATAAGCAACGTTCTGATAGCTATACGTTTCACCAACTTTAGAAGCAAGGTCTATATCCTTCAGCCAGGACAGCATGGAATCCAACGACGCGCCTTCCTCTACCATATTGGTGTAAGCATGATAGGGTAACCCCGTGGTGTGAGAGAGTACATTCCCAATAGTAAGCTTGTCAGTTTCTTCTTTTGATTTCAATGCGAATTCCGGCAAATACGAAACAATGGAATCGTTCCAGGAAAGAATACTATCTTCTACAAGTATTCCCGTTAAAAAGGAACCAAAACATTTTGACACCGAAGCAATCCTGAAGATAGTATTGACGTCGACTGACGCGGTGTCGGAAACACTTTTCAGACCAAACGCTTTGAGGTAAACAATGGTGGAATCATAAACTATGGCAATGGCTGATCCTGGCGTGTGTCCCTCTTCTGACAAGCCAAGCATTTTTTCCTCATAGTCTATGAGGAGTCGTTCGAGGTATGGATTGATAAGTTTTACTTTAGGAATCGTTTTCTTTGGAGGAGGTGTAACCCGCGGTTCTTCCTTCATTACCTGCCCTACGAGGATTGGAACGATGATAACGAATAAGCCAACAACAAATGGGTATCTTATTTTCATCTATTTGTACTGACTGAACAGTTTAACAAATTCTAAATCAGCCCTTCGTCTGCAAAGCTAAAATATTTTTGCCCGGCAATAATAAGATGATCAAGAACTTGTATCTCCAAAAGGCGGCCTCCTGCAGCTAGTTTCTTGGTAAGATCGACGTCTGCCTTGCTGGCAGTTAGATTTCCAGAGGGGTGATTATGTGCGAGTATGATGCCGCTGGCCAGTTCTTCCAGCGCTACTTTAAAGATAATCTTTGGATCGGCTACTGTTCCCGCTACTCCCCCCTGGCTAATTTGATATTTTTTAACTACCCGGTTGGCCCGATTAAGGAGTATTATCCAGAATTCCTCGTGTGGGATGTCCAGCAGATCCGATTTGAGTAGTTCGTAGGCGTCTATTGACCCCCCGATTTTTGGCTTCTCTTCCTGTTCAAGCTCTTTTCTCCTGCGCCCAAGCTCAAGTGCTGCAACTATCGCAATGGCTTTCGCTTCTCCGATGCCTTTTAACTTTACGAGATCTTTTATAGTCAGACGTGCCAGTTGGTGAAGATCATTTTTGGCCTGGTGAAGGACCTTCTTTCCCAGATCAACAGCGCTCATGGTTTTTGTTCCTGAGCCCAGCAAAATAGCAAGTAATTCGGCATCCGAAAGAGCCGATTTCCCCTTCAAGAGTAGTTTTTCCCTTGGTCTGTCTTCTGGGGACCAATTCTTAATGTGTAAGCTTCCATCTGGATTAGGCATAACTGATAACGGTTAATTTCCTAAAAATAAATACCCGGAGCATCTTAAGGAAGCTACCGGGTCAGATAAAAAACAAACCCTGCCGGCTAGCAAGGTTCTAAACACAAAATGCAGGAAAACAGGCCTTAGGCGATCTTATTCACCACTTTGGTCAATTTTGACTTCTGATTGGCTGCTTTTTTCCAATGGATGATGTTCTTCTTAGCCAATTTATCGATCATGGAAGAAACTTCCTTCAAAAGGGCTTCAGCTTCAGTCTTAACCGTGGCTGTTCTCAATTTCTTGATAACAGTTCGTGTTGTCTTATGCTGATAACGGTTTCTAACCCTTTTTGTCTCGTTGGCGCGAATTCTTTTTTCCGCTGACTTATGGTTTGCCATATGCTTGTTCTAAAAATAAGGAGTGCAAAGGTAAAGGGATTTGGCAGATATGCAAAAGCAAGCTCCAATGAATTGTTACAATTTGGCCCAAAAACCAGTATTCTGGATGGTCTGGACGATTTATATCCTTTAATGAATCACTGATCTGCCTAATTTATTGGCAAAAACCTGAAATTTTATGGGTCGCGTTAGGTATGGAGGACTTTTATTGTTCTTATGCCCAACGATTTAGTAAATTGAGACTGAAGGGCATTTGCCTTTTTAACCGTTGTACACTATTTCGATTCATGAAAGGATTTATCTGTTCAATATTTCTTCTCGGAACGCTGTTGATTTTTCCGAATTGGGGATTTTTTGCACACAAACGTATAAATCGACTCGCTGTTTTTACGCTTCCTCCAGAGATGATCGGATTCTACAAGGAAAACATCAGATACCTGACAGAATCCTCCGTAAATCCGGACAGAAGGAGATATTCACTTGCGGATGAGGCACCGCGTCATTTTATCGATCTGGACCATTATGGCGACAGCGGTTTGTTTAAAATGCCGCCTTTCTGGCCAGATGCGGTAAGAAAATATACAGAAGATACCTTGAAAGCCTATGGCATTGTGCCCTGGCACATTCACCGGATGTATTATTCATTGCGGGATGCCTTTCTTCTACGGGAACCTGCAAGGATTCTGAAGATTTCCAGCGAGTTAGGCCACTATATAGCCGATGCCCATGTGCCGCTGCATACTACCGAGAACTATAATGGGCAGCTAACGGGGCAGGAAGGCATCCACGCCTTTTGGGAGTCGAGACTGCCAGAGTTGTTTGCTGATCACTTTGATTATTTAGTGGGTAAAGCCGAGTATATCCCAAATCCACAGCTGGCGGCGTGGGGTGCCATCAAATCTGCTCATGAAGCCGTCGATTCTGTGCTTTCAGTGGAGAAAAAATTGTCGTTGAAAATGGGGAGCAGGAAGTACACGTTTGAAACGAGAGGAAGACAAACCGTAAAGGTGTATTCGCAGGCGTACGCAAAAGCCTACAGCACCTTGCTGGACGGTATGGTAGAGCGCCAAATGCGATCGGCTATTAAAATGATCGGCAACTTCTGGTTTACCGCCTGGATTGATGGAGGCCAACCGGACTTGAAATTACTTATTGGCTATACGCCTTCTGAAAAAGAATTGGATGAACGAAGACAGGAACTTCAGCATTGGAAACAAAGAAACGTGACATCAAGGGAGCATGAAACAGACAATTAATTTAGTAAGGCTGTTGCGATCTCTTCCCATTCTTCGGCTAAGGTTTTGTTAGAAACAGGTTGATTGGCCTGATGATACCAATAGGAGGCATTACTTAAATCACCTTCTTTTCTGTGTAAGTAGGCATGTATCCACGCGCCTTCTTTTGAGTTTACATTTTGGGCTAAATTGTGGGCTGCGTCCCAATTACCTTTTGCATCATGCCAAAGTGCCTGCAATAAAGCGTTGAACTCAAGAGGCGGCGCAGTTTGATTAACGAATTCTTTAAATTCAGAAAGTGTCATCTGGTGAAGAATTTAGAGTCTGTCCTTACTATGAGAATTGCAAAACAGCGGCGTTTATCATCCAATCATATTGCCCAACATTGACATCGTCAATCCAGCAAAACAGATGATTTTGAGTATTTTTATGACCTGCGGTTTTGGTAAAGCCAAGTTACTAAAATTAATAGCGTTCAAAAGATTGTAATTGTCTTGGAAATTGTAAATCTTAGGATGCACGAAAATCCATACCGAAATGAACTTGTTTAAAGATCCTAACCGCATTCCTGAAAATTATGGCCTGCGAATCGCTGCTGGATTGATTCTGTACTTTCTTGTTATGAAACTTCTGGGATTAGGTCATCACGTTGAACTTCGCCTGGTGAATCTGGTGATCCTTACAGTAGGTATCTATATGGCGCTTAAGAAATTCAAGTTAACCCATACGGATCATTTGAATTATTTCCGTGGCTTCATTATGGGTGTGGCTACTGCAGGCATTGGGTCGCTCATATTCGGCGTGTTCCTTTTCATCTACATGAAACTTGATACGGCTATGATGCAATCCATAGTTGATAACGAACCGATGGGACGCTATCTAAATCCCTATATGTCTGCGTTTATTGTTATGCTGGAAGGTTTTTTTTCCGGATTGCTCGTCACTTTTGTACTGCTTAACTGGGTCACCACTGATGAAGTAAATGATCCTTTGGACAAGGAAGCATGAAACGGTGGCCGCAAAAGCGGTAAAGATTAACGGGCAGATTGATTTTTACTTCAATGTTAGCGCAATAACGGTATCCACCTCATCCATTTTTGCTTTGGGTATTTTTAGGGTAATGCCATATTCATTCTCCAGAAACTTAACCGGGGTTTTGTCGCTGAATATCGCCGCCGATTTGATCTTTTTTCCCCAGGAAGGAATGGTAATCGATTCGTCAAACCAATTCAGCAGGTGAACATAAACCGTATTGCCTTTTTGCGTTGTTACACCCCAGTCTCTTGCTGTAAGCGGGCCTCCTCGGGTGCCGTATATTGTTTCACCGTACACATTTAGCCAGTCACCCATTTCCTTCAGCGAAGCAATGTGCTCAGGTTGAATTTTTCCATTGGGCATAGGCCCTACGTTCAACAAAAAATTCGCGCCATAGCCTGCTGCTTTCACCAGGTACTGGATCAGCTCCCGCTTGCCTTTATGCCTATTGTCTTTCAGATTAAATCCCCACGAATTATTGATCGTCTCGCAGGTCTCCTTAGGCAAGGCACCCACCACTTGCTCATCTGAGAAACCAGTAGTATTGTGCCCTGGTAAATCTTTCTCAAACATCTGAAAGTCTTCTCCTTCATAAGGTGCCCGGTGGTGATTACTGCCAATCAACGCTCCGGGCTGAAGCTTGTGAATAAGTTTGTAAGTTTTTTCCAACCTCCAGTCTGCATCTTTCTTGTCCCACATTCCGTCAAACCATATCCCGGCGATATCACCATAATTAGTGAGCAACTCGGAAAGCTGGGTGTCCATATAATCCAGGTATTTGTTCATATCACCACTTTCCGGTCTGCCTGTCCAACTTCCGCCGGTGTTTCCCCTTGGATAGTAATCGGGATTGTGCCAGTCTAATTGGGAATGATAAAAGAAAAGTTTAATGCCTTCTTTGCGGCATTCGTCCGCAAGCAATTTCAAGACATCCTTACCATAGGGGGTACGCTTCACAATATTATAGTCTGAAACCTTGCTGTTCCACATCGCAAAACCATCATGATGTTTACTGGTGATGGTAATATATTTCATCCCGGCAGCTTTGGCCATCTGCACCCAGGCTGTGGCATCAAATTCTGTAGGGTTAAAAAACGATGGGATTTTTTCATACGTATCAATAGGGATTTGTTGCTGGTTCATCACCCATTCACCATCGCCTAAAACACTGTATACACCCCAATGGATGAAAAGACCAAATTTCGCATCCTGAAACCACTCACGTGTTTTAAGGTTCTCCGCAGTGGGCTGATACTTCCATTGTGCAGGTGCCAGACCTGTAGTCGACAGCAAAAGGAGCAAAGAGATTGATGCAATGACGATTGGCTTCATAGAGTTTTACTTAAATTGCGTATCAGAAAAATAGGCATTCAACATGAGATACAAAAGTATACGCAAGGAACTCTTTGTGGCAAATCGCAAAAGACTTTTAAAAGAGTTGAAGCCAAATGCCGTCGTGGTAGTAAACGCAAATGATATCATGCCAACCAATTCGGATGGCACCATGCGGTTCAGGCAAAATAGTGACTTGTTTTACCTCACTGGAGTAGATCAGGAAGAAACTATTTTCGTGCTATGCCCAAATTTTCCGGACAAGAAATACCGGGAGGTGCTGTTTTTGCGGGAAACCAGTGAACACATTGCAACCTGGGAAGGGCATAAGCTAACAAAAGAGGAGGCCCGCGCTGCAACGGGTATCCAAACCGTACTTTGGGTGTCAGAGTTCTCTGCGATCTTCAAGCTAATGATGCTTCAGGGTGATGTTGCCCATGTATACCTCAACACAAATGACCATTACCGCGCCGATGTTGCGGTGGAAACGCGTGAAATGCGGTTTGTGAAATCCTGTGTGCAAAAATATCCACTGCATAAGTATGAGCGGCTGGCTCCCATAATGCACAGCCTGCGTTCGGTGAAATCAAAACTGGAAATTGAATTACTGCAACGTGCGTGTGATATCACAGGGCAAGCTTTTCGGAGGCTGCTAAAGTTTGTGAAACCCGGGGTGATGGAATATGAGATCGAAGCTGAATTGGCACACGAATTTCTACGGAATGGTTCCCGCGGTTTTGCCTATGAACCCATTATTGCCTCAGGCGCGGACGCCTGTGTGTTGCATTACATCGACAACAGTAAGGTATGCGCGGATGGAGAAGTACTGTTGTTGGATGTGGGTGCAGAATATGCGAATTACAATGCAGACTTAACGCGTACCATCCCTGTCAACGGCCGGTTCTCAAAACGCCAGAAGGATGTATACAATGCCGTGTTGCGCGTACATCGCGCGGCGACAAACTTGCTGAGCCCGGGAACAAAGTATTTTGAATTCCACAAGGAGGTTCAGAAAATCATGGAAAGTGAACTTGTTGGGTTAAAATTGCTTGACAAAAGGGATGTGAAAAAACAGGACCAGGATAAGCCCCTTTTTATGAAATATTTCATGCACGGCACAGGTCATCAGCTTGGTCTTGATGTGCATGATGTGGGGAATATGTATCACAAAATGCGGATAGGGCAGGTTTGGACAGTAGAACCGGGGATCTATATTCGCGAAGAAGGTCTTGGTATTCGGATCGAAAATAATGTTTTGATTCAAAAGAATGGTGTTGTTGACCTGATGAAAAATATACCGATAGAAGTGGAGGAGATTGAAGAAATGATGAATGCCTAGCATAGACTTACACCCCTATACGCCAGGCGACGCATGAAAAAGAAGATGATTTCAACGGGGCTGCTGGTTGCTTTGATAACGCTTGTGCAAGCACACGAATTGTGGATGCAACCTGACAAGTTTACTTTTAAAGCTGGAGAAAATCTTGTCGTCAGCTTTATGGCAGGAGAAAATTTTATCGGGGCGCCATGGGATTTGAAAACGCATCGCCTTACCAAGCTGGAACTCAAACAACAGACAAAGTCGACTAACTTACTTGATCTCCTTACTTCGCCTGAAAGGAAAACCCTGACCATTCCGCTTAAAGATGAGGGTACACATCTGTTACTCATGCAAACTGAAAATACTTTTATTGAGCTTGAAGGTGAGAAATTTGATGAATACCTGAAAGAAGATGGCCTTGATGAAATTTACGCACTCAGGCAAAAAACGAATATATTAAACAAACCTTCCAGCGAGTATTATTCCCTTCATAGCAAATTGCTGGTTCAGGTTGGCAGTCATACCGATGACACTTTCAGGAAAGTCGCAGGCTTTCCCATAGAAATTATCCCGGAGAGAAACCCCTATATGCTCAAAAAGGGGGACCCTGTTCGTTTTAGGATACTGTTTGAGGGGAAGCCATTGTTTGGTGCAAAAGTCAAGGTTTGGAACAGGTTCAACAACCGTACTACCATTCAGAATATCTACACTGAAAAAAGTGGAATGATTGAAACGCACATCAGCAACCCCGGAAGGTGGATGGTAAGCGTTGTGAAAATGGTACCTTCAAAGCAAGATGGTGCTGAATGGCAGCGTTACCGGGGAAGTTTGGTATTTGGGGTTGAATAAAATTATGGACAACATACATTCCGATAAGGCACCTGAACCTGTAGGACTTTACCCGCACGCCAGGAAAGTAGGTAATCTTCTTTTTTTGTCGGGTGTAGGGCCCAGGACAAGAGGGTCTAAAGAAATTCCGGGGGTAAAGCTGGACGCGCAAGGCAAAATCATTAGCTATGACATTGCGCAACAGTGCCACGCAGTATTTAAAAATGTCAGACATATTCTGGAAGCGTCCGGGTCACGGTGGGAAAACCTGGTTGATGTAACCGTATTTCTTACGGATATGAAAAACGACTTTCAAGTTTTCAACAGGATGTATGGAGAATACTTCCTTGAGAATCAACCTTGCCGTACTACTGTGGAAGTGAGCGCTTTGCCCACACCCATCGCAATTGAGTTAAAATGCATTGCAACGATTGAGTAGATTCAGGAAAGTATTTTTACTGAACGTGGCGACTTCTTATACGGCAAAGCTTTCCCCACAGCCACAGGTACGGGATGCATTGGGATTGATAAATTGAAAACCTTTCCCATTCAATCCGTCAGAAAAATCAAGCGTAGTACCCAACAGGTATAACAAGCTTTTTTTATCCACTAAAATCTTAATACCCTTGTCTTCAAAAATTTGGTCGGCAGGTTTGATTTCATCGTCGAAATTGAGATCATACATTAATCCGGAACAACCGCCACCTTTCACAAGCACGCGAACATTGTTATAATCCACTTTGCCTTCCTCTTTACGAAGGGCTATGATTTTTTCTTTTGCCTTATCTGTTACGCTTATCATTTTCTTAATTTTTATGGTCGTGAAACTCGGGTCAGGAGATAGGGTTAAGCACCACACTAAACACCGTGAGCGTATTCATGTCGCGGCCGTAGTATAGTTTTTGCAGAGCACTTAAAATATTGCCTGCCCTAAAATAAGAAGTGTGCAATTCACCATCGCCCTTTGCCACCCATTGTATCGTATAAGACTGCTCCTTTTCCTTATAGTTCTGAACATACGCAAGCATTTTCCGCAGAGCATCCACTTTGTCAGCTCCGCTCTCGTTGTGAAACAGGAATGCCTGATTGTGCCGGGGGTTGATCGTTATCAAATCCAGCTTCACTTTGCCATCCACTGTCGAATATTCAAACACTAAGTCTGATGTGCGCAGCCCAAGGTAGTCCTTAATTTCCTGTTGAATCCGCGCAGCCTCAACATGCATTTCACTCAAGGTATCCGTCATGGGGTTAAAGTTTCAAAGTGTAAACTTTCGAATTAGGTAAAAAGTTTCTTCATTGGGTGTAAAGTTAACAATTATGGAAAAACTTGAGCATATCGGCATTGCGGTCAAAAACCTGGATCAGGCCAATGCAGCTTTTGCGAAGCTTTTAGGCCGTGAGCACTATAAAATCGAAGAAGTGGAATCGGAGGGGGTCCGAACTTCATTTTTTGAAATAGGGGGTGTAAAAATAGAATTGCTGGAGGCAAACCGCGGAGATTCGCCCGTTGCAAGGTTTATTGAAAAGCGCGGGGAAGGTATTCACCATCTGGCGTTTCAGGTTAAAAATATTTCGCAAAGCCTGGAGACCTACAGACAAGCGGGATTCGAAACAATCAACGATACGCCAAAAAGGGGGGCGGATGGCAAAATGATTAGTTTTCTGCATCCAAAATCAACTGGGGGGGTACTAATCGAGTTGTGTGAAGACGCTACTTCATTTTCATCTCGCTAGCGCCCTTTCCACCAAACTGAATCTCATTGTAATACTTTTGTTTCTTTTTCCCTTTTGACGTTTTGTAATACGGTTTGGGTCCGCAGGCAGTCAATCCAAAAAGAAGCATGACAACTATTCCAATTGTTTTTTTCATCTCATTAAACATTAAGCTGTGGATAGCTATACCCAATATAGTGTGCAATCTACCATATTCATCTTTAATCTTAATTTTACAGGACAAAAAGCTTCTTCAACCGATGAAAAGCTTCCATCACTAATATAACTATGAGCGAAACCAGATCAGAAATCAGTCAGCTAGGCGAATTCGGGCTCATTGATAGGATACAGGAAAAGTTTGCGCTGGTAAACCCAACCTCACTGCAAGGCATTGGCGATGACGCCGCGGTAATCGACGCCGGCGATGATTGTGTGCTAATTTCTACTGACATGTTGGTAGAAGGAATTCATTTCGATCTGGCCTATGTGCCTATTCAGCATTTGGGTTACAAGGCAGTTGCTGTAAATGTTTCCGATATCGCAGCAATGAATGGAATAGCAGAACAAATCACAGTGAGCATTGCCATAAGCAATCGATTTTCAATAGAGGCTATTGATGCACTATATGCCGGTATCAAAGCCGCATGCGAAAATTATAAAGTTGATTTGGTGGGTGGGGACACAACCTCATCGGCTGGAGGATTGATTATATCCATTGCAGTAATTGGCAGGGCAAATAAAGACCAAATCGCTTACAGGAGTGGTGCTCAGGTGAATGACATAATTTGTGCAACGGGTGACCTGGGAGCAGCATTCCTTGGACTTCAGGTTTTGGCGAGAGAGAAGGAAGTCTATTTGACAAATCCTGATATGCAGCCGAGTATTGAAAAGTATGAATACCTGGTAGGCAGGCAACTGAAGCCAGAGGCACGGACCGATATTATTTTTGATTTACGCGAAGCCGGAATCAAACCTTCTTCCATGATCGATATATCTGACGGTCTTGCTTCTGAACTCTTCCATATCGCAAAGAATTCCGGAGTAGGCGTACGCATCTATGATGACAAAATCCCCATTGACCATATCGCGTATGAAACGGCTATTGAATTTAAGCTTGATCCCATAACCTGTGCACTAAATGGCGGGGAGGACTATGAACTGCTTTTTACGATTGCGCAGGCCGACCAGGAGAAAATCAAGAATCATCCCGATATTCATTTTATTGGTTATGTGCACGACAATAAATCCCAGAACGTCCTGATCACAAAAG
Source organism: Cyclobacteriaceae bacterium (assembly GCA_029858965.1). Taxonomy (GTDB): domain Bacteria; phylum Bacteroidota; class Bacteroidia; order Cytophagales; family Cyclobacteriaceae; genus Chryseolinea. The sequence continues at coordinate 16,049 of JAOUDZ010000093.1, forward strand.
AAGGAAACGTTGTGCCGCTTAAGGCCCAGGGATGGGATCATTTCAAGTCCTGAACAAGAATCAAGTCCTGGTATTAGAGTTGCACTTAGTCTTCTGGATAGGGGATAAAAACAAAATTGGTAAACTGCGTGTCGATCACAAATAAGCAGCAGAATTCATCCGGATCTTTATAGGCGTCCTTAAAATCCTCAACTTTGTCTTTCGTAATGAGGCCACGCTGCAGGAATTCTTCCATGTAAGCCACATAATACTGCCAGGATGTTCCATGGACTTTCGGCTGCAACAGCAACTGCCCGATAGGTTGGGCCTCCTTGCAAATTGGAAATATGGGAAATTCAAAACCGGCCTTTCTGATTTGATACGATGCTTCTTTCAGCGTATCGGCCACGTTTACAAAGTCTTGTGAAATCGTTCCGAGATATTTCCCGCTTAATTCTGGGTCATTTTGCATAGCTACCAAATCAAACAGCTAAAGTAACAAGTTAAAACAATGATCTGCGATTAAATTGTTGTGAGACAAATCATACTTCGAGGATGAATCGTTCAGCATATGCTTTTAACTCCGGGAAAAACAATGCAAACTCAGCTTCAAATTCCACATAAAACTCGCGCAACTCTGCTATGGATTCATCCATTTTTGAATCAAACCGGGATCGTTGTGCCATTCCTCCCAGGGCGCGCCCCACACCCTCCAGTTCACCATAATGCAATAACCAATTGTGCCTGATCATATGTGGTAGCATTTGTTTAACCCCGGCAGGCAGAATTTCCCACTCATCCTGAATCTGCGCATAGCTGCGCTGTGTAAAATGATCCAGCGTATCCCGATGAAATTCACTCCAGTTACAGGCGAGAAAGTGGTCATAATAAATGTCGACGATAACCGCGGCAAAATGTCTGTATTTTGGCCGTAATCTTATTTTGCTCTGCAGCACTACCGGATGATTATCGGTGAATTCGTCAATGGCACGATGCAATTCAATTCCTTTTGCAATGCCGGGTTCAAACTGTTCTAGTAGATTTCTGCCTTTCACAAAATCGCCAATAAAATTTCCTACCATAATTTTCGGATTGTTGCCGGACAAATAAATATGGGCGAGAAAATTCATAGACTATAAAGTTATTGGTTTATTTGTCATTACGTTGGGAGCACACAACCTTAAAATACTGCGACTGGTGCGCGTCCGCTGGTCTGCAGTAAATTTGATAACAACTTAATGCACAAATATGTCCGTACTGAACCAAATGAAATTGCTTATTAGCCTTGCCCAAATCGACGGTACGGTGGCTGCCCGCGAAAGAAACTACATCAT
>JAOUDZ010000193.1 GCA_029858965.1 Cyclobacteriaceae bacterium
GTTTCAGTTAATGGATGATCTGCTGGACGCCTATGCTGATCCGAAGAAATTCGGAAAGCAGGTTGGCGGAGACATTATTGCCAATAAGAAGACATTTTTGCTCATCAAAGCAATTGAAAAGGCAACCGGGAGACAAGGTGCTGAGCTAAGCAGGTGGCTTTCAGAAGAAAAGTTCAAGAAACAGGATAAAGTCAGGGCGGTTAAGGCCTTATATGATTCATTGGGTATTCCATTGCTGGCGGAAAAAAAAGTGAACCATTATTTCAAGAAGGGATTTGATAACCTGGCGCTATTAAGTTGTTCAGCGGATGCACAAGAACCATTAATTCATTTCACGAAATCACTTATCGCACGGCAGTCATAATTTTGATAGCGCCCTATTTGTTCCAGGCTTTGCCGGCAACACGCTACGCAGAGGAGTTGACGAAGATCAAAGCAGAATTGGTGCAGGCTATATTTTCGCGAGCGCAGCGACAATGATTCCGGGCTGGCAGCACGCTATTTGCGGCCCCCAAGTTTCTTTTTCAGAAACTCAGCAGTATAACCCTTTCCATGCTTTGCCATGTCTTCCGGTATTCCTTCATACATGATCGTACCACCTTTCTTTTCTCCCCCTTCAGGACCAAGGTCGATGATCCAATCGGCACATTTTATCACTTCAAGGTTATGCTCAATAATTATTACCGTGTGCCCGCAATCAACTAATGCGTTAACAGCTTTGAGAAGCTTGGAGATGTCATGAAAATGGAGACCGGTAGTGGGTTCGTCAAAAATGAAGAGTATGTTTCCGTCCGGGGAATTCTTTCCCAGAAAGGAAGCAAGCTTTACGCGTTGAGCTTCTCCACCACTTAAGGAGTTGGAGGATTGACCAAGTTTAACATATCCCAGTCCAACATCATTCAAGGGGAGAATTTTATCATAAACCGGTTTCTTGTCTTTGAAAAATGCAAGACCTTCTTCCACAGTCATATTCAGGACATCAGCAATGTTTTTACCTTCGTGCTCAACTTCTAAAACCTCTTGCTTGAAGCGTTTACCATGGCAGCTTTCGCACTTCAAATAGATATCTGCCATAAATTGCATTTCTACTTTAATTTCTCCCTCGCCCTGACAAGTTTCGCATCGACCACCCTCTACGTTAAAAGAAAAATGTGAAGGTTTATAGCCTCGCTGTTTGGAAAGATGTTGGTCGGCATACAATTGTCGAATAGCGTCATATGCTTTCACATAACTGATGGGGTTGGAGCGTGATGACTTTCCAATAGGATTTTGATCGACAAATTCAACTTGCGTTATTTTATAGAAATCACCTTCAAGTTTATCATACTTTCCAGGCGTTTCAGATACGGATCCGCTTAATCTTCCGACGGCAGGATACAGAATTTTTTTTACAAGTGTTGACTTCCCGGACCCACTCACGCCGGTGACAACCGTCAATGTGGAAAGCGGAAATTTAACAGTAAGATTTTTCAGGTTATTTTCGCGTGCTCCGCATACCGTTATGGCATCTTTCCACTTTCGCCTGCTTTTGGGAACTTTGATTTCCTCAAGCCCGCTAAGGTAATCTGTTGTGTGCGATCTTACTTTCCCATTGATTTCGTCTACGGATCCCTGAAATACCAGCTGTCCACCATGACTACCGGCGTCCGGTCCGATATCAATGAGCTGATCGGAGGCCCGCATTATTTCCTCTTCATGCTCCACAACAATTACTGTATTTCCTAAATCCCTCAACGACTTCAATACACCTACCATGCGATCGGTATCCTTTGGATGAAGTCCGATACTCGGTTCATCGAGAACATACATCGAACCGACCAATGCGCTTCCCAATGATGTTGCCAATTTAATCCGCTGGTACTCTCCTCCTGAAAGGGTTGAAGTCAGACGGTTTAGCGTCAAATAACCTAATCCAACCTTTACCATGTATTCCAGCCGCGACCTGATCTCTGTTTGTATCCTATCGGAGATTTTCCTGTCGTAGTCACCAAGTTTCAATTTCGCGAATAGCAGCAGCAGATCTTCAATGGGCATCAATACAAGATCTGTAATGGAAACGCCACCAACTTTCACGTACTGGGCATCCTTGCGCAACCGGGTTCCCTTGCAATCCGGACAATTCGTTCTTCCTCGGTAACGGGAAAGCAGAACGCGATATTGAATCTTATGCGTTTTTGATTCAAGGTATTTAAAGAAGTCATGAATACCATCGAAATAATTGTTACCATTCCACAACAAATCCTGTTGCTCTTTGGTCAATTCGTTGTATGGCCTGTGAATGGGGAAGTCAAATTTAATCCCATTCTGAAGCAATGGTTTTTGCCATTCACCCATTGTTTCGGTGCGCCAGGGTGCAATCGCACCTTCATAAACAGAAAGAGATTTATCTGGGATAACAAGATCTTCGTCTATTCCCAGAATTTTTCCAAAGCCTTCACAGGTATGGCATGCCCCAAAAGGATTGTTGAAGCTGAAAAAATTAATGGATGGCTCAGTGAACTTCATGCCGTCAAGTTCAAAGCGGTCGGAGAAATGCATTTTCTTATGGCCTTCAGCATACACGATACAATCGCCCTCCCCTTCAAAAAAAGAGGTCTGAATAGAATCTGAAAGTCGGAAGGTCGTGTCTTCGTCTTCAGGGTTGACGGTAGTACGGTCTATCAGGACCTCAACATCTTCTGTTGCAATGGCCAGCTTCTTTTTTCCTGTTGGGGAATCTCCAGGCGTCAACAGTTCTTCAATAAATTTTACTTCCCCATTGATTAGAATTCGCGCAAACCCTTTGCTCAGTAACAGATTTAATTCATCAAATAGTTTTCTGCCCCTTTTTATGTGCAGGGGGCAGGCAATCATGACCCGACATTGTGCAGGCAATTTGTTGATGGAATCAACAACAGCGGTAACTGTATCGCGCTTAACTTCTTTTCCGCTTATGGGTGAATACGTTTTTCCCACACGCGCGAAGAATAGTTTTAAATAGTCGTAAATCTCCGTTGTCGTTCCAACAGTAGAACGCGGATTTCTGGTATTTACGCGCTGCTCAATAGCTATCGCCGGGGAGACCCCACGGATGTAATCAACCTCCGGTTTCTCCATGCGGCCCAAAAATTGTCGCGCATAAGAACTTAAACTTTCTACATACATGCGTTGCCCTTCCGCAAAGAGGGTGTCAAAAGCCAGGGAAGATTTTCCGGAGCCCGAAAGCCCTGTGATCACTACCAGTTTATTTCGTGGGATAGCGACGCTCAGGTTTTTCAAATTATTTACCCGGGCTCGCTTAATGACGATATAGTCTCTTGGATTGAGTTCGTCTAAATAAGAATCGTCTGGGACTTTAGGGACTTGGTTCACGGAATCAATGATTTCGGCTATAAAGTAAGAGAATAGATCTGTACAATTGCGGAAAAGGGGGGCTGCAAGTGAAAATACCCCTCAAAAGAGCTTTCAACATATAAGATCTGTTTAAAAAATGAAGTACTTGTCAATTCCAACGCCAACAAAAGGCACTGAAACAAAAACACCATCTTGCTGGATGGTGTTCAATAGTTGAAGAATTGTCCGATTTAATTGTCAAAGTCGGGATCATAGCTGGCTTCGCGTCCTTTTTTGCCTCCGGGGCTGTCGTCGTAGTCGCTATCGGTATCATCTTCTCCATCTCCACCGGTGCTGGAAAAGCCATCATTATCATCAAAACCATCATCAGACTTCTCAAATTCGTTTTCTGGCTTTGACTCTACGTCGTATTCCCCATCACTGTTTTTTGTTACCGGGACTTTCACAAGGTAGGTGGCATCCTCCGTTTCTAGCGGGAATACAAAAATAGGCTCACGCTTGGCATTCGTAATGCGGGTGATGCTACTCTCATAGCCACTTGGGTACTGATTGTTAAGCAGTTCGAGCAAATCCTCTGATAGATTTTCAAGACTCTTGATTACTTTTTTCTTACTTATTGCCATACTTTGGTCTGAAGCGTGGTATTTGCGAGCAAATAGCTAAAGAAATTATATGAGAGGCAAGATATTTTTCAAAAATCTTTTGTGGTTTTTCTTAATCTTTTTATCTTTTCGATTCAATTAACTTCAACTAACCCCATACAATATCGAAACAGACATCTACGTTACCTAAATGAGATAGAATGATTGACAGAAGATTAAGCGACAGCCAACTCGTGTCGCTCTACGAAAACGGTAACCAGGAAGCTTTCGAAATGCTTTTAAACCGACACAAATCAAGGATTTACACAGCGATTTATCTGAT
>JAOUDZ010000194.1 GCA_029858965.1 Cyclobacteriaceae bacterium
CCTTGGCGAAATCTTCAAGCGGAATGATGGAAAACGAATAATCCTGGCGGCACATCACCCGATAGCAACCTATGGAGAACACGGGGGTATTTTTCCGCTGAAGCAGCACATATTCCCTTTAACAGCTTTAAGTCCGATGCTTTATGTTCCAATCCCGATCATCGGGTCCATATACCCATTCTATCGGAAATGGATTGGTGATTATCAGGATATTGCTCATCCAACGTACAGGGAAATGATTGCATCAATAGAAAAAGTGATGCAACAGTATCCAGGCAATATCTATGTCGCGGGACACGAACACGCATTGCAATATATCTTGAAGGACGGTTCATACTTCATCGGCAGCGGGTCTGGATCCAAGACTTCGTTCGTGAAGAAGAAGGAATTTGCAAGGTTTGCACAGGCGGTGAATGGTTTTGTCAAACTCAAAATCTATGAAGATGGATCTATAAATATCGGATTTTGGCAGGTGGACAAAAATTTCAGGGAAGGCAAAGAAATATTCACAGATACTATGCCCTATGGAAGATATTAATCAGTCGTATTTTTATCATACAATATTGGGTGCAATGCAGTTTATAGTATTCCTCAGCAGTTGGCCGACACAATGAACAGCAGCCGCAATTCTTTGTCTTTTATGATCCGATATTGAACGAAAGTACATGATTGGCAACAGTCAGTCATCCAACTGGTATAGTCTTTTCGCAGGTATTTCTTTATCTTGCTGAGCAGAGCCTTGACATAATACTTTTGCGTATGGTGTGGATATCCAGGAACAATGTTGTATTCCTGTTGTGGTGGCTTATCTCTTCAAATGTGTTGTTGGCTGATCCGTTGCCGGTTATCAAATTCGTTGAGAATAAAAATCAATGGCCGTCGCACATCCAGTTTTCCGCCAGGGTGCCAGGCGGAAGGATGTTTATCCAGCCCGGCGGTTTCAGCTACTATTTTTTGGACGAGCAAAAAATGCAGGCGCTGCATGAACATACCCATGATCAAAATAACGAATCAGGCGGAACGTTCCAGGATGATCAAATGATCGACGGCATAGCGATCAATGTTGATTTTATCGGTTCCAACAAGCAGCTGCTTCCCAAACCATTTGGTAAATCCCGCGAGTATTATAACTATTTTCTGGGTGATGATTCCTGTCGGTGGGCAAGCAATGTCTTTGCGTATAATGGCTTCTTGTATCCCGATGTATATCATGGTGTCGATCTGAAAGTGTATGCAGCAGGGGCCAGCGTGAAATACGACTTTGTTGTGGCCCCTGATGCTGATCCTGGACAAGTGTTGATTGCGTACAATGGAGCCGAAAGCCTTGAAATTAATGGTGATGGGGATTTCCTGGTAGGCACGCCATTTGGTGACATCATCGAAAAAAAGCCAATTGCTTACCAAGACATTGATGGCATAAAGACGTTTGTAGCATGCCACTATGTATTGCGCGGCGGCCGTCTTTCCTTTGCTTTTGATAACGGTTACGATCCTTGCTATGAACTTGTCATAGACCCACTGCTAATCTTTTCTACCTATTCGGGTTCGACGGCGGATAATTGGGGTAGTACCGCAACCCCAGGCGAAAATGGAAGTTTATATTCGGCCGGCGTGACAAGTTTGATCAACGCGGGAGGCACTTTTCCGGCAACGGTTGGTGCATTTCAGGTAAATTATGGCGGCCTGTATGATATTGGCATTTTAAAGTACGATTCAGCCGGCCATCAGCTATTGTATGCTACCTATCTGGGCGGCAGTGAATCAGAATCACCCCACAGTCTCGTGATGAACTCCAGCGAAGAATTGGTCGTTCTGGGAACCACAAGTTCTTCTAATTTCCCCACATCTGCTGGCGCATTTGACAGGACGTTCAATGGCGGAACATTCGCAGGAAATGTAATTGTCTACGACCATGGATCAGACATTTTCGTTGCGCGCATAAGCAAGGATGGGAGCCAACTTTTGGCCTCCACGCTGCTGGGCGGGAATCAAAATGATGGATTGAATCCCAGCTCTGGGGCGCTCACGAAAAACTATGGGGATCAGCTTCGTGGCGATGTTATTACGGATAAGGAAGATAACATTTACATAAGTACGGTCACTGCTTCATCAAATTTCCCGGCCATAAATGGCTTCGATCTAACCTATCATGGGGGTCCAACGGATGCGCTATTATTGAAACTTAATCCGGCATTGTCAGAAATTTTATGGTCTACCTTCTTAGGTGGTGCAGGCACAGATGCATCTCACACGCTCAAATTTAATAAGGCAGGAGATGTGCTGATTGCAGGAGGGACTACAAGCGCAGATTTCCCGGTTACGGGTAATGCATACCAACAGCAGATCGGCGGCGATGCTGATGGATGGATTGCGAGAATTAGTGCCGCCGGAGATGTTATTTATGACGCTACTTTTACGGGTACATCATCATTTGATCAAATATATTTTTTGGACTTGAATGAGGATGATGAGGTTTATGTGTACGGCCAGACATCCGGAGATTTTCCCATCACGGCTGGCGTGTACAACAATCCAAACAGCGGCCAGTTTATACAAAAGTTTGATGCTTCCCTGACAACACTAATTTTTTCTACCGTCTTTGGTTCAGGCCGGGGAATCCCGGATATATCGCCAACTGCGTTTATTGTGAACGAATGCAATAATCTCTACATGGCCGGATGGGGTGGTGCCATCAACGCGAGGCAAGGCTTCTGGCAAAGTAGTACTGTGGGTATGCCGATAACATTCGATGCATACCAAAAGACCACGAGCGGATCAGATTTCTATTTCATGGTGCTAACCGATGACGGTTCTCAATTTCTATATGGCACATACTTGGGTGGCGCACAATCACGAACGCATGTTGACGGGGGCACCAGCCGATTCGACAAAAGTGGAATCGTATACCATGCGGTTTGTTCAGGATGTGTTTCTGACAACGCAACCGGCCACGCTACATCAGACTTCCCCACCACAATCGGGGTGTGGTCAAGAACCAATAACAGCCTCAATTGTAATAACGCCGCCTTCAAATTTGACTTGTCTTCACTAAGAGCAAGAATACAATCCAATTCCATAGCACTGGATATGCCAGGATTAAACAAGATCTGCATACCGGATACCATCGTTTTCCAGAATCGCAGTGTTGGGGGAGAAATTTTTGAATGGGATCTGGGCGATGGTACCAGCATTACCAAATTGGATACGGGGATGATTTTACATGCGTATTCCACCATCGGAAAATATACAGTATGGCTAAAGGCTATCGACCAGGGTACCTGCAAAGTGAAAGATTCAACATCGATAAAAGTAGATGTATTTATTGCGTTGACGGAGGTCCAGGATGACGATGCAATGTGTTTAGGCTCACCTTATACACTACAGGCCAGCGGTGGTGCGAAATACGCATGGCGAAGTGAAGATGGTTCATTTCAGTCCAGTCTGGCCACCCCAGTTGTAAGTCCCAAAGACACCATGCGGTATTTTATTACAATAACGGAAGCCACTGGCTGTATTCAAAAAGATACGGTTCAGCTCGCTGTGATTCCACTCATTGAACCAGCCTTTGAAATCGACCGAAATGCTGAATGTTCAGAGCGGCCCACGATTAGCGTAAGAAATACTTCAGATAGTCTGCGCGCCGGTGATCGCTTGTTTTTCGATTTTGGGGACGGCACAACCTCAGATGGTGAAGAAGAAATGCATGATTATGAAAACGATGGACTGTACAATGTTAAACTTATTGGGGTACGCGAGTTTTGTGTTACCGAAAAAGTTGTGTCTATGCCTGTTTTCAAACTGCTTATTCCTAATATTATCACGCCAGGACTACAGGATAGTTCAAACGACAGGTTCACGATTCAATTTGGAGACCTCCCGGGAACAACCCCCGCCGATTATGGGTTCAAGACTTCCATAATCGTCTACAACCGTTGGGGTAAAAAGGTGTATGAATCTTCAGATTACAAGTTCGATTGGCAAGGGGAGGGTCTTGCGGCAGGCATTTACTTTTATGAGGTTTCTGTTGATAACCATGCCACCTGTAAAAGTTGGGTACAGGTCGTAAAGTAGGTTTATGGGGCCTTTCGAATAATTTGTTGCTTTTTCCACACCTACAGCATTTGGGTGTATTTATCATCAGTTGTTTTGACCCGGATTTTTGGAGCATTTTTAATGCTTGTATCAACGCTTAGCCTATCTCGCAGCCCTGGCGATATCATCTGTTGCATCGCGCCCTGTCTCTCGGA
>JAOUDZ010000195.1 GCA_029858965.1 Cyclobacteriaceae bacterium
AGGAACGACCAAAGGTATAGGCGTCACTTATAATATGAACTATACCGATGAAACGCCATTGGATTTTACGGATTATCAATATGAATTTGGACAAGGTGAAAATGGTGCAGGACCTGCCTCACCTGGCGCCCTTCCTAATCCTAACACCGGGCAATGGTCATTTGGACCGAGAATCAAGCCGGGCATGACCCAGTTATTGTTCGCAGATGAAGTTGTGCCTTATGTGGCGCAAAAAGGTATACTGAATCAGTTCTACCGTCATGGTACAAATTTCTCCAACAGTGTTGCCATTGCAGCCAACGGCGAGAAAGGAGGGTTGAATATATCGTTTGCTGATTTGAGTAGCAAAGGTATCACGCCAAATAATGAGTTTAACCGCAAAACCGTTAATATGGGTTTTGGTTATGACCTTTCTGACAAACTAACTGTAAAAGGAAATATCAACTACTCCTTTGAGAAAAATACGAATCCTCCGGTAGTTTCAGATCAGGATAACTCAATCCCCACTTCGCTTTATGCCATGGCGAATACCATGCCGATGGAAGTATTGGATAGAAATAAGTTCAATGCAGTAGGCGGTGAGTATAGTTATTCCAGGTTTACGAATCGCACGAATCCATATTGGGTTCTGGCTAAGGTGAGACAGAATATTCGAAGGGACCGGATTTTTGGAAATTTTTCTGCAAAATATGATTTCACCGATTGGCTCTCTGCGCAAATCCGTGGAGGTGAAGACTTCTGGACGCGTGATCAGGATTACATTAACGTTCCAACGGGGAAAAACAATATCGCACAAGGTAACGTTAACTCGTCGGTCCCCGGTTTTTTCAATGGTGTTTACACACAGGAAGCCCGTCGGTTCAGGGAGACCAATATTGACTTCCTGATTACGGCTGCAAAGACGTTCAGCGATTTTGGAGTGAACGTATCCGTTGGTGGAAATCAAATGAAGAGGCGCTCTGATTTAAATAGTGTGCAGGTAACCGACTTTGTCGTGAGAGACCTTTATACAGTTCAGAACGGGAGAGCTAAAGATCCTTTCTATGATCTGTCTGAACGTGGTGTAAATTCACTATATGGGCAAGCTGAGGTCAATTACAAACAATTTCTCTACTTGAATGCGACAGTCCGTAACGATTGGTTCTCCACGTTATCTCCGGCTAACAGAAGCATTCTTTACCCGTCCGTTTCTGCCAGTTATGTTTTTTCTGAGTCGTTTGGTACCAAGCCAGGCTGGCTGGATTTTGGAAAATTCAGGGCAGCTTATGCTAAGGTGGGAAGTGATACGGATGTGCCTCCCTATGCAAACCTCTTGTTTTATGGTGTAAATGGTAATCAGTTCGGAGGACAGGCCGTTGGAAATTTTGGGGGCGTCGTGCCGAATGCAAACCTGAAGCCTATGACTGTTGCAGAAACGGAATTAGGTTTGGAATTGAAAATGTTTGACAGCCGCGTTAACCTTGACCTGGCGGTCTACAGCAAAATTACGACGGACCAAATTGTTAACGCACAAATCTCTGATGGATCAGGCTTCACTTCAACCCGTATCAACAGCGGTAAAAGCCAGAACAAGGGTTTTGAAATGATGGTGAATCTGATACCTGTTACTACAACTAATTTCCAATGGGACTTCACGTTTGCAGGCGCTTACAATATTACCGAAGTGCTAAGTTTGTTAACTGAGGTGCCAGGGGAGAGCATCACGGTCGGTTCACACGTGTTCAATGGATTCGTGCAGCAAATCGTTGGAGAGGAAATGGGCCAGATTGTAGGTTACGGATACCGCAGGAATGATGAAGGAAAGATTATTTTTGGCACGAATGGACTGCCATTAAGGACAACTTCCCTGATTCCCTTTGGAAGCGCACTTCCTAAATGGGTCGGCGGGTTTACCAACGCTTTTAACTATAAAGGGATTACGGCTTCATTCCTCATTGACTTTAAACTTGGGGGTAAGGTTTTATCGGGCACAAACTTCAATGCCTATCGGCATGGCCTTTCCAAAGAGACGCTCCCGGGAAGAGAGGGTGGTACGCTTGATGCTAACGGAAATGACCCGGGCGCAGTCATTGGTGACGGCGTGAATGAACTGGGCGAAGTGAATACGGTAGCGGCACAGGCAGAGAACTATTATTCTGTCGTAAGGGGTTCACAATTGGTTGAGCCTGTTATTTATAACGCCGGCTATTGGAAACTGCGCCAAATCACGATTGGGTATGATTTCACCAAATTCTTCAATGATACATCCCCGATCAAAGGCTTGAGGTTGAGTTTCGTGGCGAACAATGTGCTGATGCTTAAGAAATGGGCACCTAATATCGATCCGGAAAGCTTTAGCTACACATCCGATAACGTTGTCGGGTTGGAATCGCCCAGTGTTCCTACAACGCGTAGTCTGGGATTCAATTTGAACGTTAAATTTTAATACGACACAACTATGAAAAAGATATATAATATTTGTCTGATGGTGTTGTCGTTAGTCCTTGTCGTTTCTTGCGATGATGGATTTGACGAACTCAACACCAGCAAAGTGGCTCCCACTTCGCTCGATCCTGCGCTGATCCTCAATAATGCCGTGGTCAGTTCTACATTCCCTGCTAATGACCTTATGTATGAGCTCGGTATTGTGCAACAACTTATTTCCCCGAATACGGGCGTGCTGGAAGGCGCAAATTTTAACCAGGATAACAGTAATAACACAGTCGCTAATTGGCAAAACTACTTTCGGAATGTCGTAAAGTATACAACCGATGTGATCACCAGAACGAAAGACGACCCTGCGAGAAGTAATTTGTACAACATGGCGCGTATCGTTCAGGCCAATGCGTACCTTATTTTGACAGATACATATGGAAGTGTACCCTATGAGGAAGGTGGTCAAGGTTACTCGGAGCAGATTTTCTTCCCGGTTTACCAAACACAGCAAAACATTTATGCGAGCGTCATTCAGGAATTGAAGGATGCTTCTGCTGCCCTAAGCGCAGCCGGAAAGATTGAAACTGGTGATGTATTGTTTAGTGGCAACATAGACAAGTGGAAGAAGTACGGGTATTCCCTTTTGCTCAGGGCGGGTATGCGTTTAAGCAAAGTTGATCCGGCAACAGCGCAGACCACGGTTGCTGCGGCATTTACGGGTGGTGTGATTCTTTCTAATGCTGATAATGTAGTCATCCGTCATGATGGTAACTATAATAATCCATATGGGGTGACCCTGACTGGTGGTGAGGCAGCGAATTTTTACCTTGCAGAGCCGTTTGTAGATGCACTCAAAGGCAATAATGATCCACGATTACCAGCGATTGCTGTGCGGTATGTAGGTGCGACATCAGGGGCAGCACAAACCGCAGCTGTGGCAACATCTTTGCCCGATGACCAATTTGGTTTGCCAATGGGCAGCACAGATGGCGACGCTGACTTGTCGGGTGCTACTTTACCCGGCGGAGGTGCGAGATATGCCTATACACAAGTGGATCGCACACGGATTGTAACCAGGACGTCGCCAATGTTTTTGTTAACGGCAGCACAATGCAATTTGCTGCTTTCAGAAGCAAGGTTCAGGGGATGGATAGCAGCGGGCACGGCTGATGGATACTTCAGCGACGGTATCAAAGCGCATATGGACCAAATGGCAAGTTATTCTGCAGGTTCAGTTGTGGCTGCCGCCGATCGCGACGCATACGCTGCTGCGATGGTTGGTACTTTCGCAGGAAATGAGTTGGCGCAGATCAACTATGAATATTGGGTTGCCTCCTTCCTGAATGGTCCGGAAGCTTGGTCCAACTTCAGGAGAAGCGGGTTTCCGGTGCTCGCCGTTAATCCTTTCCCAGGCAGGATTGTAGATTTCATCACAAGACTGACCTATCCTCCTTCGGAGATATTAGTGAACAGTGACAATGTTCAGGCCGCAATTGCAGCCCAGGGTCCTGACAAACTTGATACCAGGGTTTGGTGGGATGAATAAAAGCAAGCTAGAAATCGGAACCCGGGAAACCGGGTTCTGTTTTTGATTTTATACCTTCAAAAGTCTACAGATAAACAGCTGATATTGTATGAAGATTTTACATGCATTTTTGTTCCTATTCTTATTGTTGCTGGCTTCCTATTGCTATGCACAACAAATTTCCAAAGAAGAGCTTCTCTTTTTAACGCCAGAGTGGAAAGGAGAGCGTTTTGCCGACGGGCGACCAAAGGTACCAGACGCGATTCTGAAACGAATGAAACTGGTTACCCTGGAAGA
>JAOUDZ010000094.1 GCA_029858965.1 Cyclobacteriaceae bacterium
GGATGAATCCATGGATGGCCTGGTTAGTCATGCAATTGGTACCGGTCGATTCGATCCACACAAAGTTCCCATCCTTAGCACGGTATGCATATTGCACTGTAACTTTTTCGTCGGGCATTAACTTCAGTTTTTTGAACAAATCTTTGAAAGTCTCGCGGTGATCAATATGTACGTTGTCGAGATCACTCTTTCCTATCATCTCTTGCTGAACGTATCCTAATATGGATTCAACAGAAGGTGAGATGTACCGGATGCTTTCGTCCTCTTCGTAAATGGTAATCACTTCAGAAGCGTTTTCAAGCAAAAGCTGCATCCGCCTTTGCGTGCGGTTTACTTCTTCTACTTGTTCCTCCAATGCCTGGTTTGAGTGCCTGAGTTCCTCTTGTGTATCCCGCATTTCCTCGGCGTTCCGACGAAGCACTTCCTGCTTTTCTTTCAACTCAGCATTCTCCATTATGCGGTCACGGAATACTATCACTTCTTTTTTGTAGCGCGAAGCAGATAGAAGGCTCAATGCCCCCAACAGAAATGTTATGCCAGTGACGAGGTACACTTTCGTGAAAGCGTGCGCATCGTCAGGAGATAACCGCAGGTCATTGGGAAGGGAATAAAGGGTGTAAAGGGAAACGCCTATTCCCAGTAAAAAAATCAATGAGAGGAAGAGGCTTATTTTGTTTCGATCGCTGAAAAGGCGTATCATCTTTATGGCTTGTCTAATTTCCTTTTAAAATCCTCGATTTCGTCTACTTTGAGCGGATAGTCAATTGGCGTTGCAGTCAAATATCGACCTTATATGTCACCTTTCTTTGTTTCTGCTTTATCGTTTTGAACCGGCTGCGAGCAATTTGGTTTGATGGTTTTCATCCCGCCATAGACAATTTCATTAATCCTTGATTTTCTTGTAAATCTTCTCTTCACTATTCACCACAATAAAACGGTTAGCATAGTCGCACCATATTAATGACTCCTTAGCACCGATGGCCAGGTATCCATACTTGAATAAACTTTCGTGGAATTTTTTAAGCACGTCATTTTGCAATGTCTGATTGAAGTAGATCATCACATTACGGCATAGAATCAAGTCGAACTTGTCGAAAATTTCGCCTGCTACCAGATCATGTTGCCTGAAAGAAACATTCATGAATAAATCTTTGTCAAATACAGCCGTACCATTCTTTTCTTGGTAATAGTCCTTCAAGGATCCCGTTCCCCGAAAGCGGTAGTAGTTTTTTTCGTTTAACTCCATGCTCTGAATGGGATAGATTCCGGTTCTTGCTTTCTCAAGCATACTCAGGTCAAGATCAGTTGCGATCATGGTGACGTTCTGCAGCACGCCCATTTCTTTTAGTACAATGTTCATAGAAAGCACTTCCTCGCCAGAGGAGCACCCTGCATGCCATATTTTAAATTCTTTGTTGTTAAGCATGATGCCAGGTACTATTTCCTCGCGCATGATCCTCCAGAAACTGGGGTCGCGGAACATTTCCGTTACATTAACGGTCAATTCGTAAAGAAATTCGGTAATAAATGAAGGCGTATCGTTAAGTTTCTCGAGAAAGGAATCAACGGAAAGTTTCTTTAGTTCCATGATTCGGAGCACGCGCCGCCTAAAGGAAGACATGGCATAATTCCGAAAGTCGTAATTGTACTTCTGGTAGATTAACGCCGATATCCGTTTAAGATCGGCTATGTCAATATCCAACATGTTTGGTCTTTTAAGGGGAACTCAAAATTAGTTTCTTCCTAAAACTATCGGACGAATTTCTGCAGTAAACCTTACATGCGTGTAATATAACCCGAAGCATTTTTATTTTAAAGAAAATCAAATTAACCAATTCGTGCTAATTTGTTGAAACAATAGGAACTTTTAAATTTTATCCTCTCTCCATACCTAGTTTGGTAAAACTGAAAGGTAATAGCGATTCTGCCGATGGGGCTTTCACCCACTTATGATCTAGATTTTGCATAACGACTTCAAAGGCTTTGTTTTGTCGCTGTTCAAATTCCAGCATAACCTGTCGGCAAGAACCACAGCAAGTGGCAGGCGATAGCGATAAGGTATATTCATTCCTGGCTGCCACCGCCAACTTCTTAAGGCCCATGCCAGGATACCGGGAAGCCATAGCAAACAAAGCAACGCGTTCAGCACACATGCCTACTGGATAGGCTGCATTTTCCTGGTTGGTACCTGTAATTACCTCATCATTATCCAAAAGCAGCGCTGCGCCTACGCTGAATTTTGAATACGGGGCATAAGCATGTTGGAGGGTTTCCTGGGCTTTTCGGACAAGTTGTTTGGATTCTTCATCCAGCTCGTCCAGCGTATTCACAATAATAAAATCGTTCATAAGAATTATGGGATAAGTATTCTGCCACGAAAGGTAATAAAAAGTGATAGCATAAAGTCATCGTTACCGCCCAGCCATCAATAACTTTAAGGCTTAGCTTTTTGCTTTGCGTTGAAGCGTATAGCTTTGTCTTTATGAACAAAATCTTAGTGTTGGGCGCGGGCCGTTCTTCTACCTCGCTTATTGCCTATCTATTATCAAATGCAAAGACCTCAGGCTGGCAGGTTATTGTGGGTGATTATTCCGAAAAAATCGCACAAGAGAAAATCGGGGACACTCCGCACGGAAAAGCCATCTGGTTTGATATTCATGATGAGGCTGCATCAGCTTCTGCAATAGCGCAAGCAGACGTTGTAATTTCCATGTTGCCTTCACATTTTCATCCAATTGTTGCCAGGCATTGCCTTACCTTAAAAAAGCATCTCCTTAATGCCAGCTATGTTTCAGATGACATGACAGCTTGCCATCATGAAGCAATGGCCAATGGGCTTTTGTTTCTTAGCGAATGTGGGCTTGATCCCGGAATTGATCATATGAGTGCCATGCAGGTGATCGACAAGATAAGGACGGCAGGAGGTAAACTCGTTTCTTTTGAGTCCTTTACCGGCGGCTTGATTGCTCCGGAAACTGATCCTGAAAATCCATGGCGCTACAAGTTCACGTGGAATCCCCGTAATGTCGTGATGGCTGGACAGGGTACCGCAAAGTTCCTGTCGGAAGGGCAGTACAAATACATCCCTTATCAGCAGCTTTTTAAACGCACTGTAAGTGTTTCAGTTGATGGTTACGGGGAATATGAGGGATATGCTAATCGGGATTCGCTCAGGTATCTTGAAAACTACGGCTTGGAAGGCATCAAAACCATGTTGCGAGGTACCCTGCGGAACAAAGGGTTCTGCAGTGCCTGGAACGTATTGACACAGTTAGGATGTTGTGATGATTCGTATACCATGGAAGGTGTTGATTCAATGACGCACCGTAGCTATATAAATGCTTTTCTGGATTTTCACCCAAAGCATTCTGTAGAGGATAAGATCTGTTCCGCATTTTCATTGTCAGCTTCCGGAGGTGAAATGAAACGTCTGGTTTGGAGTGGCCTTTTTTCAGATGAAAAAATCGGGCTGCAGCAAGGCACTCCAGCGCAGATACTCGAACATATACTATCGAAAAAATGGAAGCTTTCGCCAGGTGACAAAGATCTTATCGTAATGTGGCATCGGTTTGTCTATCAAATGAACGGAAAACGAAATGAAATTCAGGCTTCATTGGTCGCCAAAGGTGATGATGCCGAAAGCACCGCCATGTCCAAGACAGTAGGATTACCACTGGGGATTGCAGCGAAACTACTTCTGCAAGGCAAAATCCTTCAACGTGGCGTGGTAATTCCGGTTCATCGTGAATTCTATGAGCCTATCCTGGAAGAGCTAAAGTCAGTAGCCCTGGTCCTGCAGGAAAGGCAAATCCTTTAGAAAGGTGATACTGTTCAAAGACCGTGTTCCTGTGTTTTTTACTGTTTTAAAAAATCAGTTGCGGCAATTCCCGTTATTGGAAGTGCAATCGCCAATGCAAAAAGTGCAGTGATGTTTGGAATGAATAAATAAAAGATAAGTAACAGGATACCATAATATGCGGGAATAAGGAATATTCCTAAGGCATACTTTAACGAACTAATAAACTGTGGATCTTTTACCTTGCGCTTGATAAACTGCCTAATGAAGAAATATGGTAAAATGTGAAGGGGATAACCCATCCACACAACGGGATTTAGGAGCTTCCAGACGACAGCATTTCGTTTTATTTTAGCAGGCGTAGATGGTGCCTGGGGGTAAGATTTCATCAAATTCTTGTCAGCAGCAAGCTGGGCCATCATATCTTTTTCCATACCCCGGTACTTAACAAAAAATTGAAACTTTGACTGGTATGCTTTATCGGGCGCGATGGCTAGTGATAATTTTTTCAGGGCCTCATCAGTAACGGAAATCAGTGCTTCCATCTTTTCCCTTTCGGAATGTGATTCCTTTAATATTTCATTAACGCGTATGGGATCTCCAAAATTAACTAGAACACGTGAACGGAAGTCATAATGATTTTCGTAGTGAAATCCAACGGGTACGATTGTTAAAGGTGTATGGTCTTTTTTTTGAAACTGTATGGCCATGCGGGCAAATCCTTTTTGAAGAACACCAGCGGCATAGGGTTGGTTGTGATTGCCTTCCGCGAAAATGAGTATATCCTGACCTTTGGTCAGCATTTCGCTCCACTCCTGGATAATGGCATCATTATTTCGAAGCGAGCTCCAGCCGTCTCGGATCCTAAACACGGGCTTGATTTGAATAGCCGTAAGCAACCAGGTTATCAACCCATCTTTAAAAACACTGGCCCGGGCAATTGACCAGGGGTTGCGTGGTGAACTGCAGATGACCAGGATGGCATCCAGGAAGGCATTCTGGTGATTGGGAATAAAAATTACTGGCCCGGTTCGTGGTATGGCTTCAACGTTATTGATCTGCCAGGTTTTGAAATAGCATCGCAAGGCAGTAGTGCAATAAATTTTAAGGATTCTATACAAGAGGGAAGGCGTCATTCAATTACTATAAAGTTTCTGGTATGGGTCTTCGGCGCATCACGTAAGCAAAAGAAAATCCACTGATCAGATGCCAAATGGCCCACCAAGCGGCGATTATTGCCATGTCAGCATTACCGTTAAAGAAAGTAAAAATTAATATTAATCCAAGTCCGGAGTTTTGTATTGCGGTTTCAATGGCAACAGAACGGTTTACGGCTTCCGTGTTTTTCATGAGCCGGCTAAAAAAATAAGCGCCGACAAGGCCGGAGCCATTGTGTAAAAGTACTATCCAAAATACCGAATAAATTCTTTCCACAAATACGCTGATGTTGCTCCAGAACGCTATCAATACAAAACTAACCAGGATGATGATTGACAATATCCGCGTAGGGTTGGATATCTTTTTTGAGAACGCAGGATAAAAATGCGCACAGGCCATTCCCATCAACAAGGGAAGCAATAGGATTCCGGACATTCTTAGGAATAGACTCAGGAAGCTCATCTCAATAACCTGTATGTTTTCTCTGAGCCCGGGTATTGTCGAAGACCAAAATAGAAAGCTCAAGGGTGTTGTGAAGAATGCTGTCACGGATGTAATCGCCGTCAACGTTACTGACAGTGCAACATTGCCTTTAGCCAGCAACGAAAAAAAGTTGGAGGCATTTCCGCCGGGGCATGCAGCTACCAGGATCATACCGAGCGCCATACCTGGTGGAGGGGATAAAATAAAAATCAGGAGAACGGTTAAGGCAGGCAGCAAGATATACTGTGAAAAAATTCCAGTTGCGAGTGCCTTTTTCTGATGTCTGAGCTGGACAAAATGTTCCAATTTGATGGAAAGCGCAACGCCGAACATGATAAAACCGAGGCATAGGTTCAGCGCCAGCAATGAGGAAGGAGAAAAATCGAGTTCAAGTGCCAATCGCAGGGGTTCAGTTTGGGCGGCAAGTTAGTCCTGCCGCTGTTCGTATTCAACATCAATCTTCAGTTTTCCGCCACTCGCGGCTTGCACGGCAAGCTCATCGCAGCGTTCATTCTCGGGGTGTCCTGCGTGTCCTTTAACCCATACAAACTTTGGTTTGAATTTTAGATGAAGCGGAATATACCGTTGCCATAAATCGGGATTGGCTTTTTTCGCAAATTTTTTTTTCTGCCATCCCCATATCCAACCCTTTTCAATGGCATCGACAACGTACTTTGAATCAGAGTAAATAGTGACGGGTATGTTTTCCTTCTTAATAGCTTCAAGCCCGGTGATAACAGCTAGTAATTCCATGCGGTTATTTGTCGTTAACCTGAACCCTTCAGAAAGTTCCTTTTGGGCATGATTGAATTTTAGGACAACGCCATACCCGCCTGGTCCGGGGTTGCCTTGCGCCGCGCCATCAGTGAATATCCGAATCATGCAGGCATTAGATTTGTTTTAAAAATCTTCACGGCTATGGCGAGGAGAATAACACCGAATACTCTCCGCAGTACAGAAAACCCGGATTTTCCAATAACACGCTCGAGCCAGGGTGATGCACGTAGCACGATGTAGACAAAAACCAGGTTAAGTAAAATCCCGGCCAAAACATTCCACTCCTGATAAACCGCGCGAAGCGCCAATATGGTAGTAAGCGTTCCCGCACCGGCGATAAGCGGGAAGGCAAGCGGGACGATCGAGCTTGAGCCTTTTGCATCCGGGTCGTCCTTAATAAGCGTTATGCCAAGAATCATTTCCAGGGCAACAATAAAAATTACGATAGCACCTGCTAAGGCAAAGGAGGCTACATCAAGCCCAAATAGTTTTAAGATGGACTGGCCCAGGTAAAGAAAACTAACCATCAGAACGGCTGAAATAAGTGTCGCCTTTTCAGCATATATCCTACCTTCCCGTTTGCGGATGATGATGATAAATGGTATTGAACCAAGGATATCGATAACAGAAAAAAGAATAAGGGTGACAGAAAATATTTCTTTTAGGTCAAGCATAGCAAAAATTTGATGCAAATCTAAAACAAAAATGCCGGACTTGCGCCCGGCATTCAAACTGCACCCTAAACCTAAACTAAAAGGAGATCTGATATTGCAGCACTACCTGACCCTTGTTTGAAGTTTTAACCAGGTCTGCTCCTTGTGAAGTAAACACAGGCCTGTTCTGATAATCCAATGTTAGTTTGCTGGTATGCCCTTTCAGTAACCAGTTAACGCCGAATGCCATCACATTCATCTGATCGCTTAACCGGTCGTACTTGGCACTCATTAACGATGCGTATGGCATCAGGGTGCCAGCATTTCCCAGCAGATCATGTTGGAAGAGATAGCCAAGTTGGGTATAGATAACATTGCCTGTACCGAACATCGGGAAGGAATTCCCCTGGCTTCCGCTATACGGGCCATTAACTATGCCATCAGCAGGATTCATAATGCCATTGTATCGCAGGTAATCTGGACCATAGTTATAATTAAAATATCCTGCATAAGCAGAAAACGCCGTTCCTTTTTCAGCATTTATCGGGGCATCATAGAAAAGCGCAATAGACCAAAGATTCATATTGTGATACTGCGTCGTTGCACCCGCATCAGGAGAGGTCCAGGTAGCGTTCTTTTGCGTAATGAAACCTGCCTCAATGTTGAGGATTTTCTTCTTTCCCAGGTAGGTGCCTGTCATGTAAGGTGTAGTGTTCGCCTCTTTATCGAAAATGTTGTACATGAAAAACCCCTGATACTGTTTATGGTGTCCTTTTTGAGCATACGTAGCCCCTGTCCCGATGGCCGGCGGCGTTGTCCCGTTTGTGGTAACGGGAAAAGGATCGGTTAACATGACGCGGTAATCGAATTTCCCCAGTTGCCCCCTGGCGTATACACTTAGTTTACGGGCGAACTGGTCTATCTGCTCAACGGTGGCCTGGGCGAAGACCGGTACATCCATCGTCATAATCGTACCGATGCTTGGCTGACTGAAGCGGGATAAGCCATTGGCAATGGTAAGGCCGCCTCCCAACTTAAGTTTATCATTGTCTTTCCAAACCTTGTACTCTCCCAACGCGTCATGAAAAAACGCTTGTATTTTTCGGTTTCCTTGGGTCTGTGAGAGAAAATTAAAATTGTTCTGGCCAAACTGAGTATAAAAGAAAACGTGATCGGTAAGCTGACCAAAGAACTGAATACGTGTTCTTCGTAAACCAATATCAAAAGTTTGTGAGGCATCCTCACCCAGAACTGTAGTGCCCGGGTTGCTATCGTTGTAACGCAACCAAACCTGGTTCAGGAAAGTCCATTTTAGGTAATGACTTCCGTCTTCATTCAGTTTCAGCCTTAATTCTTCAATTTCCTTTGATGATGAAGGTGTTTGAGCCATTAAGACACAACCCGGCAAAATCAACCATAGCAATATGGCTATAATATTTCTTTTCATAGTTTATGGTTAATGAATGGGCGAGAATTGACTTAATCCGTCCATAACTTTTAGTTCATTGAAATGAGATCATTGTAAACTACACCATTGTAAAATACAGACTTAAATTGTTCCGCCGGTGTCACAGAAATAATGCCGCGAACCTGCAACTGCCTGCTTTCCACACGGTCGCGAATGAAGTAATAGTCCATAAGGAGCCTGCATTGCGAAATTACAACTAATTCCGTAAGCATTTGATCATGGAGTGACATGGAAAGAATTGTGTTAGTCTTCTTCTTAAGCCAAACGCTTGCGTTAAATTTCAAACCGGCCCCAAGTGATCGCTGGACATTGCCATTATGTATTCTGTCGATAATATTCTGCTCGATTGAACCAATAAAAATCACCTGGCGGCATTCCTTATTTTCTATGTAGTACCGAATTAATCCTTTCTCCACCGGATCGTGTTGCTGTAATACACTCCCCGACATATTATGAATGAAAATCATGTCGTTTAATTCATGAAATTTAGCAAGACCACTAGTACCAGAGGCAATGATCAGCGCTTTTTGATCGCCAATCATCGCCATAAGATTCAGTAAGTTGTCCATATTAAACAGCTGTGACTTCAATTTTATTTAGTGTATTCATGAATCCCTCTAGGAACAGCAGAACAGATTGTATTTCCGTAGGTGATAATGTATCACGCTTTTCATACACCAACAGCTTGTTTCGCTGAGATTCTATATGAATGGCCGGATTGCTTTCCAGGAATGCAATTACATTTTCCTGAAAGAATTGTTGTACTACAGCTTCGTCTTCTCCGCGCAAGTAATATTTACTGGAAAAATTTGGATGGGCTTTAAAGTCAATATCCTTTCCAAAAGACAGTTCTGATAACTTTGTCCATAACCTTTCCGGCTCTAGCGAGAAAGCAGGAATTTGGTTTTCCAGATCAGATACGTGCATTACGGTAATGACTGTATCGTGCTGCGCTATACCAGCACCTTCTGAAACAGTTACATCCGATACTTCAATCTTACCAAAGTTGACATACTTAACCAGCATATTTTCTTCATACAGGATTTTAGCTCCTTTTTCAATTGGAAAATTTCTGTACTTCATGGCGTTTCTGATCTTTTGTGGTATGTAAATCAGTTCGTTGTTTTCGGCAAACTTCCGAAGTTCAATCTGGCGAGGACTCAATTTTATTTCAAGTTTGGTCTGGCTGCCCGCTGATATTTTCCGCCCTGCCAAAGGGTGATTGGAAAAGAACTGGAAGTGTTCGAAGCCTACTGCCGAAACACTACCTCCGTTGTGTGGATACTCCTCCTCAAAATGATGAAGCTGTTCCATGAAAGAGTGGTCTACAATCCGGGCGTCCGCAAAATTTATAATCACTTTTTTACCCGGGGACAATCGCGCAAATAATTTTTTAAATCCGATAAGGTTAGAGAAGATGGCTGCATCTTTTACCGAAATCAGATATTCGCCGTTATTTTCGACAAACTCATAACGCGCTTTAAACAAACTTCTTAGTGGCGCTCCATTAAGAATATGGAAAATGAACTTCACAAGGATACCCGAACCCACACCAATGAGCAGGTCCGTTGCTACCGTAACGACGATTGTAATGACGAAAATGACAAGCTGTTCCGCTCCGATTTTATACGTTTTGAAAAACTCGTTGGGTGACGCAAGGCGATATCCGACAGCAATGAGCAAGGCAGCCAAAGCTGAATTTGGTATCTTCTCGATAACAGGAATGAATAAAAGCATAGCCAACAGTAGGAAAAAACCATGAAAAAAATTCGCCCAGCGCGTTCTGCCGCCAAAATTGATGTTGGCTGAGCTACGTGCCACTTCGGAAATCATGGGTAGGCCGCCAAGCAAACCGGACAATGCATTACCTGCTCCCACAGCAACCAAGTCTTTGTTAGGATTCGACACACGCTTCCAGGGATCTAAACCATCAATGGCCTTCACTGTAAGCAGTGATTCAAGACTGTTCACAAAGAGGAACATGAATACGTATTTCCAGAAGATGGGGTTGCCAATGGCAGAGAAATCGGCATTGAAACCCACGCTTGCCCAGAAATCACCAATCTTCACCAAGTCAAATGCAGGTTCGGTATGTTGAAAGTCCATAATCAATGCCATAGGAATGGTGACTAACAGTACAACCATGGGTGCAGGTACACTTTTAAAGATCTTTGCCTTCAGCAGCGGCATTCCAAAGATGATGAGAAGGCTTATTACACCTACTAGTGTTACCCGTGGATCTGCGTTCGCGACAGAGTGTGGTATAAGTTTGTACAATTCAATCGGCTCCATCCCTTTCAACGTGGAAGGATCAATCCCCAGTAAAATGTGAATTTGTTTTGAGAAGATAATCAACCCGATTGCAGCAAGCATACCATGCACTGCCGAATGCGGAAAGAAATCGCTTAGCGAACCAAACTTCAGGAAGCCAGCACCAACCTGTATTATGGCGGCCACCACAATTACGCCCAGTGCCAAATGCCAGCCCTCTGCACCACCGCCGAGTTCCGTTACAGCGCCAGCGCAAATGGTAATAAGCCCTGCAGCGGGGCCTTTTATGGTAAGTCTTGATCCCGCAAGGAAACTTACGAATATACCACCAATCATCGCCGTAAGCACACCCATCGCAGGCGGAAACTCACTTGCCTTGGCTATACCTAGACTTAAGGGTAATGCAAGAAGAAATACGAGGAAGCCGGCAATTCCGTCGACTTTCCAGTTCTGCTTAAAGCCTTCAAGACCATCTTTGGGAATTTCATTTGTTTTCATGTTCATAAGTTTTGTTTAAGGCTCACCCCAATCTCTTCTTGTTGCTAGCCTTTTGTGTGAACTCACAGGCGGGAAGAGGGTGGGTGATATTGTTTTTATCTGTTTTTTTAATAGTTCTGATTCTCTTTATTCAGTGATTGGGTGTTCATCTTTGTCCCACCAAAAAGTTTTCCTTTAGACCATAATTATCGCTAGCGTCACATTTTAATCCTGGAATTCCGAAAATGCCCCTACATGGTAATTTTCGCATAACTGGCTTAAAAGATTTTTTATTTAACACGTCTATTATTTTTTCTTTTCTCTTACTAACGCCAATACGCCATTTACAAAAGTGAGTGGGTGTGGGGGGTTGCCTGGGACGTATAAATCAATTGGATATTTCTCCAGGAATTTTCGATCAAGTGCGCCACTGCCAGCGTGGATACCTCCGCTTATGGCATCGGTTCCCACCAGGATAATAAGTTTCGGGTCTGGCACCGCATCATAGCATACCTGCACTGCTTCCGCCATATTCTCAGATACAGGTCCTGTAATCACTATTCCATCGCAGTGTCTTGGTGATGCGAGGAATTCAATGCCGAATCGGCCCATGTCAAAGTTCACATTGCCGCATGCGTTGAGTTCGGCTTCATCAGCATTTGCCCCGGCTGCCGATATCTGCCGGAGTTTGAGTGACCGCCCATACAGTCCTTGTATTTCTTGTCGGATCAGATTGGCGTCTATTAAAATGGGTTGTAAATCACCAGCTTTGACGATCAGCCTTTCGCGAACGTTAGTCGCGATTTTGTAGTCTTTTGTGAATTTTACTTTAGCCGGGTAGGCAAATGCGCATTCTCCGCACATGACACATTTTCCCATATCGATGCTGACGGGGCTTTTGCCAATGGCATGCGTGGGGCAAAGGGCAGCAAGAGCATCTTCATCAACTTCCAGCGTACTGATCTCCGGTCTTCCCTTAAAGGGTCCGGGAAGTTCAGGTTTTGTGACGTCCGGAATAAATTGCTTTCCGTGTTGCTTTAGTATGGTTATTTCTTCGAAGAACATAGCGTTGTAAAATTTGAATTGTTCAGTGCGATACGATTCTTTCTCCTTGTCACCCTAAGCTTATAAATCATGCCCGCAGTAACTGAGACTGTAACTTTTGTTGTTAATCGGAAAATCTGAAATTTCTAGATCACGGAGCGAAAGCGCCAATGCCATCCAATTGTGGGCTGAAGGATCTTTTACTTTATAATGTAGGATCTCGCCTTCATTATCGGTTATTGCGCTGTGGCAAATTTCTCCCCGCCAACCTTCAACCAGGGATATAGTCAAGGCTTCAGGATTGAGTTTTATGTCCCGATCCTGAGCAGGTTTTGAGGGAGGCTCATTGATGGATTGCATTTTGCCAATCAGCGTGCGGATGTAGTTAATGGATTTTTCAATCTCCAGCCTCCTAAGAAGTGCTCTTGCCCATACATCTCCTGTCGTAATGTTCGCAACCGTCTCATATGGCACTAACGAATACGCTCCGAAAGGGTGTGACTGTCGTATATCTCGCTGGATGCCTGTCATTCTCGCAGCCATACCAACAGCTCCAATCAATTCCATCTGAGTTTTTGTTACTGTACCAATATTCTCGAGTCGCATCAGTGCACTAGGTAGCGCAAATGTTTCATTGGCCATCGTCCGGAAGCGTGGTTCAAAGTTGTCCAGGAATTTACTAAGCGAATCAATGAGGTCAGGGCTTAACGGATAGTGCGTGCCCCCTACACGAATTAATCCTTTACCAAAGCGATTACCGCACCATAGTTGTGCAAAGTTGATCGTCGGCGTTCTCAATGCTCCAAAGACTGAAGCTCCCAGTTGATATGCAAGACCAACACACATGTTGCTTAAATCACCAATGTGCATGGCGATGCGTTCCAGCTCCAGCCCAATTGTACGTTCGATTACCAATCGATCATTGATCTGAATGCCGCCAAGGCTTTCCATTAAGGTAGCAAAAGCGGTGGCATGGCCTACGGCGGTATCTGCAGCAATACTTTCGGAGAGGACCGTGCGTTGCAATACCGTAGATTTTTTGAGATAGGTGTGCTCAACACCTCGATGTTGCCAGCCAAGTTGAATTTCCAGGTGCAATACAGTTTCCCCGTTGCACAGGAACCTGAAATGACCAGGCTCAATTACACCGGCGTGGATAGGACCAACACCGACTTCATGCAATTCGTCACTTTTTATTCTATAAAATGGATAATCATTGATCACTTTACTTCGGTCTGCTCTGTTGAAGGCGTAACGAAGAGGTTTATTCCAGGGGCTATTTATGAATTCAACACCAAAGTTTTCCGAAATTTCGCGTTCAAAAATGTGCAATGGAAAACTATCCTTGGCAATGGAGATTAACTGTACCTCACGCTGTAATGACTGCTCGTGTGAAAGTACTTTTAAGTTCCCTGCCTCATCATCAGCAATGCAGCAAATAAATTTCAGCTTGTCTGCATATGGAAATGCATAATAGTTCACACAATGGTTTTTGCTGTTTTGAAGCAGTGCAAGGACATCCGACAAGAACACATTGTATGGAAGAACCGGTATCAGCCGAAGTGGTACAGTGCCCTGGTTCTTGATCACTACGTGTTGATCAGTCTCTGTAAACGTTTCCATATTAAGCAGGTAAAGATTTTATGGCTAGATTTATACTGTTCACTATTATTTCTGGCCTGAACAATCCGATATAGAACACAAGCAGGATCAGACCCAGCTGCATAGCCGACTCAAAGTTTGTGGATCCATTCAAATTGATGTTCGCGGTGTCTTTCTTCAGGAACACTATGCCCAGCATTCTTACCGCCAGACCATAGATCACGATTAAAACCAGTAGCAAAACGATCAATGCGATCCACCAGTAGTTGTTGGCAATCAAGGTTTGGAACATCAACAATTCTGAGATCAACATGCCGGAAGGCGGCATGGCAATAATGGAAAGGAAACCAAGCAACATCACCAGGCCGCCCAGTGGATTCACCCTGAGGTAACTTCCAATATTCTCGTCCAACTTGCTATTGTAGATGCGGTGCATCTGTGAAACTTGAAAGAACAGACTTGATTTCACCAGAGAGTGCATGATCAGGTGCAGTATCGCGGCAAAGTAGCCAAGGCCGCCACATGAAAAAGCAATCATCACCAGTGAAGCGTGTTCCATGCTGGAGTAGGCGAACAACCTTTTTACATTTCTCACTTTCAACATATAGGCAGCCGCAAACAATAGTGAAACGAGGCCTGTGATCATCAGTAGATTGTTCATCCAATGGAGGATAGCGGTTGTGGAGAATGCTTCGTAGAAACGGTAAATGGCTACGAAACCTGCATTCATCAATACGGATGACAGGCTTGCGCCTACCTGCGATGGGGAAACATCTTTTGCATCAATATCCACATTGAACAACGGGATGAGACCCATCTTCGCACTGAAGCCTGTAACGACCAGAAGAAAACATGCTTTCAGCCACAACGGATTCAGCTGACCGGATAAGCTTTTTATCGTAGCGAATGTAAAGTCTACATTTTTGACTTGCTGACCGGCCAAGCCCAGGAACAGAACGCCCGCAAAAGCCAGGGCGATACCGATGGAACAAATGAATAAGTATTTCCATGTTGCCTCCAGAGATTCGCTGGTTCGGTTGTGATAGATGAGGACAGAAGCACCCAAGGTGGTGGCCTCCATAAAAGCCCACAGCACACCAAAGTGTGAGGTGAGCAATACGCCCACAATCGCGCCCGTAAAAAATATAGTCCCAGCATTGTGGAGCGCCTGTACTGCCGGCCTGACATCACGATCTATTACAAAAGTGATGTAATGGATAGCGGAAACAAGACTGACGATAATCAGGATAATATAGAACATTACGCCTAATTGATCGCAGAAAAAGAAATCGTCCAACTGCTGGCCTAGATTAGGTAATAGGTAAACTGCCAGACCAAGCAGCAAAGCGATATGCGCGAACACTAATCCATGACTAAGGTTCCTATTCCTTATGAAGTAGGAAGTTCCCGAGAGCAACGCGGTGGCAACAAAGAACAGGTATACTATCATAGGTTAATCCTTAAGTTGAGATAACAATGTTGAATCCATGTTTTGGAAGTAGTCTTTGACGCGATTGAAGAACACGCCCATTACCAAAACACTGGTAAATATGTCTAACAGAATTGCTGAATTGACAAACATAGGCATGTCAGATCCCAGCGCCAGGGAAAGCAAAAAGATCCCGTTTTCAATAACCAGATAGCTAATGAGGTGTGTCACCAGGTCACGATTATTAATGGCAATGAAAAGCCCTATGAATATTGAGGCAATCGCTGCAGTAAAATATTTGACCTGCAGATCTGCTTCCGTTTTCAGTTCGTCATGCAGGAAATAACCTATCAGGAAACTTATAACAATAATGAAAGTGGCAATCAACACTGAGTAATATCCCTTGATGGGTGTGCCATGGTGCCTGTGGATTTTATTTTTCGTGATGCGCCGTAAAAACAAGGGAACAAAAAGCGCCTTAAAAACCAGGGTCTCAACCAGAATAAAGAGCAATTGAATAATGCCGCCTCCTTTAAGTTCAAAATAGGCCAGACCAAAAAGGAGCACTCCTTGCAATCCCATAAGACTGAAATAGCTCTTTACCATTTCAACCTTCGAAATGTAGATAAGCGAAATGATAAATACGACGATAAGAAAGTTGATCATGCTAAATTCTGTTTTTAATAATGATGACTACAAAAATCAAAATCATCGCGATTGCGCTGACGGATAAAATGTACTGTGCGTTCATTGCCATTTTATTGCGGGAACGGAACGACTCAAGCCATCCTATGCCACCCGCGAAGAATGCTTGCATCAGCAGAAAAATGCCTATGCGCACGGATAAATCAAGAGACTGCGGTATAAAGCAATTTGCGCTGAGTGTGCTAAAGAGTACAAACTTGATATTGTTTGCAATCTTAATAATGCCCAGATCGAATCCGCTGTGGTCGAGCACCATTACTTCATGTACCATGGTAAGTTCAAGGTGGGTGAGGGGATCATCAACCGGTAGGCGACTTGTCTCTACCAAGGTAATATTGGCCAGGACATACCCCGCAATGATTGCAATGATCGCGGAGAAGTAGCTGTCATAATGCAGGTTCGCGAAAATTTCATGAAAGGAATTGTATCCGGTAAACATCGCCAATGCACCGAGCAGCAAAAAAAATGCTGGCTCAATGAGCATAGAATAAAATGCTTCACGATTTGCACCCATCCCTTCAAATCCACTGGATACGTCTAGTGCACTGATAATAAGCAGGAAACGGCCAAGACCAAGGAGATACGCAAACAGGACAAAATCTCCTGTAAATGAAAACACAGCCGTGGCTTCTTCGAAGGGGACAAATAACGCCGCCAGCAAAACGGTGGAGAAATATATTGGCCCTCCGATTTGAAAAATAAAACTCGAAGAGGTACTGTACACACTTCCTTTCTTCAGGAGTCGAAAGATATCATACCAGGGTTGCAAGATGCTGGGTCCCTTACGTCCGCTGAAGATAGCCTTAACTTTCACGATTACGCCGGGAAAGTAGATGGAGGCCAAAAGGATTAATACCAAAGAAAGCATACTACATTATTTTTAAGAACGTGAGTAACCCT
The DNA here is from genome assembly GCA_029858965.1 of Cyclobacteriaceae bacterium. Lineage (GTDB taxonomy): Bacteria > Bacteroidota > Bacteroidia > Cytophagales > Cyclobacteriaceae > Chryseolinea. The sequence goes on from JAOUDZ010000094.1 coordinate 16,764, forward strand.
ATGATGACTAAGAAAACCAAGGGGTATATTAAGTAATGATTGATTAACCCCGATTGCGCAACGCCTGCCTTAGGCAAGTATTTCACAAGCAGGTGGACCCAACTCAGGACAGTTTTTTCTTCTACCAGGTCCTTGCTTTCAGTATAGAATATCTTCGGTGGCGGAAAAATTTCTTTTTCCGTGAAAGATTCATAGTGTCTTGTGTAATCAATTATCGGATCAACCAACTGTCGTAAGCTGTCGGCATAGGAAGTGGGCGTATACTGGTGGCGAAAATCACCTGCGGTATAACCACAGCCCCAGGTCGGACCGTATTCAACCTTGACTTTGCTTTGTTGCCAGGC
>JAOUDZ010000095.1 GCA_029858965.1 Cyclobacteriaceae bacterium
AAAATCACCTGCGGTATAACCACAGCCCCAGGTCGGACCGTATTCAACCTTGACTTTGCTCTGTTGCCAGGCACGAACACCAATTACAAATCCAACAAGGATGATAAGGATGATATTAACTGTGCTCACCATGGATAATGAACTGGCAATTTCTGCTGCTATGCCTACGGTGGATATATTGGTAAGGTCCTGTAGAATATTTACAACGATCGCACCGAAGAATGAGGACCGTAAGCCGATAGAGAGAATCACACCAATAATCAGAACCGCAGGCAGTAACATAACGGGTGGAACTTCGTCGATTTCATCAGCATGCGTTGACCTCCGGGTTCCCAAAAAGCTCATACCAAATGCCTTTGTGAAACAATAGATGCACAACCCGCCTATTAATACCAATCCCAGAACAGCGGCAATACCAACAAGTGACATCCAGAAACTTGCCACTGGAAGATGATGGAGAACGCCACTGTAAATAAGGTACTCCGATATGAATCCATTGAAAGGCGGGATGCCACTGATCGCCAGTGCGCCAATCAGAAAGGCAATGGAAGTATATCTCATTTTGTTCACCAGGCCGCCAAGGTTGTCCATATTGACAGTGTGGACGGCATGGTGAATATTTCCTGCAGTAAAGAACAAAAGTGACTTAAATAGGGCATGATTCAGGTTGTGAAGCAAAGCACCGGCCAGGCCCAGGATCATCAGGTATTCATCACCAACTGCTTTACCCAGAATCCCAACCCCAATTCCTATTCCAATAATTCCAATATTTTCTATGCTGTGGTAGGCAAGCAGTTTTTTCAAGTCGTGTTGCATAATCGCCATGATTACACCCAGCAAACCGGATACTACCCCAACAGCAAGGACGATGATGCCGATCAACATTAGGTCATTTTGTAGCATAGATGCGATCCTGAAAATTCCATAGATGCCCATCTTGATCATCACGCCGCTCATTACGCCTGATACATGCGACGGGGCGGCTGGATGGGCGCGAGGCAACCACGAATGAAATGGGATGAACCCTGCCTTAATGCCGAATCCGGCAAAAAACAAAAAAAACAAAGGAGCATTCTGATACTGCGTGAAGTATGTTGCAACTCCCGCAAAACCTAGTTCTCCGGTCTGGTTATTGGCAATCAGAAAACCTATCATGATCAGCGCAAAACCCAGGTGCATTTGCAGCAGATAGTTAATACCTGTTTTTAAGGTCGATTCTTTTTGCGCTTCAAAAATCACCAGGATAAAGGAAAACAGTGACATCAACTCCCAGGCAATCAGAAAGGCTATACCATCGCGCATTGAGGTTACCAATAACATTGCGGCATGAAGCCATAAAAAGCTGAACAGATGAAGCGCAATAAAAACACTGCCCTTCTTGGCCATATAGGGTTTGAGATAACCCCCTGCGTATACGATGCCGCAAAAACAGATGAGGTTAATGATCAGCATGAAGTATGCACTCAACGGATCGATAACAAGCTGAACGGGACCGCTCCAGGTGGTGACGCCCAGGGCAATCGTCTGGGTACCTTCACGCAACGCATGTAAAGCCCAACTGCTCGTGGTTGCGACTAGCGAAATGTGCAACACGAGACCGAGCCAGTATTTCCATTTCTTAGGAAGCGCAAACGTCACGAATGAAGCAAGAAGCGCAATTTTAAAAAGGAGAAGGGTCATGACAGCTTATGGTTTGGTTCGTGTGTATTTTTTTTGATTTTCATGATCAGGGCAGATGACTTGGCCAATGCGATAGCAGTGGAATGTTGAAAGACATTTCTACAAATTGATGAAGCGACACAAACAGAACTGCAATTTGAAATACCACCAGTAAGTACTGAAATTGTTTTGAGGATAAGACTGCTTTACAGATGAAAGCGAAAGAAGGGTTCTCCCACAGCATTGTGGTACCCCCAGGGGAAATCAGGATTCAGATAAGTAACGTACAAAAGAGAATGGAGAGCGGTGGTTCGAGAAACCCGTGCTCATCTTCAGTAAATTTGCAATACTTTTTTTTGTGCGAAGCTTCCAGGTTGAAACTATGACTTGCCAAGTCCAGCAACTGTGTGGGATTGGAAGCGGGGGTAAAATCAGTACCCTCTTTCTCATCCTGTTCTTTCAAAAGTGTGGGTGCAACAATGGAGTTGTGTTGAACATTGTAAGCATTTACCTTTTCATTGAAGGTTTGATGCGCTGCCAAGGGCATAAATGACGGAGCCAAAAACTGGAACAGCATCATCACTAGCGCTATTCTTACTATTTGCCTGGAGGTCCGAAACATTTTTAGTCTAAAAGTTGGCAAAGTTTAAAACATTTTCAGATAAAAATAGCAATTACCCTTAAATTATTTAATACGTAGTCTGCCGACAACGATTGCATTAAGTAAAAACCGCATAACCCAAACCTAAAAATGCTTTAAAAAACGCATCAGCTTTTTGAGCTCTTTCTTCTTTAGTGCGGGGAAGTTGGCAATCCGGAATGTGTTGGCCTTCCAGATTCCGTATCCCTCTCCGAGTAACATACCCTTTTTTTTGGCTTGTGACTTAATGGTTTGGGCCACTTCCGGCGAAGCAGAAACAGGGATCACAGTATAGGATTGTACAGCTTTGTTCTTGACAAGGTGTGCAATGTCTTTCCTTTCAGAAAGGAACGATATCCACTCATTATACCTGTCTATAACTTTTTTATGTACGGCCACGATGGGTTTAGATCTTTCAAGGACACGCATTAACAAATAGATTCCCATCACATTTGGTGTGTAGGGCGTTTGCCACTTGGCCATCATTTCAGACATGAACGTCAGGCTGTTGTAATGTTTTCGCTCTCCGAGGTAAGCAGCACGCTGCATCGCTTTCGGGGAGCAAATGAGCAAACCCAGGCCTGCGGGCAAGCCGAAGCACTTTTGAACTGAACCAAACCAAATGTCGGCTGCATTGAATGCAAGGGAGATACCCGCCATCGAGGAGGTCGCGTCAACGGCCACAATGCATTCGGGGTGGTTTCTTTTCAGCGCCCTTATGGTTGCCATGTCTACCTGCGTCCCATTTGAAGTCTCATTCTGGGTTATGCAGAGCACGCTGTCTTTTTTCAGGGGTCCTATTTTTTTCAGGTTCAATTTTTCTTCTGTCGCGAAGGAAATGCCCTTGGAGGAAGGGCATAAGCGACGTGTGTAGTCAAACCATTTCTCGCCAAACGCTCCATTGTAAAAGTGATAACTCCCGGCTTTTACCATGGATTGAGCAATAATTTCCCAGCATTCTGTTGCTGAAGAGGTAAAGAAAATTGTGAACGTTTTTGGGATATCCAGTTTTTGCCGCAAAAGTGATATCGTCTTATGGGAGATGGCCATGAACTCCTCACTTCTGTGGTTGATGCTCAGGATGCCATCACGAAACGCATCTTTTACAAAAGCAGGAATTTCGTCGTGAACACGCGAAGGACCAGGATAAAACGAAATCATGTGCCGTGGGTTACCTAAGGTGCAAGTTAAAAATAGATTGCCATCAGGTTGTCCATTGGGTAGTATTATATTTTTCTTTTCCGTCAAATCAAAAGTCAATCTATGACATGAAGTAAGTTTAGATATTATAAAAGTTTATACATTTGCCTGATTTTTATGAAGACCATTAAATTCATCAGATTGTTTGCAGGCATCATGGTGGTTATTTTTCTACTGCTCTCAATCGATTGCAGCTCGCTTAACCTATCAGGTACCAACAAGAATACCCATTCGACTATTGTTCTTAAAAAGCCAGGCACACCTGTAAAATCAGATGCCCAGCTCCCTGAAAAGCTTGAGTCTGAAGATGATTATGAGCCTCAGCACACATTTTTCTTTATCCAGCACGTTGGCCAATCTATCCAACTGGGAAAAGTTGAGTCCCAACGCACCTTCTTCGATAGTGTCTATCGATTCCGGGGAATTTTGACGGGGATTCCTTTGTACATTGTTATCAGATCCATGCTGATCTGATCTCGCCTTCTTTTTTGACTTATCAATTTCTAACTAGTTTATCATTCTTTTAAATGGCTAACGCCATCGATATTTACTATACTTAATTCGTATGAATACACAAAATTCTTCTTTTGATGAACATGAGACGCTGCATGAATTGAAGCATCTTCTGCCGGCACAAGCTCCGTTGAAAGATTTTATCCATCACAATACCCTACATGCGTTTCAGCATCTAAATTTTAATAAAGCTATTTACAAAGCGTCTGCCATGTTCGGATACAGGGTTTCTCTTTCATTGGCAGAATACCGCTCGCTCTATCAGGCAAAGAAGATCAGTGCGGAAATTCTTGAACGTGTGATCGTACAGCGCAAGGGTAGTTCATTGCTGCAGGAATGGAAAGAAAAAGTGCTTTCCATGAAGTTTACGAAGGCCGCTCCACGAATTGGTTCGCTTAGATCAAACTGGAAACGACAGTACCAACTAGACATGGATTCATTGGTACATCCGATCCTATTCCGGATTATGTGCAGCTACCTCGATCAGGGAATTTCTATTTGGAGTTTTCCGGTGAAGGAAAAAAGCTTCATATCGTCGATCCGGGAGATGGAAAGGAATAGTTTCACAAGTTTCTTCAAGACACAAAAGGTCCGAGACCTCCTGCTCAGGACTACGTGCGAAATAAAGGATTTATTGAAGATTCTGGTGGGTGAGGAATCATTGTTTAAGCAATACCTGTTCGATCAGCAATTTGCGCATCAGGGTTGGTCAGGAATGTTCTCAGCTATTGAAGATCAGCCTCAAACGCTATTGGAGCAAAAAAAACCTTCAATTCATGATCTGATCGTTTTTGAACTTCTCCTTGAAATAGATGCGGTGGAGACTCAGTTTAAAAAAGGTTGGTCTCCGCTGGGAAAAGAACTGAAGATCAAGCCTGTGGAACTTTTCGCCGAGATCATCGAGACTGAATTGGACGAAGTAACAACGATTTGGCAGGAGGCGTTTGAGTGGACATATTATGACGAGGTGCTTACAGGGATTAAGTCGCAAAAACCAAAAGAAGTAGTGCCTGCGAACAGGAGTTTTCAGGCGATGTTTTGCATTGATGACAGGGAATGTTCGTTAAGAAGATATCTTGAACAGTTTGATCCGCAATGCGAAACATTTGGTACCCCGGGATTCTTCAGTGTCGAATTCTTCTATCAACCCGAAGATGGCAAATTCTATACAAAACTATGCCCCGCACCGGTTACGCCAAAATATTTGATTAAAGAGGCTGGTACAAAGAAAAAGCGTGGCAGGGATGTACACTTCACAAAGCATTCGCATTCATTTCACGGTGGATGGCTAATTTCTCAGACATTAGGATTTTGGTCTGCATTCCGCCTATTCATTAATATTTTCAGGCCTACCATGAGTCCAGCGACAGCCTCTTCTTTTCGGCACATGGATAAGTTTTCGAAACTCACCATCGAAAATAAGAATACAGAAAACAGAGAAAATGAGCTGCAGATAGGCTTTACAGTCGAGGAGATGGCGCAGCGCCTGGAGAATCTCCTGAGAAGCATCGGGCTGGTAAAAGATTTTGCCCCCCTTGTTTATGTCCTGGGACATGGGTCAAGCAGTGTAAACAATCCGCACTATGCTGCGTATGATTGTGGTGCTTGTTCCGGCCGGGCCGGGTCAGTTAACGCAAGGGTTATTTGCTATATGGCAAATCATCCAAAAGTCAGGGAAATTCTGGAATCAAAAGGTATTGTGATATCCCCCAAGACCCAGTTTGTGGGCGGCTTGCATGATACTACTCGTGATGAAGTTGTCTTTTTCGACGAGAATTCGCTCACGCATGAAAACTCTGAAAGACATGATAAGTATGAAGTGGTTTTTGCCAATGCGCTGGATCACAATGCAAAGGAAAGGTCAAGAAGGTTTGAATCGATCGACTCCGGTCTGAAAGCTGAAAAGATTCACGAGAAAGTACAAACAAGATCAGTTTCTTTGTTCGAGCCGCGGCCTGAGCTTAATCACGCTACAAATGCGTTGTGCATCGTTGGTCGAAGGTCATTAACCAAGGACTTGTTCTTGGATCGCCGGGCATTCTTGAACTCCTATGATTATTCCATCGATCCTGAAGGCAAGCTTCTTTTTAATATTATGAAACCCCTGGGCCCCGTGTGCGGCGGTATCAATTTGGAGTACTTCTTCTCTCGCGTAGACAATCAGAAGCTGGGAGCCGGCACCAAACTGCCTCACAATGTGATGGGTCTTTTTGGTGTCGCCAATGGTATAGACGGAGATTTACGACCAGGACTGCCCAGTCAAATGATTGAAGTGCACGATCCCATCCGTTTAATGATTATTGTCGAACATTTTCCGCATGTCGTATTGGAAACTATTCAGAAAGCCGCTGATACTTATGAATGGTTTATTAACGAGTGGGTTCATTTGGTCGCTGTGAATCCGGAAACAAAAGAACTCTTTCATTTTAAGGAAGGTAGTTTCAGGCCGTATCGTACGATGAAGAATTCAGTTGAGACCGTGACAAATATCACCGCCATCATCGAATCTCACGCCGAGAATCTTCCCGTTTACTCACTTTCATAAGAATACCAACATGGATCAACTCCTTCAATTTTTTGTTATAGTCCCGCTGGCGGGATTTGTAATTAGCTTGCTGACTCCGGATAAAAAAGAAAATGCGATTTCCTGGGGAGCTTTTCTTACTGTGGGTCTGCATCTTTCAGGCACCATCGTCTTCCTGGTATATTGGTTGTTGCATCACCACCCTACGCTTAACCTAAAGGAAATCGTTCTTTTCAAAACGGTCGGCTACGAATTTTTGATTGATTTTTACTTTGACAAGATTACGGCGACCTATTTGCTTGTGGGATCATTGTTGACATTTCTGGTAACCGTTTACAGCCGGTACTACATGCATCGCGAAAGTGGTTATAAGCGATTTTTCAATACGATTCTGTTCTTCTACATCGGTTACAACACTGCAATTTTTTCAGGCAACCTGGAGACCCTTTTCATTGGCTGGGAAATACTTGGCATTTCTTCTTTTTTGTTGATTGCATTTTACCGGGAACGTTATTTGCCTGTCAAAAATGCTGTCAAGGTATTTTCGATCTACAGAATTGGAGACGTGGGGATGATTCTCGCGATGTGGATGAGCCATCACCTGTGGCATGAAAACATTACGTTCATGAAGTTGAATAATTTTGTGCTCGTGCATGACCAGTTGCAGACCCACAGCATGATTGGCGTCTTCATTTCGCTTATGCTATTGATTTCGGCTGCTGCCAAGTCGGCGCAACTGCCCTTTTCTTCCTGGCTTCCCAGAGCAATGGAAGGACCTACACCATCCAGTGCTATTTTTTACGGATCACTTTCTGTCCATCTGGGTATTTTTGTTTTGCTGAGAACGTTTCCGTTTTGGGAGCATCAACTTTCGGTTCGCATTATCATCGGTGCACTTGGCCTCGTCACAGCAATTGTCGCGACGGGAATTGCACGGGTTCAATCTTCTGTCAAAAGCCAGATTGCCTACGCTTCAATCGCGCAGATAGGATTAATCTTCATAGAAGTTGCGGCAGGCTTTGAAATGCTTGCCATGTTTCATTTTGCCGGCAATGCATTCTTGAGAACGTACCAGCTGTTGGTTTCTCCTTCTGTCGTGACCTATTTAATCCGGGAGCAATTTTATAATTACAGTCCACGACCGCAGTCCATCGAGGATTCCTTTTCAAAGAAGCTGGAGTATTCTTTGTATATGATGTGCATAAAAGAATTCAACCTTGATTCATTCATGTACAGGTATCTATGGAATCCAATAAAGTGGGCTGGGAAGAAAATGGATTTTTTAACGATCAATAAGGTGGTAATCTTTTTTATTCCAGTCTATATGATCGGCTTGTTTTGTACATATAACAGTGACTCAATCCCAATGGAAATCCAGCAATATCTGACAATGCTATTCGGAATCATTGGACTGGTCATGGTACTTAAAGCATTTTCAGAAAGAAGACAAGCGCGATTGAGCTGGCTGCTGATTATTATGAATCACTTTTGGGTTGCATTGGCCATTTCCTTTAATGAGCATTTCTCATTCAATCAGGTGCACGTCTATCTGAGCGGAATAGCTGTATCGGGTGTGCTTGGATTTTTATGCCTGCGGTGGTTGAAATTTCATGAAGGCAGTATTGACCTGGATCAATTTCATGGGCATTCCTACAAGCATCCAAAAATGGCCTTTGTATTTCTGCTTGCATGTTTAGGCGCATCGGGCTTTCCGATTACCCCCACTTTTGTTGGTGAGGATTTGATGTTTACACATATTCACGAGGACCAATTCCTTTTCGCATTTATTGTTTCCTTGAGTTTTATCATTGACGGGCTGGCGATCATTCGGATTTATGCACGTGTTTTTCTAGGCCCACATGTGAAGTCGCAGTACGATATGGCTTACAGATCATCATAAGTGGCGGTATGTTTCTGGCGCCAGGCTTCAACTCAAGTCTTTTGAGTTGGAGCTTGGCCCAATCGTTGCGTTCAGCGTTGTTTCAAATATTTTGCGGTCATCGTACGGGCCATTTCTTCCAGGTCTGTGCCCAATAATTCTTTATTCACCTGTAGAATCTGCCTCACCTTCTTTTCCGGCAATTGATCAGCACCAAGAAAAGCACCCAAAATCGAACCGGCAACAGCAGCAACAGTGTCATTGTCACGACCATAATTGACAATGAATTCCATCGTTCTTTCGAAATCATAATCACAATACATCATGGAGGTGATTGTTATCAGATATATTTCTGCGGCATGAAAGGGCATGTCTTCATTAAAAGTATCAAGCATGGAATACGCATGTGAAAGCTGCAGATAGTACAATGAATCCATCGGTTGCCATGCGCCGGGTATTTTAAAATCCTTGGGAATATCCTTGCGTGTCAGGTCTTTTGATGCTGAAACTATCGCGGTGGCGGCCTGATAATATCGGTATGAGGCTCGGCCCACGAGGCGGCTTCTGAAGTAGTTTTGGGGATCAACTGTCAGGATGATATTGGGCACTGAAGTTTTATAGGCGGTTGTATCAAAGGCCTGAGAAACCATGCCCGCTACCAGGGCCGTAATGTCGCGTGCATAGCCAATATCAAAAATGGAAAGATCATAAGCAGCTGCGTAGGCAGCTGCCGGGTCAGCGGGTAGGCACGCGCCGATTAAAGGACTGTACAACATGCCGGCACATGTCATCTCTCCACCGTAGAATTTGCTTACAGCATTGGAATACGCAACCATATCATTCCTGGCATACGCATCCGCAACAAGGGCCCATTCCTGCAGCCAGGCCATTTTCATAAGGTTATCTTCATATGGATGAGGATTTAGCCCTTCCGTTGATTTTAACGCCGTAATACTCGACTTGTATTTTTTTATGATGTGTTTTGCGAGATTACTGGCCTTCAGTCGCGGCCAGGGTTCCGCTATGGCATATTCCGTAAAGAGTTTTTTCCACCGGGTATCATCTGTAGTTCCTCCAGCGGGCAGGTTATTAACCCACGTGCCTTCCGCCGAAGGAAACCGAACCATGGAATCCAGGTCATTAACAAATCCATATGTTGTCCGGATATCCTTCCGGCTCCACATTTCCGTAGGGGCGCCCATCGCGTCACCGATTGCAGACCCAATCAGCAGACCCAATACTTTATTGTAATATACTCCTTCGGAAATCCCGGTAAGGCGTTTTTCCTGCGGAACAGTTCCCCCAATTGATTTTCCATCAAATGCCTTTTCAGGTTTGATGCAAGAAAGCAACATTAAGATGGAAGCTATCGCCAGTAGGATGCTGTATTTCATGTGTATGTATTTTACTATTCGTTTTTGTAACAAAGGGGCCGTGCCACCAACAAGCTAGCTTTTTTCTTTCGCAGTGGCTCGGTTAGACTACAGATACATTCAAATATTAACGCTCGTCGGGCCATTGTCGCGTGCCATGATCATGGAGCATCCATCTGTTCTTTTTCGCACGGGCACTGATTTAACCAAAAATAATATTCATCCGCGTTGCAGGTTCAATTTTAGAATAATAAGTTTTCTTTGGGATTTTGAATTAATTGTGCCGCCAATTCAAGAATCTCTGATTTTTCCTGCAGCCTAAGGTGAAGCGGCAACTGTGCTAACCCAATAACGCGACGCATAATTTCCACACCACAAAAGCTTAGCATTAACGGAACACTAAATCCTGCAGGCATCTTATAATGACCCCAGACTTGTTTTAGTTTATTCTCCAGCTGCGCCATCTTAAGGTGGGCCATCATTACCCCGATATCAAATTCAGGGCTGCCAAGGTGTGAAAATTCCGGATCAATGATCTTTATCCCGCTTTTTGTTTTAAGCCAGCTGCCGGGATAATAGTCACCGTGTATTAGCGTATTTCCCTTTTGCAGGTAAACATCCCCCAGGTTTTTCAGACGTTCTTTCAACATACCATTATTTTTATATTGCATTGCAATATGCTGCAAACCGGGTTGGATTGTATCCAGGTCGAATCCATTATCTTCCAGGTAGGGATAATAGAAGATATGGGTATAGTTCAATTTTTTTAATTCTGTGTTGCCTGGAAAACCTTGTCGATTTCCCAGCGGTGTATTGTGTAGGCGGGAGACGAAATCGATCAGACTAAATAGCGCTGCATCTTCCAACGATGCATCCCGCTTATAGATGAAAGTGCAATCTGCGCCTTCTCCAAGATCTTCTAACGCTAGCAGGAAATTTTTGGCATCGAAACCAATAATGGAAGGACAAAAAGAATTATAAAAGCTATCATGCGTTAAAGCATTATAGAATGCGGCTTCAACAAAAATCCTCCTCACCGGGGCAGATATTTGAGGGTACTTCTCCACCCACGGTCTGGATTGCTTGACAATGATGGAAGTTGAATTTGTTTTTACCCTCGCTACAAAATTCATATTCCCCTCACCGGGTTTCTCTATCATGACAATTTTGTCAGCAGGGTTTATCCATGAATTTTTGTAGAGTAACGCTGCCAATTCATCTTGATGATGCAGATCCAGGTAAATTGATTCCGGTGAAAGATTTTTGAAACGGTCGTGTGGACTCATGGGCTTTTTACTAATCAAATAACCATGCGCTGATTCTTCCGGCGCCAATACTAATAGCAAACAATTTGCGAAATGATTAGTTCGCCTTGCTGGTGAGGAAGGAAAGGGCCATGGCATATCCCTCCATTCCAAAGCCCGTCAGCATGCCAGCGCACTTAGCCGTAATCAGGCTCGTATGCCTGAATTCTTCACGGGCGTGAATATTTGAGATATGGACTTCTACAACGGGAGTCTTTATTCCCCCAACGGCATCATGAATGGCTACGGACGTATGGGTATATGCACCGGCGTTAAGAATGATGCCGTCAAATGAAAATCCTACTTCATGCAGTTTATTGATAATCTCACCCTCGACGTTGGACTGGTAATAATAAAGTGTAACGGCAGGAAATCTTTTCTTTAAATCCTCCAGAAAATCTTCGAAGGATTGGCTTCCGTAAATGGAAGGCTCCCGCTTTCCCAACAGATTCAGGTTGGGACCATTGATGATTTGTATTTTCATTGCTTGTGCTTAATCGGCAGTTGCGCGAAAATATCCCTGACAGCCTGTTTGATGTCAGCTTCTACATCAGATTTTCCGGTGAGCGGTTTCTTGGCCCAACCGTGCCATAACACTTTTTTTGTTTTGGTATCAAACATTTGAAATGCAAGAATACCTTCCTCGTACGATTGGGGCAGAACTTCGCCTCCTGGCATAGGTGGTCCAAAAGCCGGGTAGTATCCTGGCCCCCCATAGTAGTATGAACCCATCGTCGTGGGTGCCTTGCTATACTTTATTTGTTCTTCTATGTGTGCATCAAACAAGAAAACAGCGTCAGGCGCCACGGTATCGATTTGCATCCCCTTTTTCGCCAGGGCGGCATCAGCGTGTTGCTGGATAAGTGGTGCGTATACTCTGTCGTCTGTGTGTGATGCGCCTTCTGGGTCAGCAGAAGTAATCCAGGCGTACGTTTTGTAATTACTCAGTATTGCGCCTTTTTCTGTGTTGCTGGATGTTTTCAGGCTTCCTGAACACCCCGTTATCAGCGAGGTAGCGATAAGGAAGGTAAAAATCTTGGTGAATAATTTCATCGACTTGGCTTCAATTTATTGCTCGTGTTTTAGATTTAGAATCAAGATTTAGTTTGATTTCCATGCTACGGTACAGAATCAAAGGTTGGATTCAGTTAATCCGGCCAAAGTTAAATAGCTGACTGACAATAAAAAATTTCTTTCTTGTAATATTGGACTATGAATTGGGAATTGAACATTCGACATTTTAGCCATTATTTAAAAATTGAGCGGTCGCTGTCATTAAATTCAATTGAAGCCTATGTACATGATGTTGAACTGCTTCGACAGTTTATGGCGATGAAACATCCCAAAGTGTCTCCCGTAAAAGTTACGCCGAAACAGCTGCAGGGCTTTTTGCATTATATTAATGAACTGGGCATGGGTGCCCATAGTCAGGCCAGGATACTTTCCGGACTAAAAGGATTCTTTAAATACCTGTTTTTCGAGGAGCTCATAGAGAAAGATCCGACAGCTTTGATCGAGGGTCCCCGTTTAGGCAGAAAACTACCGGACACGCTGAGTTATCCTGAAATTGAAAAACTTCTAAACGCAGTTGATCAATCCAAACCAGAAGGTGGTCGAAATCGCGCTATGCTGGAAGTGCTTTATAGTTCAGGATTGCGCGTTAGTGAACTTGTAGACCTCAAACTAAACAATGTTTATTATGACGTCGGATTTTTGCGTGTTGTCGGAAAAGGAAACAAGGAGCGATTGGTACCGATCGGCAGGGATGCCTTGAAGCACTTGAAAATGTATAGTGAAGAAATCCGGGGAAAGCCTCCGCACAAATCAGTACAAAAAGGATTTGAAGCATTTGTATTTCTTAACCGAAACGGAAGGAAACTCACGCGTGTCATGATCTTCACCATCATAAAAAACCTGGCACAACGTATAGGGCTGAACAAAACAATAAGTCCGCATACGTTTCGCCATTCATTTGCAACGCATTTGATCGAAGGTGGCGCAGATCTTCGCGCAGTCCAGGAGATGTTGGGACACGAGTCTATCACAACAACAGAAATCTATACCCATCTTGATCGCGATTATTTGCGGCAGGTGATCCAGGAATTTCATCCCAGGTCATAATTCTTTTGTAACTTCGACACATGAAAAAAATTAGTCTGCTGATACTCCTTGTCGGGCTCGTAAGGATCGCCCTGTTGGGCCAATCCGTTAAAATAAAGGCAGACAATGACGTTGATATGACGAAATATGAATCGTTCACGGTGATGAAGGGAGAGATTATGACACCCCGTGATGAACGGAAAATGGACGAGGAGGTGTTATTTAGTTCGATCAAGAAGGCTGTTATAAAAGAAATGGAGCTAAGGGGATACAAATTTTTGGCTGACTCGTCAGCACAACTGTATGTCAGTTATGTTGCCGGGGCGTACGACCTAACAGAAGGAGGAAGCATGGGCCCATTGAGTCAGATGCCGGCTTCAACCCCAAGCGATATGAATCAATCGCGATCCTGGTCACGCGAATCGCGAGAAGGTATGATGGTGATCGATATAACAGATGCCCATAGTAAAAAGGAAATTTGGTCTGCCACCGGTAACTTGACGTTGGATGGTGTAGATATAAGCCGTGCACTGGATGCAGTGATATATAAGGCTTTTAAAAAATTTCCAAATAAGAATAAAAAGAAAAAGAAGTAATCTTCGCGAATGTATAAAGCACTCATCCGTCCCATTCTTTTCTTAGTTGATCCAGAAAAAATTCACCATTTCGTTTTTACCATCCTTAAGCTAAAGGGTAAAGTTCCAGGTTTTAAGAATCTGCTTAGAACACTCTTTTGCTTTCGGCATCCTGCACTTGAAAAGGAATTGTTCGGCATAAAATTTACAAATCCGGTCGGACTGGCTGCAGGCTTTGATAAGGATGCCAGGCTTATCGATGAAATGGCTTGTTTCGGCTTTGGATTTATTGAAATCGGAACATTGACACCAGTCCCACAGCCCGGTAACGATAAGCCCAGATTGTTCCGGTTGCCGAAAGATCGAGCGCTGATTAACCGTATGGGCTTTAACAATGGAGGGGTGCAGGCTGCAGTGAAGCGGCTTAAGGAAAGAAAATCAGCTGTCATCGTAGGCGGGAACATTGGCAAGAATAAAATAACACCCAATGAAAAAGCCCATGATGATTATGCATATTGCGTGGAGGCACTTCATGCCCATGTCGATTATTTTGTTGTGAATGTGAGTTCACCCAATACGCCTGGTTTGCGAGAACTACAGGAAAAAGAACCGCTGCGAAAACTTCTTTCTGGTATAAAGCTGCTGGTCCTGGCGAAGCCGGAGCCGAAGCCCGTCCTTTTGAAAATAGCACCCGATCTTTCGACCCGGCAGCTGGATGATATCATTGAAATAATAAAAGAGACCTCCATTGATGGGGTCATTGCTACGAATACTACTATTTCGCGTGAAGGCCTGGCTACTGATGATGCCACACTTCATGAAATTGGAAGCGGAGGACTTAGTGGTAAACCGCTTTCGGATCGATCAACAGCAGTAATTCGCTACTTGCGGGAACAACTCGGAAAAGAGTTCCCCATCATCGGTGTTGGTGGTATTATGACACCTGAAGACGCGCTACAAAAACTAGATGCAGGCGCGGATTTAATTCAGCTTTACACTGGTTTTATTTATGAAGGCCCGGGTGTAGTGAAACGGATTAGCAAGGAAATTTTGAATAGAAAATGATTGCTGAAAGCCGGTGCAATTATTGGGAATCTTGATCTACTTCAGCCGGGATTATTTGTTTATGCAGTGTACTATTGAGAATGATACGCACCTCACACGATTGTGTAAACCCCGACAGGGTTAGGTAGCAGAGCCAAATACGCAAGGGCGTGCAATGGCATGACGCAGCCATATTTCTTTCAATATTATAACAATCATCGCGCAGGAATTTCTTTTATATGAAGCTATCCATAAAAAGGTTTTTAACTTTGCCGGGTATATAGTGGATTGAACGGCTTGGAATTGGGGCAGGATATGGCAGTTTTTATTTAGTTTTGAGCAAGGAATAATGGCACAGAATACTTATAAGTCTAATACATTCAGAAAACCAGGGAAAGAGAAGAAGGGTAAATCCTCCCCCAAGACCACATTCAGTGTGGGATTTTTTAAGGACCCTCGCTTCAAGTTGGCAATCGGCTTCTTTATCATGGTCGCCTCTGTTTATTTATTCTTTGCATTATTGTCTTATTTGTTCACCGGCCAGGCTGATCAAAGCGTTGTAGATGCGCTTGACACGCCTATCATGGAGTCGACTGGCGAGGCGAAGAATTGGCTGGGTCTTTATGGTGCCATTACCTCCCATTATTTTATCTTCCGCTGGTTTGGCATCTCGGCATTCTTCCTGCCTCCATTGTTGTTTATCATCGGATTCAAAATTGTTTTTAATCGGGAGCTTTTGCGGATTTTTTCATTTTCTATCTTATCGATATTCTCCGGATTGTGGTTGAGTCTCCTCCTGGGTTATATGACCATGATCAATGAAGGTGTAAGCGAATGGAGTTTCCTCGGCGGAGGCCTGGGGTATTATCTCGCTATCTTGAGTGATGGTCTGTTCGGCTGGGGTACTTTCTTGATCCTGATACTATCACTTTTTATTTTTATTATCTTCTACTTTAATGTAACCTCAATTCCCCTGTTTGTCGATGATCCAAAGCCAATGGGTAATGCGGCAATTTTGGATGAGAACGGCAATAACCCCATTTTGACATCTTACATCGATGAAGAAGATAACTGGGCTGAAAAGATGGATGATGGCAACAATGTCGGTACGGAATCCCTTGCTGTTGAAAAACCCGTAGTGGAACCAATTGTACAGCTGAATGAACTAAAGCTTGAGGTTCCGGAAAAGCAACAACCCAAGAAAGAGCCAAAGGCTGATCCGCTTTTTACAGTCGAAGAATCATTGGATACGGATAAAATTGCAGCGCAACTCGTGCAGGAACAAGGTCTGTATGATCCAACGCTTGAACTGCAGGGATATAAATTCCCTCCGCTAGAGTTGCTCAATGAGTATGATACCGGTAAAGCAGGCGTAACGCAGGAAGAACTAAATCAAAATAAGGACAAAATTGTAGAAACGCTCGTCAATTTCAAGATTGGCATTCAAAGTATAAAGGCAACGATTGGGCCCACCGTTACATTGTATGAAATAGTCCCCGACGCCGGAATTAAGATTTCTCGCATAAAGAACCTGGAAGACGATATAGCGCTGAGTCTCTCGGCATTGGGTATCCGTATTATCGCACCTATACCGGGAAAAGGAACGATCGGGATTGAAGTTCCAAACAAGAATCGGGAAATGGTAAGTATACGGTCGGTCTTTGCCACACAAAGTTTTGCGAAGAGTGATAAAGAATTACCCATTGCCCTGGGTAAAACCATTTCAAATGAGGTGCTCGTGATTGACCTTGCCAAGATGCCGCACTTACTGGTTGCTGGCGCTACCGGGCAGGGTAAGTCTGTTGGATTGAACGTTATTCTTACCTCTTTGATTTATAAACGCCATCCATCACAACTTAAGTTTATTTTGGTTGATCCGAAGAAGGTAGAGATGTCTCTATACAGTAAGCTGGAAAGACATTACCTCGCTAAGTTACCGAATAGTGAGGAGGCCATTATTACTGATACTCGCAAGGTAGTGCATACACTCAATTCACTTTGTATTGAGATGGAAAACCGGTATGAAATTCTCAAAGATGCAGGGGCACGGAACCTTAAAGAATACAACGCAAAATTTGTCTCGCGCAAGCTTAACCCAAAAGAAGGACACCGGTTTCTGCCCTATATTGTCCTGGTGATTGATGAGTTAGCCGACTTAATGATGACAGCGGGAAAGGAAGTGGAAACACCTATTGCGCGGCTGGCGCAGCTGGCCCGTGCTA
>JAOUDZ010000021.1 GCA_029858965.1 Cyclobacteriaceae bacterium
AGATCCCGCAGCAGCAATGTAGCCTGTCCACACGCCGCCCGGCGCGCGATATGGACGGTGTTGTTCCGGAAATGATTTTTTCAGTTTTAGATAGGAAAAGGAAACGCCTAAGAAGGCTGCTGCGATACACAATGATCCCACATCGACAAAAGCAATCATAGCGCCGCGGCCAAGCAATGAGGAACACAAGGTGATAAAACCGCAAAAGAGCACGGCATTGTGTGGTGTCTTGAATCGACCATGGGATTCCCCGAAAGCAGGAGCAATAATCCGGCCCCTCCCCATGGCGAACAATACGCGCGAACCCGCCAGAAAAAAACCATTCCAGCTGGTAAGCAAGCCGATGAGTATAGCGATGAGAATGCCATTGACAAGCAATTTGGATTGAAATGCCTGTTCGAAAGCCTTCGCGGTGTACAGATCTGTTTCTTGCAAGGCTGCCCGGCTGGATATCATTGAAGTGCTGTATATCAGGAGTATGTAAAACAATACTGCGGCGACAATGGAAATCAAGATGAGGATACCGATTGTTCTGGGGGATACGGTATCCTTGGCCTCTTCGGCACCTTGCGGTATGGTGTCAAATCCGACCAGCCAGAACGGAACCGTGGCAAAGACGCCAATAATGCCTGCCATGATTTCGGGAGATGAACTTCCAACGAAGAGCGGCTGTAGGTTATCGATACTACCTTTTGCAAAACCAAGGACTACCACGCTTGATACGATCACAAGAAAGATCACAGTGAGATAGATTTGAAAGCGCATCGAGTTTTGAACACCTACATAGTTCACATAGGTAATGATGGAAACAAAGAGAAAGGCGAGAAGAAGATGGGTGATATAGATCACATCACCGTTGATAGTGTACAGCGGCCAGCGATCAATTTCAGGAAAGAGGTAACTAAGGATTTTACCAACCGAAATAGCTTCAAATGCTGAGACAGATAGATATCCAAAAGAAAGGGACCAACCGACGAGGAAAGAATGCTTTTTCCCAAATGCTTTGTAAGCATATGCAACTTCACCACCAGATACCGGAAGCATGGCAGTCACTTCAGCATAGCAGAAGCCGATAAACAACAGGAGTACACCACCAAGTACGAATGCGATGGCAGCACCCAAAGGTCCTGCGGTGTGCAGCCAGGGGCCCATCGCGGTAACCCATCCTACACCGATCATCGCACCAAATGCAAGACAGAAGAATCCGACCTTGCCTATTTCCTTTCTCAGTCCTGGCCTTTCAGTGTGGTTGGGATTTACCGTTGAGATCATCCCTTGGCGCTTACTGTTTTGGTCTTCCTGGTTCTGCCCATCGCGCCCATGGCGCCGGTTGCGCCCATCAGTGCAGTACCTGACTGCTGCCGGTTGAGCGCCGCGTCTGTAAAGACGCGCAGACCGAGGTCTGGCCGGTAACCGTGAATTTCTTTCACATCCAGCGCCTGTAGGAATTCAAGGATTTCTTTCGTCATGACTTGCCCCGGCACCAGCACCGGAAAGCCCGGTGGATATGGAATTACAAATGCAGCACTTACCAGATGCCGTCCGTCTTGCATTAATTTGGTGCAGGCGGAAAGCTGTGCGTACTCGCATTTTGATTCTTCGTATGCCAGGAAATATGCTTCGCGCATTCGCCCTCCGGGTATCCCTGCAACGGCGCGGAATGAGTCGTGGAAATAGCTGAAGTCCGGAAGGGGAGGTGCCTGCTCGGTTAAGGAGTATAATTTGTCCTGCAGGATCCTGTTTTCTTCCATGCTCAGTGAATCAAATTGTAGATCAATTTGCTCAGCAATTTTCAGTAGTGTGCTGATCAGGTAACTCACCGAGCTCCTGGTTGTGCCGATGTTGGTCATGAACAAGACGGAATTGCGGGAGGTCTTGTTTACCTGAATGTGAAATTGATCCATCAGGTACTTATTCTTAAAGGTGTCGCCATCCACACCTGTATTTCCGATGTGAAGATTTATCTTGGTAGGGTCTAAGACAAATTCATCATTGGCCCATGCATCTTCGAGCCGTCGCCATCCTGAATCGGGACTGTAGTATTCCGAGAGTCCGGATTGCCTGTGTTTGTCCGGAATAAGATCCGCAATGGTTAGTACCTTAAAATACTTCTTAAGTTTTGGATGTTCATTTATTTTAGCGCGAAGCAGCATGGCCATTTCAATACTCTTTTCCACAAGCTCATACCCTTCAAACGAAACCTGTCTGCGCCCAACGTCAAGGGATGCTAGGATCTGATAGTTAGCAGATGTTGATGTGTGCGTCATATACGCTTCGTGAAAAGAGGTTTCCGCTTTGCGCTCGAATTCTTCGTCGTAGATATGAATCATGGATCCTTGCCGAAAGGATGAAAGTGTTTTGTGTGTCGACTGAGTGGCGTAGACTCTTATCTTCACAAGATCGGGGTTAGGCAACGATAGCGTGATCTCACCGTCTGCCTTATTTGCCTCGGCGAGGTGTTTTTCGTAAAGTACTTTGTATGCAGGCGACTTGTACTTATTAAAAAGTTTGTTGGCGACGTACATGGCTGTCCGCTGGCGGAAAGATGGTGTGAAAGCCGCAAAGGCAAACCACGCTTCATCCCACAGGAAAATCATGTCAGGTTTGATGGCGAGTACTTCTTCCATGACGCGCTCAACGTTATACACCAATCCGTCGAACGTGCAGTTGGTAAGCAATAACATTTTCACTCGATCCAGTCTCCCTGCACGTTTAAGGACAAGTAATCTTTCCTTAATTTCTGAGAGGGGCACGGCGCCATACATCGAGTACTTCTGCAAAGGATAAGAATCAAGGTAGGTTACATAGGCCCCCGACAACACCATGCTGTAATGATGCGACTTATGGCAGTCACGGTCAATCAGTACAACATCGTCTGGCTCTACCAGCGCCTGCAGCACAATTTTGTTAGAAGTAGAGGTGCCGTTGGTAGCGAAGTACGTACGTTTCGATCCAAATGCCTTACTGGCCAGTTCCTGCGCTTTTTTCAAAGGACCGGTCGGTTGAAGCAGGGAGTCAAGTCCGCCAGTTGTGGAGGATGTCTCTGCCAGGAACAGATTTCTTCCGTAGAATTCGCCAAAGTCGTCTATCCAGTTCGATTTGAAGATCGAATTACCACGTGAAATAGGCATGGCGTGGAAGACGCCTGTAGGTTTTTGACTATACTCTTTTAGTGCGGTGTAGAAGGGGGTTTCGTACCGGTCCTTTATACCTCTGATAATACTTAAATGAAGTTCCTGGGCATCTTCCTTCCGGTAAAAGATGCGCTGGAATATCTTCAGTCCACTGTCAGGAATGCTCCTTACAGCAGTATCCGTTACATAATAGATATCAATTTCAGGGCGCAATTGGCGGATCGCCTCGCCCAGCAAGATGCCCAGCTCATATTCAGGAACGTTCTCATGATCGTCTTTCAACAAATCCGAGACAAATGGTTTCAGTACGCCATTAACATTTCTTGACTTAAATGGGATTTCGTTCCTGACTACACAGGCCTGAATATTTGGGTTGGCCATCAATGCAATAAGAGAGTCCTGGTATGACCTTGCATAAACAAGCTGGTAAAGAAAACGTTCGCTTGGGTCGCGCACCTCATTAATCTTGTTGTTAATCACCAATTCTTCTTTTGGTGATAGATGATCAACAAACAGGACCTCAAAATACCTTTTCTTTAACTTTGAAGCTGGTGCGGCTTTGTTTTCCTTTCGTCGAAGCAACGCAGTAAAAGACAGGATGTCGGGGTCCTGGCGATAATCTTCACTTACAAGCAACCTCAATATTTCTTTTGTCGAGTTTCGCAGGATTTGGAATTCATCGTGCTTAATGAAGTCGGTTAATATCTGAAGGATATCGTTTCCGGGAAAAGCAAAATACTGTTCGACCTCTCGGAGCCGCTTGATGGCAAGCATTATTTTTGCCTTTGAATCTTCCTGGTTGGCAGAGTTATTTTTTCTGGCGAGGCTATACGCTTTCAGTTTCAGATCCGTCCATAGCTCGGTGCGCAACTGTGTAATATTATAGTACTGTCCAGCTTTTAATTCAGCCTTTCCATTTGAGTTCATATCGCGATTCATTTTCTTTCCCTCGTTTTCTTGTTCAGTTTATTTTCCTCTTCCTCTCAACGTTATTAGTCCATTAACTCTTTGAATGTAGCGCCAGGCGGTTTCCTTCCGTATCCATAAACAAGGCAAAGTAGCCTACAGCTTCATTGATGAGTGTCTTTGGCATGATAATGCGCCCGCCTGCACCTTCAATTTTGGAGAGTACCGCATCCAGGTCTTTTCCACCATTAAGATACAGCAGCGGTCCGGTTGTGTTTGGTATGCAGCCTTCGCCGCATACCACGGCGCCACCAATGCCGTTCTTCGCGGGGAAAAACCCCATAGAGTATCCATTGATGTTTGTTGTTTCCATGGTAATCGAATAGATCGCATTGTAGAAAGCTACGGCGCGTTCAAAGTTATAGGCAGGTATCTCAAACCAATTAACGTAATGCTTCAGATTCAGTGGCTTTTCTTTCCTGGCGTGTTTCACGGCTGTCTTCATTAATAAACGGGTTTATGTTTGAATTATATTTTACCTATCCATGTGGGATAGATGTATGTGGATGAATATGCTCCGGGTGAGGATTAGTTGCAGGGATCGGAATTAGAGCTTCTTCGTTTTGCAGGACCTCTTTGATTTGTTCAAAACGTGTAGGCTTGTTCAGTTGACCAAGCGAATTGAGGTAAGGCGACTTTGCGTCCTCCTTGTAAATATCAAATTTAACCTTCCGGTCACGGAAACTTTTCAGCGGCTGCCCCAATCGCAATACTCCCATTTCCCTGCTTCGCTTAACTCTTTCAATATCTATTTCAATGGGGATGAGTTCTTCTCCTGTGCTGGCTTGATGAAGTACCCTACCATCCGGACCACAAACAAGGGAACGCCCTGTGCCTCCATCACCCAATCCATTGATATCAAAAATAAAACACTGGTTAGTGGCCGCCGTTGCTTGTACCAGCGCAAGTTCAATATCTCTGTCTATTGTTGCCGTCAGTGTGGGATGCAGTATCACTTCGACTCCATTGACGGCCAGGGTACGCGAAGTTTCCGGAAACCACATATCATAACATATGGTGATGCCAAAACGGCCAATTTTCGGGACGTCAAATATCAAAAACTCGTCACCCCCCGTTACGCCGACTTCGTATGGATAAAACGGAAACATCTTGTCGTAGCGCCCTACAATTTGCCCTTGCGGGTTGATTACAGTTGCGGTATTGTAAATGGCATCAGCTTTTTTCTGGAACACTGTCCCCGGGATCAGCCAAATACCGTAATGCTTTGCGATGGCACAGAAATCACTTTCAGTTGCGTTGGGAAATTGTTGAGCATTAAAGGTGAGCGGGCCAAATGGGCATAGCTCACTAAACACAATCATCTCTACCCACGGGTAAACTGACATCATTACATCAATTTTGTGTTTCATCATGAGTACATTGCTGTGACTCGCGGAAACGTGCATTTGAATACCGCCTATTGAAAATGGTGTCATAATTTTTTAGTTAGTGATTTGTTTTAGTTCTTCTTCTATTATATCAAAACCCTGCATGAGCTTTTCTTTCGTAATAACCAGTGGGCTTAAAATCCGGATTACGTTTTTGTTGGTACCAGCGCTTAGTAAGATTAAGCCACGTTTGAGACAGGCTTTGGTAAGCAAAGCTACGGTATCACCGTCAGGCAATGATGGGTCGTTGTTCTCAACAAACTCCATCGCCTGCATAGCACCCAGTCCGCGCACATCGCCTATAACCGAAAATTTCTCCTTTAGTTTTAAGAGCCGATCTTTTACTATCTTGCTTACTTCATTTGCTATGCTGTTCAAATCAATTTCCTCCATGTATTTGATGGTAGCGATTGCCGCAGCACAACAAACCGGATTGCCTGGATAAGTACCTCCTATAGTACCAACGGCAGCGGCATCCATGACTTCAGTTTTACCGATTACCGCTCCAATAGGCATTCCCGAACCCATGGACTTTGCCCACGTTGAGATGTCTGGCGTTACGCCAAAGTGCTGATAGGCCGCCCATTTTCCGGTACGGCAAAAACCGCTTTGTACTTCGTCGAAAATTAACATGATTCCAAATTCATCGCAGAATTCGCGAAGTCCTTCCACATACCTTTTAGGGGCTATGTTGAAACCGCCTTCGCCCTGGACAAGTTCAATAATAATTGCAGCGACGTTGTTCGGGTCCACCAAGGTATGCGTTGCATCGTGCAGCCGCAGCAATTCCTGTTCTGCAAAATCGTTTTCACTCATTCCCCGCGTATCGTGATAATAGTTCGGGAAAGGAAGTCGGTATACTTCCGGCGCAAATGGTCCGCAGTCGGTTTTGTAGCTGATTTTAGACGTCAACGTCATGGCCATCAGGCTTCGGCCATGAAATGCGTCACTGAAACACAGTACAGCTGATCTCTTGGTAGCCTGCCTTGCAATCTTGATGGCATTCTCAACAGCCTCCGCGCCAGTATTGGTGATCATTACTTTGGTGCTGTCACCGTGCGGGAATAGACTCACCAGCTTTTCGGAAAGTTCGAGATAAGTTTCATACGTTGATATGTTGAAACCGGCATGCAGGAGTCGCGATGCCTGCTCTTGGATGGCTTTAACTACGGGGGGAGGACAATGCCCGGCATTGACTACCCCTATCCCTCCTCCGAAGTCTATCAATTCGTTACCGTCCACATCGATAATGGTAGCACCATGGGCTTCAGTAGCTGAAGAGCCAACAAAAATGCTTACGCCTTGCGCCACGACACGCTTGCGTCGCTCTATTAACGCTGCCGTTTTCTTAAAACTCAGCGATTCTTTCTTCAATTCATTTGTATTCATATGTTAACGACGCTATTTCCGGTTTAGTGAAAAAGTTCTTGTGCATAAAGACGAATCATGCGGGTATCTAAACAGATCACTGCATCGCAAAAAAAAAGCGGTTCCGTTTTTTTTAGGTTGCTTGCTGGCTGAAAGGCTATGTCGCAAAGCCTTTGCGGAGATTAATTGTCTATTCCGTCGGTGATTCGGTTGATTTCTTCAATATAGTCTTTTTTCGGTGAAATATCCACTTTTTCGGTTGAAAAAAGTGACTTGGCGGGAGGATGGTGCCACTCTTCTTGAATTGAAGCGTTACGGCAACAATGGGTCAGTTTAATAATCTTCTAAACTCTTCCAGCGCAGTGGCATTGCCAATTACAGTGACCAGATCGCCCAGCAAAAGGTGCGTATCTCCGTGCGGAATAAAGATTTCGTTTTCTCTTCGCACCACGACCAAAGAGCCCGATCGTGGAAAAGGAATATCTTTTACATATTTCCTATCGATGGTATTATTGTGTACAGGAATTTCTTCCACACTGTAAACCCCAAAGCTGTCGGTAAGTGCCTGGGTAGTTGTTGGACGCATGATTTCGTTTTCTATGCTGGCGGCAATGATTTCGTAAGCATTCACAATCTGTATGTCATCCAATGCTTTGTTGGCCCGGAAAAGTTCTGGTTTGGTTGTCACCGTTATTAATTTGCTGTGACCAAGCTGTTTCCGGATAATCTCCGATATGCTAATGTTCTTTTTGTCTGAATGTGTAATCACTACCACCGTATCCACCGGCCGGATATTCAAGGAGCGGTATACTGCCGGATCAAGATCATTGGCATTAATGGATTCGATGCCCATAGACTGCAGTACTTGCCATTGATCGTATTGAGATGCTACGACCAGGTACGGAATACCATGTAATCGCAATCGGTCTGCCAATTCCAACCCGGCTTTTCCGCCACCAATTATGTAAATGCTGTAGTAGTGGTGATCTTCTTCGGCACTCATGAACTTATACAACATGGGCGAGAGTATGCAAGTAAGAATTGAGGCCATCACGATTCCTGCGTTTGTGGCAGGACTTATTATACTTAAACTCAGTCCGATCTGGGATGTAGCGATGGTTAATCCTAGCCTTGAGGTAAGCAAAATTCCCGAAGAAGCAGAGCGCTTCCACCCAAATAGTTTTACCATGATGAATGATGGGACTACCTGTATGAAATAGAATGCAATAGTAAGTGAAATGATAAAATTCAGGCTGGTTGCAAAATCCTTTAGGGAATTCATATCAAGGTTTACACCCACCATGATAAAGAAGATGGGGATGAAAAATCCGTAACTCATCCCATCGAACTTGAATAGGAGAGCAGACCTTTCCTTCGCCAGGAAAAGTGAAAGCAAGGTACCTGCGAAGAAAGCGCCAAGGACAGGTTCTGTATTGATCGCCGTGGCAATGGCAACGAATAGCAAAAGAACAGCGATGGATCCACGCACACGTATTTGAGAGGCCGCGTGTTCAAGTTTATACATTAGCTTTTGGAACAGCTTGACTCGGATCAGTAAGGTGCCAATTTTATAGGCAATAAAAAAAACAGCAAAAATGACAAGGAAAAGGAGCAGTTCAAATTCAAATCCGTTGTTGCGATGAACACCCGAATAGATGGCAATCAGCAGGATCGTCATGATGGTGGCAATTGCACCTTCAAGGAGAATAATCTGACCAAACTTCCGGCCTATTTCACCATCATTTTTGATGATGGGCACGATAATGCTTAAGGCCACCGAAGGCAATAATATGACCAGAAATATTTTGTCTGTGGTAGGGAATAAAGGTAGTGTAAACACGATCAATGCAGAAAGTGCCAGACTGCCCAGATAGATCAACACGGACACGAGGAAGGTATTGCTGATTATATCAACACGTTGTAAACGCCCGCGTGGAAAGGACGCAATTATTTTTTGGATATCAAGGGCAAGGCCGCCCAGGAAAATCAAAAACAAAAATCCCACGTTGGAAAGAAAGTTCAACGATTCCTCTTGCCCGGAAACAAGATTTAGTACAAATGGGCCGATGACTATTCCCATCACGATTTCTACGATCACAGATGGGACCTTTGTAATTTCCAGCCAGGAAAGCGTCATCGGTACGAGCCACGCTACTACAAAAATTATAAAAAGCGGTAAATAATCTTCCATCGCAAATTAGTTGTTCGAAGGTACGATCTTCAGTGGAATGTTTTACGCTGGGAGAAATCCAAAAATAGTTTTGTGCTATCCGCATAATCCCAGAAAGGCTTTTGGCCGTCTCAAAGTCAGGTTATTTGTTTAGTTTTGGATACATTTTTTATTATTGAGATTAACCGCGGTTGTTGGGCCTGCTGCAATTGGACAGGCACGTGATACTAAATAACACGGTGTCCATGGCACTGCAACAAGGAAATATAACAAAGAACAGAAATGGAGTTTAAAAGCATTAATCCTTACAACGGCAACGAAGTTGGTTCCTATAAGGCGCAAACAGAAGATGAAGTAATTTCCACAATAAACGGTGCGCAGGCTGCTTTTGAGCAGTGGCGCAAGGAGTCTTTGGCCGTCCGTGCACAGCATATGGCGAAAGCAGGCCAGGTGCTTCGGCATAACATCGAGCAATATGCCAGGGTGATCACCCTGGAGATGGGAAAACCAATAGCGGAATCAAGGGCAGAGGTGAGCAAGTGTGCCTGGGTATGTGAATATTATGCAAAGCACGGCGCTGCCTTTCTTGCAGACGAAATAATCCCAACCGAAGCGCAGAAAAGTTATGTGCGCCATGATCCAATAGGCTGTGTGTTGTCGATCATGCCATGGAACTTTCCCTTTTGGCAAGTATTCAGGTTCGCTGCGCCGGCCCTTATGGCAGGTAACACCGCACTATTGAAACATGCGCCGAATGTTTTTGGCTGTGCAAAGATGATTGCTGAGGTTTTCCGCGAAGCGGGCTTCCCAACGGGGGCGTTTCAGAACCTGATAATCCACCATTCACAAATCGAAAGTGTTATAGCCCACGATCTGGTAAAAGCGGTAACGTTGACGGGAAGTGAAAGGGCTGGTGCTGCTGTTGGGGAGATCGCAGGAAGACACTTGAAAAAAAGTGTACTCGAACTTGGCGGCAATAACGCCTTCATTGTTTGGGAAGATGCTGATCTTGAAAAAGCAGTGCAAACGGCACTCACGGCAAGGATGCTGAATGCCGGCCAAAGTTGTATCGCCGCAAAGCGTTTCATATTGCTGGAAGGGATTTATGATGAATTTGTTTCCAGGTTAGTTGAGGCAGTGGGCAAACTTAAGTCCGGTGACCCAATGGATGAAGCAACACAGGTTGGCCCACTGGCCCGCAAAGATCTTGCTGACCAATTGCAACGGCAGGTAAAAGAATCAATTAACGAAGGCGCGGAGCTTTTGCTTGGAGGAAAACAACGTGGCTGCTACCATGAGCCGACAGTCCTGGGTAGTGTTAAACCTGGAATGCCTGCCTTCTCTGAAGAAACGTTTGGGCCGCTTGCGCCCATGATCAAAGCGAAAGATGAGTTGGAGGCTTTTGCTCTTGCTGAACAATCACGGTATGGGCTGGGCACTACAGTCTGCACGACGGACATTCAAAAAGCAAATGATTTTGCCGGAATTGTAAGTGATGGCGCTTACTTTGTTAACGAACTTGTGAAATCAGATCCGAGGTTGCCTTTCGGCGGAACAAAACGTTCTGGCTACGGGCGTGAACTGGCGCGCGATGGTATGATGGAGTTTGTGAACAGAAAAACGGTTTATGTGAAGTAGCTATTGTGTTTGTGGCGCCTTAAATGAATTGGAAACAATCGCAATCTGTAATTTTGACTACCTAATGATGCCGTAACCTAAGATTTTTATTTTCAGTACTCCTTATTCTATTCTTTTCCGGTTGCCAGCAAAGCACAACTTCAAGCGATGAATTTGCTGCATTGTTGCCGGTTCACCAGCAATGGGATGTGGCCGTCAAATAATCAGGCGTGTCGTTAAACCTGCGTTTTCTGAAACCTGAAAAATAACTGCGAGACAGGGATTAACATCATTCCTGAAAATGCGAAAGTTATGAAGGCAATCCGCAAGTTGGTAGCATGCGCAATGTAACCGATTACAGGAGGACCGATAAGCATACCCACAATACTATAGGTGGCAATAATTGAGATCGCCATTCCGGGAGAATATTTTTTGGAAGAGCCCGCTAACAAAAATGTCATTGGAATAATGGAGGCGGTCCCAAACCCAACCAAGCAGAATCCAATCATGGCGGTCCAAAAGTAAGGCAGGATTACAGCCAGCCCGATGCCGGAAATAATAAGTGAGGCGCTGAGCACATACGTTTTGGGCATTCCAATTTGATCCATCAGCCTGTCGGCAACAAATCGGGAGAGTGCCATAAACATCATAAAGATCAGGTATCCCAATGTGAACAACTCAACATGCACCACTTCCTTGAAGTATACCCCGCTCCAGTCAAACATTCCACCTTCGCAGATCGCTGCAAAGAAAACCAGCAAACCGAGGTAAACGATGTACGGATCCGGTTTTCCCAGGATTAACTTATTACCTGATGGTGAACGATCATTCTGCAACAAAAACTTATAAGAGAAAAGTGTGATTGGAATGGTAATGAATGACACGATTGCAAAATGAATCTGCATGGATATATCCAGGGCAACGAACAATGTGGAGATACCAACGCCCACAATACCTCCTGAACTCCACAGGCCATGAAAAGAACTATTAATCTTCCGGTTGAATTGCTTTTGTAACGAAATAGCCTGTGTGTTTACGGATATACTGAATATGCGCATGGCAAAGGCAAATAAACACATCGATGCAGCAAGGGTGTAGGGTGTGGAAGCGAAGCCAATAAGTGATAGAGAAACAGCGACTAATATGAATGCTGCCGTCATCGGTACACGGCTATCATACCTGGATACAAGCCAACCCGAAAGCGGTAATCCAATCAAGGAACTGATAGGCATAAAAAGCAGCAGGGTCCCCAGCTGAGCGTCATTGAATCCAAATGTTGCTTTAATCGTTGGTATGCGCGACGCCCAGGTAGAAAAACAAGCTCCCGAAAGAAAGAAGAATACGTTAAGAAAAATACGTTGTTTGATTTTTAATTCCATGCGGGCTCCAAATCGGATGCGAATATCCGGGGTAAAAAGTTAATAATGCACAGAAGGTTCCGAAAAAGTGTTAATCTTTTGAGGCCAATACCGGATTGGGCCATTGCAGTGCCGGATACTTTCTTACCAGGTCTTGTTTCAATCCCGGGTAGACCGCAGTCCAAAATCCACGGAGATCACTTGTGGTATGGAGTTCAGTAAGGTCTGGCGATAGCAATTGCATAAGCACGGCAGTCTTCCCATTGTTAACACGGGGTGTGTCTAGGACGCCAAATGCATTACGCAATTCGATGGAAAGGATAGGGGGTTCGCCCGTCGATTGGTATCGCAGCTGAAAGTGCAGCCCATCAACATTAATTTCAGTTGGAGCCAATTTTTCCAGCGCTACTTGTTGCGCTACATTGAGGTAATTGTGCAAAGAACCTAGGATATCAATTTTCCTCAGGTCTTCTGGTTCTCTAATATCTGATAGGAATGGAAGAATCCACTCTTTGTTAGTCATGAGCAAAGTAGACGTACTTACGTCAGGCCATCCTTCATCTGGTCTCCATCTGCGCAGACTGAGGACACGGTTTTGCCATTGCGTAACTTCCTGCGTAAAATCCAACAGTGATTCTCCTGCTGTTTTCAGCGCATCGGAAATAGCCTGAATCCTAAACTTACTGTCAGGGGGCGGCAGTGGTTTGGATTGAAGCACAATACTGCCAATACGAAGATCTTTGGTGGCCGTCAACGCCCCCGTTTCAACGTCCCAATGAACAGTTTCTTCTGTTTTTACAAGCGGTGCGAGGTCTTTTGGATTTAATGGGGAGGCCATAAAAATTTTCCCCATTCCGTCCCTGGCATCTACCTGCGCGACGGCCAACCAACCTTCGTGCGCCAAATCATCTTTATGTCCTGCCATGGCAATCTTGCCGTTTGCCAATTGAAACTGCGCGTTATTCCCCGGTCGAGCAAAGGCAATGCGTTCCGGATAAGCGTGTGCAAGTATTACACCTGTTTCATAATGATCTACAGCACTATTATCCGCTTGTATTGAAAATAAGTTGCGGTATGATTTTGCAATTTTTTCAATCCGCCCCAGCTTTTTCACATGACTATTTTCTCTTCTGTATCTCCGCAATGCCTCAAGCCTTAGATTGATATTAATACCGGCCTCACGGGTGAGGGGATCTCGTTCTTCCAGTAGCGCCGCAACGTCGGTTGCGAGTGACAGATTATTTTCTTCCTGCGCCATTAGTAACATGTGGGCAATTCTGGGATGACATGGCAGCGCATGCATATTCTTTCCATGTTCAGTTATCCGGCCATTTTCCAGCGCCTCAAGTTGATGCAACAACTCCGTGGCTTCCAGGAGCGCATTTTTTGGCGGAGGTGTAAGCCACGTCAGTTGAGCGATATTGATAATACCCCACCGGGCCATGTCAAGCACAAGTGAGGTTAAATCTGCTTCCAGAATTTCAGGTGTACGATGGTCTGCGAGCCGCGCGTGAATGGAAGGTGTCCACATGCGATAGCACGTACCGGGGCCAAGTCTTCCTGCCCTGCCTGTACGTTGGTCAGCTGAGTCTTTGGAAATTTTGATGGTCTGCAATTGTGACAATCCGGATTTTGGATCGAACCTGGAAGTGCGGCCAAAACCAGTATCCACTACGATAGTAATTCCTTCAATGGTGAGGCTGGTTTCAGCAATAGACGTAGCCAATACAATTTTCCGCCTGCCCTTTGTATTGGGCATGATAGCGCTATATTGTTTTCCTTGTGGAAGTGCACCATACAAAGGATGAATAGCAAAGTTGCGAAGCTCTTTTTTAAGTAATTCTTCTGTCTTTTTTATTTCCCTTTCTCCCGGAAGGAAAACAAGAGTGTCTCCTTCCTTTTCGCGTACTGCGGTTAAAATGGTCCGTGCAGTCATCTCCGGCAACATCATTTCGTCAGCCGCACCAGTATAGACAACCTCCACGGGATATTGTTTCCCCTCACTTTTCGCCACCGGAGCTTTTAATAATTCCGTTAGCTGCGGCATGTTGAGCGTAGCTGACATGACGAGGATGCGCAAATCGGTTCGCAACCTTTGTTGTGCTTCACGGCACAATGCCATGGCTACATCCGCATATATGCTACGTTCATGAAATTCATCAAAGATTACAGCACCAACACCTTGCAGGGTATTGTCGCCGTGAAGCATGCGTGTGAGTATACCTTCGGTGAGAACCTCAATAATTGTTTTT
The DNA here is from genome assembly GCA_029858965.1 of Cyclobacteriaceae bacterium. Taxonomy (GTDB): domain Bacteria; phylum Bacteroidota; class Bacteroidia; order Cytophagales; family Cyclobacteriaceae; genus Chryseolinea. The sequence goes on from JAOUDZ010000021.1 coordinate 14,254, forward strand.
TCACTCGTTTGATTTTCAAAACGGATTCGATAGCCCACGGTTTGCCCAACCTCTTCACCCAGCAGATATGCCATACGTGTTGCTATTGACCGGGCGGCAAGCCTCCTGGGCTCAAGCATCAATATCTTGTTTCCCTCCAGCCATGCCTCATCGAGTAAGGCGAGTGGTACCAGTGTGCTTTTGCCCGCGCCTGGTGGAGCGTTTACAATCAGTGTATTTTCATTTGTGAGATTGCGCCGAATTTGCGGAATGATTTCCGTTATTGGTAGATCGATATGGATTGGGTCAAATGGCAATGGAAATTGAATTGTGATGTGAAATTAGAAAAATAGCAGTCAGGTCGGGCATGGAACTGGAATTGGGTGGCATTGCCATGAATGCAGCCTTGAACGCAACACCTACATCATTGCACAAGATTATGTATACCGTTGGTGTAAAGAGGATTTTGAGTGTCCCCAATGGAAGCTAGCTTCCTTAAGATTTTAGCCTTTAATAATTTATGCCAAGAACCATACTATGCTTTATACTCATCGCAATGAGTGCCACGCTTGCTGAAGCGCAGGTCGTAAAGGATTCGACCAGCCGGCCAGAGATTCTTAACATTATTCAAAACCAGGATTCCGTTGGCCTGTACGACAAGTTCGAAACCAGGCTTATCATAAAAGCCCAATTCTTAAATCCATTTGACGCGGATGACATTGACATCATGGCCACATTCACATCGCCGTCGGGGAAGAAATGGAATATCCCTGGGTTCTATCAGTATACGTACGGAACAATGTGGAAGATGCGGTTTGCAGCCGATGAGCTTGGGGTCTGGAAATACCAGGTGCGAGTGCGAGACATCAATGGGGAAACGACAAGTGCGGAAAAAACCTTTAAAGCTGTCGGGTCATCCTACAAGGGCCCGATAAAAATTGCTGCCAACAAGCGGTTTCTGGAATACAAAAACGGATCACCATTCTATGGCGTGGGACTTTGGTACAATGGAAGGGTTACAAAAGAAAACCTGGACGAGTTGAAAAACAAAGGAGTGAATTTCATCAGCAATTACATAACACCACTCGAAACAATGGGAAGCGGCGTTGGACGATATGATCAGGAGGTCTGTTCGAGGATCGACGAACTATTTGAATTGTGCGAAGAACGTGAAATTCTGGTAAGTCTAAATCTTTGGTTTCATTCCTACTTGTCAGAAACAGTTTGGGGTGGAGGCAATATTCGTTGGCAAACCAATCCCTATCAGCATATTACGGCTGCGAAGGACTTTTTCAGGAGTAGTGAAGCGTGGAAGTACCAGGAAAAGCTATACAGGTATTTTATTGCAAGGTGGAGCTATAGCAGGTCTCTCGCCATTTGGTTTATTGTTGATGAAATTAACGGCACCGATGGATGGGTTTCCGGAGATAGTGTTATGGCGGGGCGGTGGACTAAAAATGTGCATGATTATTTCAAAGCCAACGATCCTTATAACCATCCTACGACCGGTACGCGAAGTGGTGGTATAAAGGAATTTTTTCACGATGGTTACCAGGCGACAGACATTGCAGCAAGAGAAATATATGAGGCGCAGGGATTTCCCATTACTAAGCCGGGAACGCTGGACTCGGCTGATATTCATCCTTTAACCTACAGTTATAATAATTATGCAGGGCAGATTAAAAAGATATGGGATGGGTATGGAAAGCCCGTTATCATTGGAGAAACCGGATGGGATCACACCTATTTTGAGCCCGGTATGCCTGGATACACGGCCATGCACCACAACGTGCTATGGGTTTCACTGGCCACAGGAGCGTCAATGACGCCTTTCTGGTGGGCCTTTAGTGGGAGGATGAACGATGTAATCGTTTCGAATCAGTTGCGAAGCATTCGCAGGTTTACCGATAGCGTTCCTTTTTCCAAACTTTCGAATTTATCGCGAATTGATGCCCGTATTCCGGATGGCGATGGCTTTGCAATGCAGAGTGATCAGCTAATCTATGGATGGGTTGTTAATCCCAAAACAGATGTTGCTGGCGATTCCGTAACCGTTTCAGGTGTAAGGGACGGGAAGTATGCGCTAAAAGTATTTCATACCTGGCGGGGAGACTTTATCATGGAGGAAGAATTGACCGCAACCAATGGGGCTGTTGTTTTTTCAATTCCTTCTCTTCACACTGCTGGTGGTCATGCCAATTACATTGGGCAGGACGCTGCGTTTATACTTGAGCCCAAGAAAGAGAAGCTACAGACACCAGTGTCAACAAGAAAAGGAAGAAAAAGAGCTAACTAGGTTCCAACTATCTGAATTGAGATCTCAAGGAGACTCTTTCTTGCCTAGGCTATCTTCTTGGCTAGGCAACTTCAGCCACTGCCTTTCTCATTTTTTCCAAACCGGTCTTGGCGACCAACAGCGGGTCCTGTTCCCAATAGGTCCTGTTGAAGAGTTCGAGGGATAAAATCTTCTCCCCTGACATATTGTTAAGGTCAGTTAGAATTTGCTTGAGGGGTGCTGCGCCGTCGCCGGGGTAAATGCGGTCTTTGTCTTCCAGTTTTTCGCGTGGAATATTGCCCGGAAAGTCGTTCATGTGAATAATTTCAAGTAGGCTTCCGTCAATCATTTTCAGGCATTCATATCCTGAACCGCCCCTGTGGAGATGATAAACATCCGACAGTATGCGTGCACCCGGATCGTTGGTGGCTGCGGCTGACATGAGTGCCTGCCCAATGTGGAAAAATCGGGAAGCGCCCCAAAACTCCAGCTGCGGTGTAACGCCGGTTTCCCGGCCCAGGGCCAGAAGTTCTTCATAGCGTTCGCCTACCTTGAACAGATCCAACTGATCAGTAGGCTTTATTCCGGCTGCAGGTGCAGCTATTCGTGGGCAATCCAGCGCTGCCATCATTTCCATTTCTTCGCGCATTTGCCTAAACCCGGCTTCGCGTTGCGTATCATCATCAACCATCCAGGGGGCAAAACCGATGGCATCAACGGCGGGAACTTTGCTGTCGACCAGCAATTTTCTCAAGGCGGCAAGGGAACCACCATTGCTTACATATGCTTTCACATCCGCAATCCAGATTTCAGTGGAATCATAACCAGCACGTGACGCAATGTCAATATATTTCTCAATACCCAGTTTTTTTCCGCTTATAGTACTTGTGTTCAGGCAGAACCTAAACTTGTCTTTAGATTTTTTCCCGTCGTACGCAAAGCCTGTTGGTCCTGCAAGCGCCAGGCCTGCAGCGGCGGATACTGTTTTTAATGCATGTCGTCGATTCATGGATATGATATAAAGGGTTGAACTTCTTACTGTGAATAAAAAGAACCGTTCATGAACGAAATTCTTATGCCGAAGATATAAAAACTTATCCGCTGCCAGCCCCCACAAGCATACGAAAGGTTCTTTAAACTTGGTAAAGTTCCCAAAAATTGATAATTATGATAGCGGAGTAATACCGTGAACCTGGCTTGCAATGGCTGAGGTTCCCACAAAGTTAAAACACTCTTTTTATGGCTAACCAAAAGAAAAATGTGCGAGTTCTTGTAGTCGGCTGCGGGAACATGGGTGCCTCTCACGCAACGGCATATCATAACCTTGGCGGCGTTGAAATTTGCGGGCTGGTTTCCAAGGGAAAAAGCAAAGAGGTTTTGAATACAAAGCTGGGCGGCGGATATCCATTATTTGATGATTTTGAGCATGCCTTGAAAAGCATGCAGCCCGATGCGGTTTGTATTTCAACCTATCCGGATACGCATGAGTCGTTTGCGATCAAGGCGCTGGAGCAAGGAAGTCACGTTTTTATCGAGAAGCCACTGGCGGATTCGGTTGCTGGAGCAGAGTGGGTGGCGAAAGCTGCTAAAGATGCTGGCAAAAAACTGGTTGTTGGTTATATTTTGCGGCATCATCCTTCATGGGAGCGATTTGTTGCGTTGTCGCATGAGCTCGGAAAGCCACTTGTTATGCGTATGAACCTCAACCAGCAAAGTCATGGTTATATGTGGACAGTTCATAGGAATCTGATGAAAAGCTTAAGCCCCATCGTTGATTGCGGCGTGCATTACATCGACGTAATGTGCCAAATGACGCGATCACGTCCAACCCAGGTTAGTGCAATAGGTGCCAGGCTTACCGAAGAAATACCAGCCGGAAACTACAACTATGGCCAGCTGCAAATTCGTTTTGAGGATGGATCAGTAGGCTGGTATGAAGCGGGCTGGGGACCTATGATCAGTGAAACTGCTTTTTTTGTGAAGGATGTCATCGGTCCAAACGGATCAGTGTCTATCGTCGCGAAAGATGCCGGGGGGGCAGGTAAGTCGTCTTCTATCGAATCGCATACAAAAACCGAATCGATCCGATTTCATCATGCTCCGCTGGACAAAAATGATGAATTTGTAGAAGAAGATACCTGGATAAACCTGAAAGACGAACCGGATCATCAGGAGCTGTGTAATCGCGAACAACGCTATTTTCTAAAAGCGATAGCGGAAGATGTCGATCTGACGGATCATATTCAGGATGCCGTCAATAGCTTGCGCATCGCATTTGCATGCGATGAATCAGTCCGTACCGGGAAAGTTGTATTGTTGTAAAACACAAAAAACTATTTTGTATACACAATGGGTTGTGTCCAGGCAGTTTCATATTCGTTTTCCTGATAGGGATTGGGTTTCAATTTATTGGATGTTATCCTGGCCCTGACGAATAGGTGTCCTTTTTCAAGTTCGAATTCTGCTTTGGTTCCAACAACTTCTTTTAGGACTTTTGATTGCTGTTCTCCTGCTACCACGCCAATGAAAGCTATGGTGTAGACTACATTTGGCTCCGCGTTTACAAGAAGATGCAATTTATTATTATTGAAATTTATCTCCTCAAGCAGTACACCAGTTGACGCATAGAACGCACCTGCCTCAAGTGCGTGAATGAGAGACCTTGATGTAAGGGAATCTGAATCCACCATCACCCATCCTCTTCCTGCATTGCTATAGGCAGATCCAAACTGATGGTAGTTGTGACTATCGTCAGTCGCCAGTCCGTAAAGGAGAGGCTGATCCTTTTGGGCATACGCCAGGTTTATCCTATCCCACATTTCTTCAGTTCCAGGATGTAAGCTGTCGCCATAGTTTCGGACCATGGGGTGGCCGTTATAAACCTCAAAAAATCTTTCTCCATGCAGATCTATAATATCCTGCAAAGAGACACCGTAGAAATAATTAGGATGATTGATGTGTGGGAACATTGGCATGCCGGTTTCTTTCCGCTGGTTCAATACTGCATCTACATTACGCTGCATAACATCAGTCACACTTTCACCACCTTGTGGTTCTATCCTGGACTGGATATTTGTTGCATTCATATGAATGGGTTTATCACCAAATTTGTCCGTGATCTCTTCTGATTGAATAATCAGAAAATCATTATCTTCAAAAAGGGACTTGTATGTTGCGTATGTTTTCAGTTGCACACGAATGCGCCCCGAATCGAGGCTGTGTGTAACCCAATTTTCGCCGTATTTTTCCAAATACTTTTCAAATCCTTCTTCATACATCCTGCTTTTAGTAACCGTTATCCATTTCTCACCCTCGGCGAGGGTATTGTGATCAGAGAGTGCTACAAAGTTGTAACCGTTGGTTTTGTACCAATCCATAATCATTTCAGGGTATTCATCGCCGTCGCTCCAATAGGAATGTGTGTGGAGGTTGCCCTTATACCAATGTTTCGAATTTTTGTCCCCAGGATTGCATCCTGTCAGAAGCAGTAGAAAGCTGAACAGTAAGAGTCGTTTCTTGCGCAAATTGTGCATAGCAGCTTTGTTTTCAGATGTAAAAAATTTTTTTCGAACCAGCATCATTCCATAGGAAGTAGTATTGTAATTAAATAAACTTTTGCGAGATACAAGTGAACCCGATTAACCGAAAGTATCGCTGTTCCATGCCGGAGATCAAGTGCGGATTTGGGATTACAGTTTCAAGTTGCATACTGGAGGACTATTTGCCGGCAGATCATACACCCTGAATCTTGGCACCCTGGTTCTTAATTCAGGAAATCAGTATCCGGTTTCTTCAAGTCGAGTTCTTTGATCCAGATATTGCGATAACGCACATCATGACCTTCGGCCTGCAATTTTAGTCCGCCTGGGGTATCGGTAATTCCCTTGCCGCTGTCGTTTCCACCATCAATGCCTGAAAATGGACCCCCCGAAACATGGTTGATAAGTTGGTTGGTATGCACTTTGATTCCGTTAAAATACACCGTTACCATGGCTTTTTCGGTGAGTTTCCCATCCCTGAACCGTGCTGCTCTAAAAACGATATCGTACGCATTCCACTTTCCAAGGCCATTGTAGGCTCGGTAAGGAGATTCTGCTTCATCGATTACAGCGCCAATGCCGTGCTTGGTTGAATCTCCATCGAGCACTTGTATTTCGTAACGATTTTGAAGGTAAACCCCGCTGTTACCTCCCTTGTGCATGATCAAAAATTCAACATGTGCCCGGAAATCCCGGAACACCTTCTTGGTGACGATATCGGCAGTGCCATACAGACCCCCTGCCGCTGTAGGATCATTGCTGCTTACAACGGTACCTTTATCTATCGGGTCATCGACAATTTCCCATTTTATGGGCAATGTTGCTGCTAATCTTGGTCCTTCCCAGTATGTCCATTTAGCATCCAGCATTTCACGGCTTCCATCAAAATAAACAGCTGCATCTTTAGGTGTTTTGGCACCGACACCTATCTGCGCCTTGCCTGTCGTAGTTGTCAATAGTAATAGCGTTGTCAGCAGCCATGGCAGGAAAATGCCTTTGACGGTCGTTTTAATGTGTTTCATAGTCGATTTTGTTTTGTATAGTTTTGATGGGACGCGTAGACAAAGGTATTGCATCATTACAAGACACAGACCAATGACTACTTGTATCTGAGCAATGTGACGTGCCAACCGGCAATATTTCAACTGGCTGGAATGATTTCCAAAAGAGTAGTAACTTGACAAGGTTTTTAAAAAAGTTAGAAGATATGGCTAAGTTTATAGAACTCATCGTTTCAGAAGAATTCGAATCAAAAAAGGAACTGGTCAACATAGCATCAATAGGAAGAATCTATCCAAACCCTCAGAGCAGGGTTAAAAGCATCGTTGAGTTGAACTATCAAAGTGTCAACGATACACCTGTTTATCTGGAAGTTGATATGGCGTATGAAACACTGCGATCTAGTTTGATGAGCTGAGGTCCAACCAATATGGGCTAAAGCAGATTCCATTTTTTTCGGTATTTCCTGGACAACAACGCGTTGGCCTCCTTGTCACCAATAAACTTTTCGTTTTGCGAATCCCAATTTAGTTTTCTGCCAAGGCGCCATGAGATTATAGCGAGGTGCATCGGCAATGTCATATCGCGTACATACGCAAGGTTTGATTCAGGCTGGGTCCGAGATTTGACAGCGTCGACAAAATTCTGTTGATGTCCGGGTGATCGCACCAGGGTTTTTGGGACCTCCGGAATATCAGAAACGGTTTCTCCATTAATTGTAATAGAACGTGTATCGTAGTCACAAATCAGCGTGCCTTTTTCTCCTTCAAAATACGCACCGATTCCGCGGTCAGCGGCACCAGGAACGTTTGGCGGTTCTGTAGTCCAGTGCAACGATAGATTTTCAAATGTATAATCAGCATCTATCCATTTGGGAGCGTCTGCAACGCCATCGGTTTTATCGCCCCGGGCGATCACTGTTTTTAGTCCTTTGGGTTGGAGAGCCCACCAGACTACATCCGCAATGTGGCTCCAGAAATCTGCGAAAATACCGCCTGAATAATCCAGGAAATAGCGGTAGTTCAGGTGGCATCTTTCCGGAAAATAGTCCACGTATGGGGCCGGCCCAAGCCACATATCCCAATTGAGGGAAGTGGGTGGTGTCTGGCTGACAGGATGACCCAATCCGGGTGAAAAGCCAGTTTTCCAGATTCGCGCCGTGTGTACTTTGCCTATGGTGCCGGCTTGTATGAGTTCCACAACACGATGGTAATTGTCGGTGGCGTGAATCTGCGTCCCTAGCTGAAAAATACTGTTGTGCTTTTTCAGATTCTCTACTAAAACCTGCCCTTCCCTAATATCATAGGAGAGCGGCTTTTCTCCGTATACGTCTTTGCCTGCCCTGAAGGCAAGTGTTGCAATCTGGGCATGCCAGTGGTCAGGTGTAGCGATTGTAACGGCATCGATATCCTTGCGATCAAGCACATGCCTGAAATCTTCATATACATCGGCCTTGGTGTCTGGATGTAGTATCTTCAGGGCTTCCAGTGTGCTATTCAAATGATTCTTGTCAACATCACATAAGGCAACAATCTCAACCTCGGGCAGCGCGGCAAACCATCTGAGATGTTGGTTGCCCATACCACCCAACCCGATGTGCGCAATTCGCAATCGGTCGCTTGGTGCCGCTTTCAGATGTAAGGAGGGTAATATTGTAAGTCCCAGCGCTCCCATCGTGCCTTTCCAGAGAAATTCTCTTCTGCCGTATTGCTTATTCATAATCTATTGGTTTGATGATGTCAGGTCGCCAGACCAAGCTATCAAAATGATTCGAATTTTCCTTCGAAGTTGCTCGTTTCCTTGGATCATTCCTTACTTACTCCTGCGTAAGCAAGATTGAAATGGGTCAGGAAATCAGTATTTTGCAGTAAGAAGGCTTGCATGTAGATTTTATAATAAAAATGACAAAAATACCCGCTAGGATAAACATTTTGTTGCTGGCGAAGGAATTCGAGTTCACAGCCTCAAGGAGTGATGGGCCTGGGGGTCAGAACGTCAACAAGGTCAATTCGAAAGTCACCATGAAATTTGATGTTACGCAATCAAAGATCTTGAGCGATGAAGACAAGGCAATAATTTGTAAACGACTGGCATCAAGCCTTACAAAGGAAGGTGTATTGGTGATGTCATCGCAAAGCGAAAGGTCGCAACTTCAAAATAAGGAAGCAGTTCTTCTCAAATTCGAAAAGCTGTTAGCGAAAGCATTTGAACGCAGGAAGGTGCGAAAGGCAACAAAGCCTTCGAAGGGTTCCGTTCAAGAGCGGATCACCTCCAAAAAACGGATTTCAGAAAAGAAAAAGTGGCGACAAAAACCCTGATTAAATGCCTGGTAGTGCTCCAGCCTGATATGCTGCAGAGACTAAAGCCCCGCTTATCCTCAAATGCTCCTTTTCACCTTCCGGGAGCATGTGTCAATCAGAGATATTGCGTAATTTAGATTCTTCATTTATAATTAATAAAACTAAGCTATGCGGCTTCTCACTATCTCATTTCTGGTACTAGGATCTGTCACGGCCAGCTATGCCCAACAGCTTTATGTAGTTGTGGGAGCATTCGCACAAGAAAGCAATGCACAAAAATTCACTGGCTATGTCAGGAGTCTTCGTTTTTCAGCACAATACGAATTAAATACAGCAAAGAACTACTATTACGTTTATGTTTTAAAAACCACCGAGCGTGCGGATGCAATAGCAGAAGCAAAACTGTTGCAGGAGCAAAGTGAATTTAAGGATGCCTGGGTTTTTACCGGAAGGCTAGGGATCGAAGCAGAGGCGGTAACGGAGGCGGTAGCAGAACAGCCGAACAAGTATGAAATACACAAGCCTAGTATTGATGAAGAAGTAATTGAGCTTGTAAGTGGAAATGAACGGCCTCCCTTAGTGCCAAAAGAACCACAAGTGGAAGCCCCGGCACCATTGGCTGAAGCTCCCCCAAAAGTAAAGGGTCAACTTGTGAGGTTTGTCGTTACGCGTCTGGACCATACGCCTATGCCAGGCACATTGCATGTAGTTGATTTTACACGAGGACGCACGCTGGCCACCTATAAATCAGATGAATATATTGATTTGCCACGCCCGACAAAAGGGAACAACCCCATGTCAGTGGTTTGCGGGATTTTTGGGTACAAAGAAGAATTAAGATTTTTGGACTATGATAATCTGGCATCGGTGGATGGTGCAATACAAGATTCGAATGGTGCGTGGGTCATTCCCTTTATGTTAGAGCGACTTAAGAAGGGCGATGTATCTGTTATGTACAATGTAGCCTTCTACAAAGATGCCGTCGTGATGCTTCCTCAGGCACAGCAGGAGCTAGACGAGTTGATAAACTTAATGAAAGGCAATCCTAATTATAAAATAAAAATCCACGGACACTGCAATGGTGCCAACTCACGCAGGATTATTGCGCTAGGACCAACGAAGAACTATTTTAACATCAATGGATCCGACGAACGAAAAGGTACTGCGAAGGAGCTGTCAAAGTTACGGGCTGAGGCTGTCCGGTCGTATCTGGAAGATAATGGTATTCAAACAAACAGAACTCAGATTTATGCCTGGGGTGCAGCGAGTATGTTGGTTTCGGAAAATAGTCCCAGTGCAAAGCTCAACGATCGGATTGAAATTGAAATTCTTGAGTATTAACAGTATAATTAGATCATATACCTTTTATTGCAGGCCGGCAATTAATGCATGAAGCCTCGGTAAAGGCAGGCGCCAAAACCTCGCTTTCTACGATATTGAGTGGAAAATTGGTGTTTGGAGGAACGTTACTATTAAATGAATAATTTTCAGGGATGGAACGTCCAATTTGCTTAAATTTAACTATAGCATAAGCTAACTTTTAAGATCAACCCTATGCGACCATCGACATCAAATACTACACTCCAGGAATCAATTATCAAAAAAATTGATCGGAGAACATTTTTGAAGGCAAGCGGTATGACGGTCACAGGCATTATCCTCGGGATGCAGGTAAGTTGTTCCCCATCGGGGGATGCCACACCATTTTCGCCCGACGTTTTCTTAACGATTAATGCTGATGGATCTGTCATTCTGGTTGCGCATCGGTCTGAGATGGGTACCGGTATTCGTACTAGTTTACCGTTAATCATTGCGGATGAACTTGAAGCGGATTGGAAGCGTGTAAAGGTTGTTCAGGCGGAAGGAGATGAATCGAAATATGGCAATCAAAATACAGACGGTTCTTTCTCTGTGCGGATGTTCTTTGAACCTATGCGAAAGACGGGTGCGATGGCGCGTATGATGCTGGAGCAAGCGGCGGCAAATCAGTGGGGCGTTCCTGCGAGCGAATGTAAAGCAGTGAATCATGAAGTAGTGCACGAAGCCAGTGGCAAAAAGTTGGAGTTTGGTAAATTGGCAGCTGATGCGTCGAAGTTAGCTGCGCCCAAGGAAGAAGATATTGTCTTCAAAAAGAAATCAGAATGGAAATACATTGGCAAATCTACGAGCATAGTTGATATTCAGGACATTATTAGCGGCAATACGATTTACGGCCTCGATGTAAATTTACCCGGTATCAAATATGCAACAGTGCTCCGTTGCCCTGTGGTTGGTGGAACAGTAAAGCATTTTAGTGCAGATAGGGCGAAGCAATTTCCGGGTGTTTTACAGGTCCTGGAAATAAAATCGAAGGGTTTTCCAACAGACTTTCCAAATCCATTAGGGGGAATTGTGGTGGTAGCCGATAGTACGTGGTCCGCCATCAGCGCCCGGAAGGAACTTGAAGTTGAATGGGATCTGGGGCCAAATGCAACTTACGCTACTGATGACTATTTCAAGGAAATGCTTGCCAAGGTAAAGAGCAAGGGGCATGTGAGGCGAGAACAGGGCTCAATAGATAACGCAATAAGCGGCGCGGCGCATGTGATGGAAGCTACTTATATGATCCCCCACCTGGCACATGCGCCCATGGAACCGCCATGTGCCGTTGCCAGTGTGAAGGATGGTAAATGCGAAGTTTGGGCACCTACACAACATCCGCAGTGGGCCAAAGGAAGTGTTGCTGGCGCACTGAATTTGGAAGAGGCAAATGTCACTGTCAATGTTACTTTGCTGGGCGGTGCCTTTGGCAGAAAATCAAAACCAGATTATATCGTAGAAGCTGCGCTCGCTTCACAAATGAGTGGATTTCCCATCAAGCTCATCTGGACGCGGGAGGATGACATCCAACACGATTTTTTCCATGCCTGCAGCGTACAGCACATTAGGGTTGCATTTGATAAACAACAAAAAGTTACAGGCTGGAACCATCGCAGCGTATTCCCGCCGATAGGCGGTACTGCAGATGCAAAAGAAACAGAGCCTAGTTTTGGAGAGCTTCAATTAGGCATGGTTGACTTTCCCTATGATATACCAAATATTTCCTGCGAATCTCATGAGGCGCTGACCAAGACCCGGATTGGCTGGCTCCGGTCTGTGAGCAATATTCAGCATGCTTTTGCTATTGGCAGTATGCTGGATGAAGTTGCTGCGTATCGTAAAGTAGACCCTGTAGCCAACTTGATTGAATTGTTGGGTTCTGATCGTGATATTCCTTTTGACAAAACAATGGAGGGTTTCGAAAACTATGGTGAGCCCATCCAGAAATTTCCCTGGAGTACAAAACGCCTGCGAGGTGTTATCGAATTGGTTGCTGACAAATCAGGTTGGGGTAAATCAATGCCTAAAGGTCATGGCCTGGGTATTTGTGCGCACAGAAGTTTCCTGACTTATGTGGCGTGCGTGGTACATGTAGTTATTGACGAGGCTGGAAAACTGTCTATTCCTGAAGTCCATTACGCTGTGGATTGCGGAATTGTCGTTAATAGAAACTCAGTCATAAACCAGTTTGAAGGAGGGGCCGTTTTTGCTTCTGGTGCTGCGCTAAAAGGCGGGATAACGTTTAAAGACGGCCATCCCGAGCAGACTAATTTTGATTCATACTTTGTTGCCAGAATGAATGACTGCCCAAAGCAAATATTTGTGCATTTGGTTGAGAGCGACGAGAAACCTACGGGTGTGGGAGAGCCGCCTGTTCCTCCCTTTGCACCTGCCCTGGCCAATGCAATTTTCGCAGCGACGGGTAAGCGTAATAGAACGTTACCTATCACGCTGGGTTAATCAGGGTCTGCATTTTGGCAGATGGCAAAGGTTAGTATTTTATTGATTCCGAAATCAGATTCCAAATTGGTACTGGATAAAGTCCAGCAGTTGATTACGACCGTGAGTTGTCAAATCATATTGATTCTCCAAGGCACGCATTACTCCTTTAGGGCCAACACCAGAGCAGGAGAGGTAGCTTAAGACAGTGGAGAAGAACTTTTTCGGGGGAACAAAAAAAAACGGGAATAATCAATTGCTTGACTTTTTCCCGTCTTAGCTGAACGCCGACCGTAGCCAATGCACAGCTCCAAGAACTTTCAAAAGGACCAAAACCTACGGCAACCATTTTGCAACGACTGCTTTCAGCTTCGTACTCCACTGCAAAGTTTCCCGAAGGACCCTTCACGCAGGGCACAATCATCAACCACCGGCTTTTTTATTTTCACTTCCCGTAAGAAACAAAAGGTTGTTTACCGATGTTCTAGATCGATCTTCTAAAAAGCGACTTAGTGATATGAAGATACATTTTTGTTACTCATGTTCCAAGTAAACATCAAAAAAGTAATCCACAACTTATCAACCAAGTTATGCACAAAACTTGGTTGAAAAACGGCATTTAAAATCTTGTAAAAAAAAGGTTTTTAGTTGGATGGTGAAAAATTATCGACCACGCATTGAAATAATAGAAGGCTATGTTTTCTGTTTTTTTCTTTTCGCGGATGGAAATAATACGTTATTGAGAATGAGTCGATATCCGGGAGAGTTTGGGTATAAATTCAGGTCGGTTGTACCTCTTCTTCTTCCGGGTGATCCCTCAGGATCATGACCACTATAAAAGGTCCAATGTCCGCGACCTAATTCTCCATAAATGTAACGAACGCTGTTACCCTTTTTGTTTTCCCCAAGGACCAGCGCCTCGGACTTAACAACATACTTATTGAAGGAGGTTGTCTGTCCGGTGAATTCTTTGATGACGTGTTCGTGGTCCTGTGTTAGCATCACGGGAACGATATCCCACTTGGCTGAGAAATCAAATAGCTGAAAGTAATAGGATGTTTGGTCAAAAAAATCAGGGCGACCCGTATTGATATCCGAAAACCTTCTTCTGTTTTCGTTCTCAAGCGTAAAATTTTCAAAAGCCAGTGTTTTGTTGAAATCAAGTTTGCCTTGTGTATTGGACTCTTCATCCACATCGTAGGTGGCTTCACTGATTTCAATACCTTCAGCCGCAAGGGCAATATCAAATGTTTCCGCGGCGGAACACATGGCGAACAAATATCCTCCCCCGGCGCAAAATTCTTTGATTTTCTTGGCTACCTGAAGCTTCATTGCCGAAACCGTAGCGTAGCCGAGGCGCGCGGCTGTGGCTTCCTGCATTTCGGATTCAATGATGGCGGATAGTCTCCAGCGGAAACGCCAATACTGCCCTGTAAAATCTTCATGATGAAGGTGGAGCCAGTCATACTTTACCAGGTCTTCCTCCAGGACCTCATCGTCATATAAGAGGGTATATGGAATCTCAGCATAATCAAGTACAGTGATTACGGCATCCGTTTCATCAGCAACCAATTCGTTTTTTATGGAGTAAACTGCAATTCTTGGCGCTGTTTCGAGCTTAACGACGTTCATGTTTACAGCAGGACTTGCGATTTCCTGGAGGACGGAGTTTGTGGCGACATCATTCAGCAATTCGACCGAAATTCCTCTCACCAGGCATTCGCTTTCAACCAAAACTGAATAGGGAATCAGAAAGCTCCCGCCTCTGTAGTTCAGAAGCCAATCGACACTTATCCCTTCTTGCAGTGCAAAGAAAGCGATACCATATGCTTTCAAATGATTTTTCTGGCTTCCATCCATGGGAATCAGAATGGAGTATGAATGGCCCAGGACAAATGAAAAACAGAAGACTAATGTTAAAAAGACTCTCCGCATAGCCACAGCATCTAATCTGATAATATCATAATCTCCACATTTTCTCTATCTTTTGCAACGAGATCTTGATAAGCGATCAATCAACTATGTCGAGTATAGGTTATGTATGGTTTATAACGGCACTCGTAATGTCAATTCTTACTGCTACCCAGGCAGTAGGTCAACGGGATTGTACATTAAAAAGAGAAAAAGCCGACCTTAAAGTATACACATGTGATTCAGGCGACGAAAAGCTGAAGACACTCAGCGCGACGTTTATTCTTGAGAATACTTCTTTTGAGAAACTGATCAATTTCATGGAGGATATCGACAATTATGTGAACTGGCAGTATAATACGATTGAATCCAGGATATTGCACAAAACCGGCCGTCGATCAACAGTGTATCGTGTTGTAGTTGATGCACCCTGGCCAGTGTCAGACCGAGAATTGATAACTGAAATTACTTTACAGTATGACAGTGTTGCGCAGACACTGTTGATTACGAACCACAGCGCAGCGTATGATTATCCGGCGAGCGAGAATCTTGTAAGGGTGCCATTTTCAGAAGGCATCATGCATGTCGCCAGCTTCAACGGATCTTCACTAAAAATTAACTATACCTTTCGCATCGACCCAGGCGGCTCCGTGCCGGCCTGGCTCATCAACGCTGCGATGGCAGAGGGTCCTTTCTATTCCTTCACAAAACTTAAGGAAAAACTCCAGCAATGATCCATCGCGAGGTTGATAGACGCAGAATAACCGAATATATTAATCGATCAGGCTTTCGTAAGAGAATGGAAGGCAATGCGATTTCCCTCGCTGTCCAGTATAACGGCCATATGACCGAACGCTGGTGATATCTCTGTTTTGGGAACCAGAATTTTTCCCCCGGCCTTTTCAACTTTGTCCAGAATTAACTGTACGTCGGGATTGCCATTGAGATATACCAGAGGACCATCTGTAGCAGAGGGCTTGTGGAAGCCACCACTATCACAAAGCGATCCACCCACGCCGTTGGGATCTTCAATGGGGAACATGCGCATTTTTATGTTTGGTAAATCCAGTTTATTTAATCGAATATCCAAAATTTCCTCATAGAATTTTTGAGCTCTTTCTAAATTCGCTGTGGGTATTTCAAACCAGCTAATAGCATTATTCATCGCACATATTCATTTCAATTTGGTAAACAAAGATTACAAAGAATTAGTCAGATTTGAAAAAAATATTCATTTCTTCATGCCGGTTACCAGCAGGGGACATCCGAATTTGGATGAGGCCTTCGTGCCACGCGAAAGC
This sequence comes from Cyclobacteriaceae bacterium, assembly GCA_029858965.1. Lineage (GTDB taxonomy): Bacteria > Bacteroidota > Bacteroidia > Cytophagales > Cyclobacteriaceae > Chryseolinea. The sequence continues at coordinate 30,356 of JAOUDZ010000021.1, forward strand.
GTATAACGGAGAACGTACTATATTGGGATCACAGAGATGCATAAACATGCCTGACATTAATTTGTTGCTACAGTTATGAAAACGAAAGAGTGCCCTTCTTGCGCAATGGAAGTAGATGCGGAAAGTAAGACGTGTCCGGTTTGCCATTATGAATTCACAAATCATTCCATGGGTATAAAATTTGTCGCAATTTTACTTGTTTTGTTGTTTCTGTTATATCTTATCTTCCTGTAAATCTTTGATGCTGGCTGTGTGAGACAGTCAATTTTGATTTGCACCATGGTTATTTGAAGTCTCAAAAAACTATATTTGCGTTAAAATAATAATTGAAAGTAAGATCTTATGAGACTTGGTCAACTCGCTAGAAAACTGGGAATACGGCCAGCTGAAATAGTTGAATTTTTGGGTGCAAGTCAAATTCAGACTGACGAGGCATCTAATACACGTTTATCGGTTGAGCATGTAGTCCTGATCACAAGACAGTTTGCGCCTGCGGCAGAAAAAGAGAGTGCGGAAGTACAATCTGCAAAAGTTGAAAGTGCGCCGGAAGAGGTTCCGCGGTCGGCCATTGGCGCGGAGAACAAAACTGATGACATTGTTGCAGAAACTGTTAATGAAAAAGCTTTCACCAGGCTTGAGCAAGTCGAAGTAATCAAAGCTCCAAAAATTGAGCTCGCGGGATTGAAGGTACTCGGAAAAGTTGAGCTCCCCGAGCCAAAGAAGACAGAGAACCCTCCGACGGCATCGGAACTGCTCCAGGCAGGAGAAATAGAAAATAAACCACGACGTGAAGAAAAAAAGGTTCATGATAAGAGAAAACAGCGGCAGGATCAGCGACCCAGAAAGAATCCGATAGCCCTGGAACGGGAGCGTGAGGCAGCAGCGCTGCGACGAAAGCGGGAAGAGCAGGACGCACGCGAAAAAGAGAGAAAAAGGCAAAATTATCTCAAAAAGGTTAAGATGTCTCCGCCAACGAAGGCCATGAGAATTGTGAATGAACCTGTTATGGAAATGTCGGCAGAAGAATTAGCAGAAGATCCAAAAACCTGGCTTGGTAAGTTTATGAAATGGCTTACGCAGGCATAGTGTTAAATTGACCTACCGTGGGCGATAGTTAATTGAATGAAGGACGCGGATTTGACAATTTTCGTTTACCTCCATGCGATAAACCCTTCGAAAGCAAAGTCACGGGTTACAATCCACCATTAGGAATTGCTCCAAAATTTCCCTTCCACTAAAGGGAAGGGAAATTCATAAAATAGTTACATGGCACCCAGCTGTTTAAGGTATTTTTCTGAATTAGCCTTTACATTTTCTGGCGGGTTCATTCCAAGCGATTTTCTAAAACTTGCAATCGCATTTTTTTGATCTCCCTTTGCGGCATATCCTTCTCCAAGGCTGTCCCATGCATTTGCACTTTTCGGAAACCTATCTGTGGCAAGCTTAAATATTGCAATCGCTTCTTCATACTGCGCCTGCCCCAACAATTGGTAGCCATGGCTGTTCAGTTCCGCTTCTGAAGCAATGGAAAGCGCCTCCTGTTTAACTTTTTCAGCTTCCGACGCTTTTCCAGATTCCTTCAAAAGGTCGGATTTAATGACCAGTGTTGTAAAGCTCTTGTTCTGAGCAATGGCCTTATCTATCCATACAATACCTTGCTGGATGTTTATTTTGTTTTGTAGCGCATAGTTAGCTGCACTTGAATATCCTTGCCAGTTAAATCCGGCGGGTCCTTTTAGTTCTTCTGCTGCATTCGCCATTACGATATCATCGACGGCGAATTCAAGTTGAAGGGGGAATTGTTTCTTTTCCCACGTAAGGACAAGTTCACCTGAATTTTTGTCAATGTTTATGAAATCATAAGTGAGCAATTCAGTGTGTGGTACGTCGCGGACCTGAATAGTGGTTCGTAGTTGATCTTGCTCAGGCGTATACCAGAAGCTTCCCCATGATCGGTATTCCTTGGAAAGTATTGCTTCACCGCTATTGTCCTTATTAATCACGAAAAACAATCCATATACGCCAGCGGGTACAGGATTACCTTGAATTTTCACAGGATGAGAGAATTCAATTACCGTGTTTTCGTTTGCGCCAGCGCGCCAGGGTGCTTCATTATTCGCGCCAAAGTTTTGGACGTTCCAGCCATATGGCACAAGCTTTCCCCATACTTCTCTGTTTCTGACGGCAGGTCTGGAGTAGCTAACGGTTACGGTAGACAAGCCAATCGTCTGTGAGACTTTAGCCGCTGGACTGGCAGTCCGGGGTGTACTGATAACTTGCGCAATAACAGGTAACGTGCCCCATAGATGACCAATGAGTAGAATGGCAATTGAATAGATTATCTTTTTTTTCATAACGGAATAGATTATGTTAAGTATTGAGTTTATGGTGCTAATACCGATACTAAACCTACGTTTTTCACATATAGGGATTCTACCCCAAGGTTCGGTATTTTGGAAGGGGTACTATCCTCCCAGTATCTTGATCTCAGCGATTTTGGCGGTATCCGGCTGGCTGGCTTGCATGATTCTCAACTTTCGTTTGTACAAGTATTCCAAAAATGTTTCGTTTGGAGGCGCAACGGAAGTGTCGGCTTGTATAAGGGAATCTCGTTTGTAAACGGTATGTTTTATCTGCGCCCAGAGATCATCCGTCAGCTCATAGAGGTCGCAATCTAACTTCTTCTGGAGTTCATTGGGAAGAGGCTTAAATCTGGCATCTGCCAGTTCTTTGAATGCTGGATCCAGGTCTACCTGTTTAAGAAAGAAGGCCACCATTGGCAATGCCGTACTGGAGCCTTGCCCCAATTCAGTGGAGCGGAAGCGTATGCGTGGATCGTCCGCGCCAACCCAGGTGCCGATAACAAGTTTCGGCGTCATGGCGATAAACCAACCGTCGGCGTTGGCTTGGGTGGTACCTGTCTTACCGGCAACATCGTTGTATATACCGTATTTCCAGCGCAACCTGGATGCTGTTCCTTCCTGAACAACAGTTTGCATCAACCGCCTTACCAATTGCGCTGTTTCCTGCGACAGGGCTCGCTTACCCGACAATGCTGGCTTGAAATTGCTATATGTCTTTCCATCCAGATCTTGAATTGATTCAAGATAATAGGGGGGATTCGCAACCCCTTCATTAGCGAGGCAGGCATATGCCCCTGTCATTTCCATCAGCGAGATGGAGGAAGACCCCAACGCAATGGAAGGTACTTGTGGCATTTCACTGGTGATGCCCATCTTTTTTGCAAGCGCAATGGTATTATCTATACCGGCCTCCTGGATCAGCTTCACTGCAATGGTATTTACAGAATAAGCCAGCGCGCCGCGCATGGTGTATTCTACCTTGTAATCATTTTGCGAATTGCGCGGTGTCCAACTTACGCCTGCTGTATCGATATAGGTTTGCTTTTCTGCAGAGATCAGATCACATGGCGCAATACCGTTCTCAATGGCCATGGCGTAAACAATGGGCTTGAAGGTTGAGCCAACTTGTCTTTTCGTGGATTCTTTCACATGATCGTATTGAAAAAAGTCGTGCTCAATGCCTCCAACCCAGGCTTTGACCTGACCAGAGCCGGGATCGACCGCAAGAAAACCTGCATTAAGATACTGCAGATGATGTTTGATGGAGTCAATTGGGCTTGTGATTGCCTCTTGCTCTCCATGCCACGTAAACAACCGCATGGGTATTTGTTTACTGAGGATTTTAATTATTTCATTTTCAGCAAGGCCTTGTTGTTTAAGCCTGCGGTATCTGGTTGAGCGATGGATGGCATCCTGTACCACGCTTTCCTTTCCTTTCCAGGGTACTTCTTTTCCCCAATGTTCAAAGAACAGATTTTGAACCTCGGTCATTTGCTGGGTTACAGCTTTTTCAGCGTAATCCTGAAGCCTTGCGTCCAGGGTTGTGTAGATCTTCAAGCCGTCAGCATAGAGGTTGTAATGTGTGCCGTCAGCTTTTGTATTATTTTTGCACCAGTTTAACAGCTCTGCTTTTAAGTATTGTCTGAAATATGGCGCAAGTCCGAGGTGGTGAGACATGCTGTTGATGCTAAGTTCGATTGGCTTGACCAGAAGGGAATCTGCGGCTTCCTTTGGAAGGAAGTTATACTTTACCATTTGGCTTATAACCACGTTGCGTCGATAAAAGGCCCTATCGGGATACAGCCGGGGATTGTAGTACGTAGTGGCTTTGAGCGAGCCAATAAGAATGGCGGCCTGGTCAACTGTGATTGCCTTGGCAGTGGTGGAAAAAAAACGATGGGCGGCAGCCTGAATGCCAAAGGTATTGTCGGCAAATGGAATAGTATTTAGGTATAGCGTAATGAGTTCTTTCTTAGAGTAGATTAACTCCAGTCGACGTGCGGTGATAACCTCCCGTAGTTTGTTCACCAGCATGGAGAAAATCCAGTAACGCTTGCGCGGATACAGATTCTTTGAAAGCTGTTGTGTAATAGTACTTCCGCCGCCGGCAGATTCATCCTGCTGTAAAATAGATTTTACAATTACGCGGCCAAGGCTGATATAGTCTATTCCCTGGTGCTGATAGAAGCGAACATCTTCTGTTGCGATCAGTGCATCGACTACGTGTGTCGCTATCTCTTCGAAGGATACTTCTGTGCGGTCCTCAATATAGTAACGTCCGAGTAATACACTGTCTGCACTATATACTTCGGAGGCTACCTGGTTATGTATATTTCGCAGTTTCCTGTTGCTTGGGGTCTCTATCAGAACGACCATTAGCAGTAAGACAAACAAAACTATTGGCGGACCCAGAATAAGGGTAATCTTTTTTGCCCTGGGGTGAATTTTATAATAATGCGCCAGACGAGAATATTGTGTTCGCAAAGCGTTGAAAATCTGTTGGACGCTGCGGTACCCCAGAAGATATAAATTGCGAAGACTTCGCCTGAGGCGCTGAAGGAACGATTGCATGATTGACACACCATTTCCGGGGTTCGAAAGATAATCAGCGCCGGATTAGTGCGCAAGGTAATCTCATTTGCCAGGTGTAAGGATCAGTCCATCAAGTAAATGAAGTAGGGGAAAGATTAGTGTGCGAAAGTCAAAACAAGTATTTTGTGGCGTTTTTACAAATTAGCGATTGAAATAGCATGGTGACTGGGTCCGTCGGAATACAAGAAGTTGATCTGGGGAAGATTAAACAGAAGAAAGTAAAGGAGTTCATATCCGCCTATAGCTCGAAGGAATCGACCGATTTCACGAAAATGCGACCTGTATGCTTTGATCCTGCTGTTAAAGCGTCATATCATGCGCACCATGAGTCATTTTTGATAAAGAGGGACATCGAGTACGTGTGGAATACGTATAAAACTATTCATCCGAAGGATGCCTGGAAGGGAGAAATGGTAAGTTTTGGATTGCAGTTTTCAAGGAGAAGCAACAAAATCAGCTACATTAACGACAATTACACAGGCCTGGAAAAGGGGCAGGTCATAATTTTGAACCTACGGCTATTTTGGGGGTTGATGAATATTGCGGTCGCCCATGAAGTGGCGGATGTAAATGAAAAGGATAAATCTATTAAACTATGTTATATGGAGCGGGGGGCTTCTGAGGGTTCGCAATGGATAACACTACACCAGACAGATGGGGGGTTTACAAATGTCTCCCATCAAACCTTTTACAAAAGTAATTCCAATTTTAGAGATACCAGGCTCTACCCAAGATTACATACCAAGGCAATTAAGGAATTTCATGACAACGTGAAGAGGATAGCAGAGTCTGGGAATTCACAATAATCCCCGCGGGTCGACCCTTCTCAATTTCAGTCATTACTTAGTTCAGGCACTAGCCTGCGCATTGCTCTATTCGCACGGTTACGCGCCAGCTTCTTTTTATACTCAAACCATTTTTCCTCATTTAGTTTGCGCATTACATTATCTGTCGTACGTTGAACAGTAAGGTTCCAAATTCCCCCAAACTTCATGGGTAGGCTGTGTGCGAAAGTTCTCACGGAAAGCGCAAAACCCCCATCAAGGTATTCAATGTGGTGCCAATAACCACTGGGCATATACAAGGTATCACCGTGTTCTAAAATCGTGCTCATCCCTTTTGCGTATTGCAGACCTGGATATGACGCATAATCAGGATTATCCACGTCTACTGTAGAATGGACATTGAAGGGCAGTCGATACAGTAACTCAGATTGATCGGGCGGAAACAAAACAACTCGTTTTCTGCCGTGAAATTGCGTCAGAAAGACGTTGCTCATATCGATGTCCTGGTGCATCCGCACAATTGCCTTAGGTGGCCCAAAAAACATAAATGGAATCTTGATGTATCCTTTTGCAATATCAGGATAGTCAAAATCTTTTAACAACTCAGGTTTATGCTTGAATATCGGAAACAGAAACAAGCGCAAATCGGTGGGTTCATGTTCAATGAGATTCAAATATTCATCAAATCGCATCGTAGCGTTGGGTACCTGAAGTGTTTTTGAAATATCCTCCTTGCGGTTGCCAAATAACCCCACTTCAACATTCCCCATGGTTTTCTTGAAAAACTCCATGGTCCATTTCGTATACGCCGGGTATTGCTTCCACAATCCTCGGAGCACAACCGGTTTTTGAGGTTCATAAAATTTGTTAGAAAACTCTTTTCGTGTCATAGTCGTACCATCAACAACGGGAACGGGAGTTTGTATATCCATCGTCATAGTCATTTTACTTTGAGAATCCACAAAAGTACTCCGATTTACCGTAAACTTTCAAATACGGCTTTGGGTTTTTGAGTTCATTTGCGGTGTATTGGATGAATTAAATCACGCTGTACGCCTGAGGCCCACATATTCCTTGCAATAATTAAAAACAATGGTAAAATCGTTCAGGATTCCCATGCCAATTGAAGCATTGTTGCGGAATCCGGAATAAATCACACCCGCTGATATTGTGTTGATTTCAAAGTGATCCAGCAGAATTTTTTCAGCCATGATCTCGATACCCGTAATATCACCATTCAAACCACGGCCAATCACAAAGCCTCTTGTCTCTTTTGGATACTTTTCAAGATCACTGGTCTTTACCAGGAGTCCCAAAGAGGAACCGGTGTCAATGATCAGGTCACGGGATTGACCTTCACTTCCTTGAAAGAAAATTGTCGAATTTATTATGGGCAATGAGTCTTCGACGCGGATGTTAATTTTTTCATAATCGGAGGATAATTCGGATGTGAATGGTGGCCGGAAAGTGATGCGTTGCCTGGCAAGGTCAAGTTCAACTTCAAATTTGATGAAGATGTCGTAGCCTATGACGCCGTCGACATTTAAATAGGATCCAAAAAGATTTTGATTGGGAACAACAACTACTGGAATCTTCCTGCCAATCACAGCATCTATGGAAACCTTGTTTCCAAGGGACAGGCGGCCAGCAAGCGGTTTGCCGGACCCTAGTCCTGAAAATTGAATACTTTTATCGGGCTCCATATTGAAGAACTTATTGAAACGTCTGCCAAACAAGACCAGGTTGCGGCAGCCTGTGTCCAGAATCAGATTAACATGTGTAGTGTCGTTAATCGTAACGGGTAATAAAATCAGATTGCACATGCTCTTGTACCTAATCGTTACTTCGGCCAGGGAATCGGGCAACGAAAAACCAGCCTTCATGATGGTAGTTGGTGAGGCATTTAGCACCTGGAAAAGAAGTTGAAAAAGAGCCGTGGTAAGGAGAATCTTCATAGCGCGTTGCTTTTGAATTTGAAAAGCTAGTGCGCTCTTTCCCTGCTTAAAACACGTACAAAGGTTGATTTCTTCTAACCTTCAATAGTGGCTTTGGGATTGGTTGTGCGAAAGGTTTCACTTAAAAACGGTAGCCATCGCGGTAAATATTCCAGGTGTTTCTACCGCGGGCGAGGGGATTTTCATTGGATTACAGCAAAAAAAATGTGTAAGTAGTTTGCTACTTACACATGACTGTCTCAAAATCGAACGATTCTTGTTCGCTATTTCTTTTTGGGTTGCGCTTTTATCGTCTCCGCTAGTCTGACGGCTTCGTAGGCATTCACCAAACCACCGGTAATGCTTAGGTCACTGAAAGGAACATCTTCTGATGAACCTGGCCTTGAAACCTTCAATCCATCAAATTTCCGGGTAGATTCTTCCAAAATATTCTTAACCTGGTCAGCAGTAAGGTCCGGGAAATAAGAAAAAAGCACGGCGGCAACGCCAGCGGCAGCAGGGCAGGCCATACTGGTGCCTTGTAGCTCTTCGTATAAGTTATTCGGTATTGTGGAGTAAATCTGGACTCCTGGGGCGAAGAGGTCTACCGTCTTTTTTCCATAGTTGGAGAATGAGGCGACAAAATTTTCATCAGCACCCCAGGATGATGCTCCAATCTCCAGCCATGTTTTTGTTTCGGTGCCATTCTGGAGCTTTCTGCTGGGATAGTTTGACTCCTTGTCAATGTCATCAGCATCATTACCTGCTGCATGAATAAGCAGTACACCCTTTGACTCGGCATATCTCACCGCCTTATCAACTGCTTCCTTCTGTGGAGAAAACGACTTTCCAAAACTCATGTTAATTATTTGCGCACCGTTGTCGACTGCATACAGAATAGCATTTGCGATGTCCTTATCGCGCTCGTCGCCATTTGGAACTGCACGGACAGACATAATGCGCACATTGTCTGCAATGCCTTTAATTCCGAGATCATTTTGTCTATTGGCGCCAATTATGCCGGCCACATGTGTGCCGTGGCGTGCATCAGGCCCTTCAACATCATTATTTCCGTAGCCTTTCTCGTATAAATTATCCGGATCATCACCAATGATGGTTCTTGAATTAAATTCCTGGTTATAGCCGTATTCAACCGCCGTGGAATAATGATCCAAACCTTCTTTTAGCTGTTTAATATATTGCGCCAATTCAGCGAGAAAGTCGGAAACCACGATATCACCATCCACATTTTGAAGGACTTTGGCCAATGTTTCCTTTGCAAACAAGAGCGTATCATTGGATACTTCTAATGATTCTAAGGAAGATTTTGAAATGGAAGCCCCGCCGATACTTTTGCTGATAACGCTATCACAAAAGCTAAGGGTACCCAAAGCGCTTACATAAAGCTGATATTGCTGCTGATATTGATCATATTGATCTTTGTTCACTTTATAATCGTGATCATATTTGGTTTTGACTTGCTTCCACAGGGCGTATTCAGCCTTATTCTTCCTGCTCACTTTTTTCTCTTCCATTTTTTCAAAGCGTGGTTTGAGGCGGATATATTCTCGCGTAACCTCATAGGTATCCTCATTAACATTACCATTTTTTCCGCCTATGAAATTCCATCCATGGATATCATCCACGTATCCATTCTTGTCGTCATCAATTCCATTGGCAGGGATTTCACCTTTGTTAGTCCAGATAATATCCTTCAGATCTTCATGTTCAATATCAATCCCCGAATCAATTACGGCCACAGTTACCGTGCGCGAAGGTTTGCCTTTCAAAAGGGTGGCGTAGGTTCTTTCTACGCTTACACCTTGCAGGTGATCTGTCTCAGGGTCAAGTAGGAACCAGTTTTTTGGAACACTTACGGTATCCGGAAGCATTAGATTGCCTTGAATTGCCAAGGCAGGCCTGGCAAATAGGCCAAGAACGGAGAAAATCAATATCCCACAATATTGCCTTATCATAAATTCATTGTTTTAGATAAAATCGGCTACAATATACTGCATGCGCCAGTAATTGCCATAATATTTACACAATCGGCCCACGGCAGCAACCTACAAAAGTCTTGCCGATCTTATCTGGTCTGACATATTGTGGCGACTAACATCATGAATCTGCTGAGTACAGGCAGATGTCTTTCATTTGAAGAAAAAAAAGCTGCCTCAACTATGGTAAATACAATACGCGTAATCGTCGGAGGCAGCTTAAACCCTGTTTATACTTTAACGTGGCTCCAATTCTCACCGGTCTTTATGCGGTGAATCTGCATATCTGAAACCTTGTATTTTCTGGCAAGCGCCTTTAACGTAGGTTGCTTCTTTGATTTAAACAAGGCCGTCTTAATTAATTTTACTTTTGCTGAAGTAAGCTTTGGTCCTTCTTCAGGATTCATTCTGATGAGCACATTAGGATCTTTCAAAGCATGTTTGATCTGATCTTCGTGTTTGACCCACTTCAGGTTTTTGGCTTTGTTGTTTTCTTTTTTGTGATCTGCATGAATAACAAAATTGTGATTGACATTGGGTCGCTTGCAAAAGTACTCTGCAACCAGGCGATGGATGTAGTAATTTTGCCTGGTTTCTTCACGACCAATGGTTATGCTGGGGTAGCCTTGTGTGAGACGTGGTTTCAATATGTACCCCTCATCAAGCTTTTTCTTGAAGCTCACAATACGGCCTTTGTCCGAAACGGCATAGCGTTTCGTAGTAGTACCTTTCTTTAATTTCAATTCCTTCCAGGTCTCACCGGCAAGGAATTTTAGTTTGGGTGCTTTGATAGTTTTTGCCATGGGTTAAAATAATAATGGTTCAGATAATTTCGGTATGAAGGTCTCCAAGTGTTCTTGTATTTTTTTCAATACATTCTTGCCTGCGCGGTTGATAATTTTTCGGCCATCTATTTCCTTCACGGGCGTAAGTTCACCCATTGTACCGCTGGCAAATACCTCATCCGCGTTGTAAAATTCGGTAATCGACAAGTTGCGTTCTTCCAGGCGAATGTTGTTCGCGTGACATATCTCAATCACAAGCCCACGGGTTATACCGTGCAGGCAGGCGTCGGGAAAAGGCGTTAATACTACTCCATCTTTTATCATAAAAAGATTGGTATCGTTAAGTTCTGAAACAAAGCCATTGTAATCGAGCATAACGGCGGCATCTACACCCGCTACGTTGGCTTGAATTTTAGCGAGGATATTGTTTAACAAGTTATTATGATGAATCTTAGAATCCAAGAATTGTGGGTTGTTTCTGCGCTGTGAAGAGGTAATAATGCGGATACCCTCGCTGTTGTCATATACGAGGGGCTTCCATTCTGCTAATACAATAAGACATGACCCCTTTGTGTTCAAACGAGGGTCCATTCCTGACGTCAATTTCTCGCCACGGGTCAAGGTCAGGCGAATGTGCACTTCATCACGCATGCCATTGGCCTCAAGTGTCTGGTAGATTGCTTTCTTAACTTCCGCTTTCGAGGGGATATCTGTGAAGGCCAAAGCGTGAGCAGAGGCTTCTAGCCTATTCAGGTGCCGTTCGAGGCACAGTACACCGCTCTTGTAGACGCGAAGACCTTCCCAGACTGCATCACCGCCCTGTACGGCACTGTCGAAGACTGAAACCATAGCTTCCTTCCTGTGGAGCAATTTTCCTCCAACATATATCTTTATGTCGGAGTTCTTTGGATTAAACGTTTGTAGCATTTCGAAGTATTTAGCAACCTAAACCCTATAGGATGATGCCGACGGAGGCTTTGCGGCGCGCGAAAAATCTTGATTCGCGGCAATGGGCTTCCTATAAAGATAAAGATTTATTTGGGTATCATTCAAGGTTGTACACAAAATGGTGCAAGTTCAGCATAATAATACTGGGCTATTTCATTCTGCCGGTGGAGGTGTGCGGGTAGCGGACGGTTGCTGGTGGCCTGCTTTTCGAAACCTGACGACTTATGCACGTTACTGTACCAATGTTTGGCCCAAATACCGTCATACGGTTTGGGCCCGGCAGGCCATTGCAGCATGTCCGTTGAGAATGAAATCCCTATACGCTCACAAACCTGCTTTAATACTGATGCCGGATTTTCTAAAACAAGACTAGAGTCCATAATAATTGGGTCCTGACCTTGTGCTTTCAAACGGTGAAATAAATTGAATTGATACTCGATACCGATATCGCGAAGGTTAGGGGTTTCAATAACCTGGGCATAACTGGCAAGAATCTGTTTTGGATCCCGAATGAGAAAAATATTGGTAACCTTCTCAAGAAAGGTTTGCTCCATGACCTCGAGATGATGCGCCATATTTTTTATAAAGAGGATGGGTTTGCCGCGATTTGCAAAAACTGATGTTGAAACCTCTTCCGCATAAATTGACTGACTCTTCAGTACCTCATCTTTGCCGGGGTGATTTAATCCTGTAATGTATAAGTAGCAGGCGTAAAAAGGTTCATCGAGCACCGCAGTGTCTGTCCGTTGCGCAAAAGAATACATCAATGCTGTAGAAATGTTACGCGGTCCGGCAATAAGGTTCAAACGGATCATATGATGGTTTCTAAAATTCTTTTTTTATCACCAGGAGAAAATAATCTTTCTCGATGGGGAGATATCCTTGTTCATAACAGAAAAAGTAAGCTGACCCTTCCTTGGTAGTGTAGGTACTGGTAAAATGAGCAAAATCAAAACCCCTGGCGAGCAGCTTATCACGACTAACCTTCGTTTTGCCCGCTGGATTAAGGTCCATTAGAATTCTCCTGTTCTTGCGAAGTGCATGGTTGGTGTTTCGTATGTAATTCGTGACATCACTGTTAAGGCGGTTGTTAAATGTGTTGCGGCACTGGTCCGAACAGAACCTCTTGTCTACGCGCCCCATAATGATGCTACCGCATTCCTCGCATCTTTTTTGCTGACCCAATGACATATAACGATCCGTTTACAAACGACAACAAACGAATATAAACGAAAGTAAGCACTTAACAACCGAATAAGAGGTTTTTCTTACTCCACCTTTGTTTCGTCGGGCTGCTGCAGTGATCTCAACACGGCAGAAAGAAGACGAATAATATGTTCAACTTTTAAATTTTACCATCATGACAAACTTGAGAAACAGTGTTAAACTGATCGGACGCTTAGGCAAAGATCCAGAAGTCAGAACGTTTGACAGCGGCAAAAAAATGGCAACATTTTCCATCGCCACAACGGACTCCTACAAAAATCAGAAGGGAGAAAAAGTACAAGATACGCAATGGCATACTATCGTAATCTGGGGAAAATTGGCTGATATTGCCGGCCAGTATCTTAAAAAGGGTAGCGAAGTTGCGGTGGAAGGAAAACTTGTACATCGTGGATACGAAACATCCGCAGGCGAGAAGCGCATCACTGCGGAGATCAATGTGAACGAAATGTTGATGCTGGGCTCCAAACATTAATATACACCAGCTCCGGCATCGGTTTAGCATAAGCCTGGACTCAAAGCAGCCCGGGCTTTTTTTATTGTCTTCGGCATTAACATCGACTTTGAATGAAAACTGGTGTCCGCCTATTGTTCAATTTGTATGAATGCGTTAAGTAAGATCAATTTCAATATGAATGCTTTCATAGCCTGGCGTGTAACGGGAGTTCATTATGCATGCCGAAATCTGTGCAATGTTCAAAACAGGCAACCCTCCCGCATAAGTTGTTTATCCGGGTTTGTTACTTTGCGTTTATATGATTGGTGTTCAGAACCATCCTTTTTTAATTAGTTTTGTTCTGATGACTTTTTTATTTCCTTCTTTTCTTTGGGCACTGGCCGTACTTTCTGTTCCGGTTATTATTCATCTTTTTAACTTTCGGAAGACTACCCGTGTATACTTTTCAAATACCCGTTTCTTAAAACAGGTTAAAGAAGCCACTACGGCAAAGCGGAGATTAAAACATTATCTAATACTCGCATCCCGGCTGTTGTTCTTAACCTTGCTGGTTATCGCATTTTGTCAGCCCATCATTCCAGCGGAAGAGCAGTTTAGCAGTACCAGAAATATTATTCTTTACCTGGATAATTCGCAAAGCATGTCGGCCTTAATGGATGATAAAACCAGGGGACTGGATGCTGGTATAAGTTATGCGCGAAGCATTGTTGAAGTGTTTCCGGCAGATACCCGGTACAAATTGATTACAAATGATTTCTCACCTTTCTCAAATACCTTTAAGACGAAACCCGAAGTACTTGATTTACTTACCCAGATCAGGTTGTCTCCTGTGAGTCGCTCGTTGGAGGAAGTTCAGGACCGTATACGTCAGGATAAGGGTCTGACTAACCGGGAGATTTTTTGGATTTCTGATTTACAGAAATCGACACTGGGGCAAGTTAATGCTGCGTTTGATACGACGGCGCGCATGCATTTGCTGCCCATTCAATATGGGCAGCAATCGAACGTATATGTTGATTCGGCTTACCTGGAAAATCCTTTTTTTACAGGCGGTGGTAAAAACGTGCTTCACGTAAGAATGCGCAATGATGGAAAAATGGACATCACCCAGTTAAATTTGAAACTTACGCTAAATAATATTCAAGCGGCTACCACATCGATTACTATTCCGCAAGGAGGACTCGCTGAAGCCACTTTTGACCTTGCTGCCAGTCTTTCCGGATTAAATGAAGCAAAGATTAGTTTTAACGACTTCCCGGTAAGTTTTGATAATGAGTTTTATCTGGCATTGAATTTCACAAACAAGATCAACGTAATTGAGATTAAGAATGTTGCTGATCGGACGCCCATAGAGAAAGTCTTTGGCAATAAAATGATATTCAATTTCAGCACTTATCCTGCAGGGAACTTCAGTTACAGCCGCTTGGTGGATGCTGATCTTGTTGTTGTAAATGAATTGAACTTGCTAGATCTCTCACTGACTAACGCACTGCGAAGTTATCTCAACACGTATGGCACCCTATTGGTCATACCAGCCATCGCTCCTGAAATTGAAAATTTGAAAAATTTTCTAAAACTCCCGGCACTAAAAGTGTTGGGGGGTCAAACACCGCTGGCGGTTGGCCGTCCTGATTTTTCAAATCCTTTTTTTGAAAATGTGTTTGAGGAAAAGTCAGTTTCTTTGGCTATGCCGAAAGCCAGCAAGATACTCGACTGGGGTGAAGACCGAACGGCCATCCTTCAGTTCAAAAATGACCAGCCCTTCTTATCCAGGGTTGTTCAAGTTGGACAGCTATACCTGCTTGGCTGTTCGCTGGACCCAAGCCAGACGGATTTTCCTAATCATGCTTTATTCGTTCCGGTAATGTACCGTATTGCAGCCAGCGGAAAAAGGAATAACTACAAACCTTATTACACTTTGCAGGAGAGTCTTGTTAAAATGCACATGGACAGTTTGCGGGGTGAAGAACCTTTACGTTGGATCGGGGCGGAAGAAATTGTTCCTGCTCAACGTACCGTTAATGATGATGTTATTTTCGATATTCCTAAGTTCACTATGCAAAAGGGATTTTACAAAGTAGTGATGCTTCGCGACACCGTGAACTTGCTCGCCTTCAACCTGGACAAGGCGGAATCGCAGATGGGTCAATATCGCGGCGAAGAATTGAAAACGATTCTGGGTGGAGGAGATAATATCACAATTTTTCAGGTTGCCTCCTCAGATGCTTTCAGCAACGAAATAAAGGAGCGATATTTGGGAAAGCCATTGTGGAAATATGCATTGGCGATGGCGATTTTGTTCCTGATTGTTGAAATTCTGCTGATACGATTTCTAAAGTAAAGTGCAATCAGCGGAAAGCGTGAGTGTTGTCTGGTGGAATAACGAGAAGGAAGAGGAATTTATGCCAGTTACGCACAGAAGTCGTTGAACATTGGAAATGAAAAAATGAAGAATGAAGATATTAATACAAGGTCCTGAAATTATTGACACAGGATCCCCCTTTCATCAAAAAGAAAAGAACGTCCTCATCAGTAATGGGCGCATAGCGGAGATTGGAGACAAAAATTATGCTGCAGACAAAGTAATCCAGGCCGGCGGGATGAAGCTCTCTATTGGCTGGTTTGATCTGGGTACTTTCGTAGGTGATCCGGGATTAGAGCACAAAGAGGATTTGGAATCTGTTGTAAAAACGGCGGCAGCAGGTGGATTTACAGGACTAGCCGTATTGCCAAACACTTTCCCATGCGTACAAACTAAGAACGAAATTAGTTATCTGGTCAAGGCAAACGAGTCTCAACTCGTTCAAATTCATCCTATGGCATCGGTAACTTTAAACAATAAAGGAGAAGAACTTACTGAAATGATCGACCTGCATGAGGCGGGGGCAGTCGCTTTTACAGATGGATTGAAATCTATTTGGCATACGGATATTCTTCTCAAATCATTGCAGTATCTGCAGAAATTTGATGGCTTGCTTATTGATCATCCTGAAGATATCTGGTTGAATATGTTTGGCCAGATGCACGAAGGCGTCAACAGTACGATGCTTGGATTAAAGGGCATGCCGCGCATTGCGGAGGACATCGCGGTAGGAAGAAATCTTGAGTTGTTGGCCTACGCGGGGGGGCGACTGCATTTTTCCCGGCTATCATCGGGTAAAGCAGTAGATATGATCCGCTCCGCAAAGAAGAAGTTGAATGTTAGCTGTGATATCGCTGCTTACCAACCCCTCCTGGAGGATGGTGTGCTCTTTGATTTTGATACGAACTATAAAGTTAACCCTCCGCTCCGCGAAAAGCCGGATAACGATGCACTCATAAAGGCCCTGAAGGACGGCACTATTGATGTGCTTTCTTCGGGACATACGCCGCACGAAGAGGAAAGTAAGAATCTCGAGTTTGATCTTGCGGAATTTGGCATGATCAACCTGCAAACATTTGGTGCAAACTTAGTTATGCTTTCCGGCTCGGTTGGCTGGGATGCATTAATTGAAAAAATCACGGTGAACCCTCGCAGGCTCCTTGGTCTGGAGATACCTAAGATCGAAGTAGATTCGAAAGCAAATCTTACGCTTTTTGATCCCAATCGAACCTGGACTTTTGATGAGAAGGCAAACTTCTCAAAATCCAGGAACTCGCCCTGGTTAAACAAGAAGATTACGGGGAAATCTGTTGCGGTTTTTAATAATGGAAGGGCACGAATTGAGGAATAACGTTTTTGTCCCGCCAGGCAGGTAATCGCCTTCGAGAAACTATGGTTAAAAAATTACTGCTGATTTCCGTGCGCTACGGTGCCATAGGTGGCATCCTTGGCATAATTCTCCTGATTTGCATGTATTATCTGGGCCGCCATCCCATGCTTATTTCTCCTTTTCTGGACTTTAGACTGCTGCTTTTTGGTATTTTTATTTTCTTTACCTTGAAGGAGTTTCGCGATTATGAACAGCAGGGCGTGCTGTACTTTTCGCAGGCCATGATTGGTGGCCTGACAGTAACCATGCTGATGAGTGCTATTTCGTCTCTTTTACTGCTTCTTTTTGGGACTTTAGTGAAAAGTTTTGTTGCGGATTACATAGTCCAGGTTACAGCTTATGTGAAATCATTTTCAACAACGGATATAGAGCGCATTGGAAAAGAAATTTATGAGCGTAATTTGAAAGCCTTGCCGGCTACTAACATTTCGAACTTGGCGATTACCTACTTTATACATGGGTTGGTGATCGGTTTTTTTGTCAATATTATATTATCGGTAATTTTAAGAAGACAACCTAAACCCTAACGATTATGGAAGAGAATGAAGCTAAACAACCTGCCGAAAATGACTCCAGCCAACCTACAGTAAGATCTGTAGGGCTAAAGTTTGGCCTTATTTCAGCTATTCTGTCTATTGTTTTTTTTCTCGTTCTTACGCTATCAGGCCAAAATGCATTTGATAACAAATGGAGTTGGATCAGCATAACTTTTTCCGTCGTGATATTGATTTTTGGGCAAAAGAATTTTAAGGATGAGGGAGACGGGTTTATGTCGTATGGTCAGGGTGTTGGCATTGGTTTTTGGATATCGCTTACAGCAGTGGTCATCGGTGGATTGTTTACCTATGTATATTCTAACATAATTGATCCCGCTACCATGGAAGCTTTTTATGACAAGCAATATGAGCAGATGGAAATGAATGGCATGGGAGACGAGCAAATCGAAATGGCCATTGGGTGGACAAAGAAACTATTTTGGCCGATGTATGTGTTTTTTGGAATCTTATTTGGCGTACTCATAGCGCTGATTGTAACGATCTTTACGCAAAAGAAGGCACCCGAGCAGCGCTTTTAAAACATGAAATTTCCGGAAATTTCCATAGTTATTCCAGCCAAGAATGAGGCAGATTCTATACCAGAATTATGCCAGTGGATAAGCCGCGTGATGATAGCGCACGAATTATCCTATGAAGTAATCTTCATAGATGATGGGAGCACCGATGATACGTGGATGCAGATTACAGCAATCAATGAGTCGAATCCCAGCGTAAAAGGCATTCGGTTCAATAGAAATTTCGGCAAATCGGCAGCGCTGCAGACAGGGTTTCGGGCCGCCAATGGGAAGGTGGTAGTTACAATGGATGCGGACTTGCAGGATAGTCCGGATGAGATTCCTGCGCTGTACAGAATGATAGCACAAGATGAATATCATCTTGTTTCGGGCTGGAAGAAAAAGCGCCATGATCCGCTCACCAAGACTATTCCCTCAAGGTTTTTTAATTACATAACACGAAAGATTTCGGGTATTAAACTCCATGATTTCAACTGTGGCATTAAGGCATATCAAGCCGTTGTTGTGAAAAATATTACGGTATATGGAGAGATGCATCGGTATATCCCGGTGATCGCCAAATGGGCTGGATTTTCAAAGATCACGGAAAAGGTAGTAGAACATCGTGAGCGAAAGTATGGATACACAAAATTTGGAATAGAGCGGTTTATAAATGGTTTTCTGGATTTGCTATCCATTACATTTGTGAGCCGATTTCGCAAAAAGCCGATGCATTTTTTTGGTACTTGGGGCACATTATCATTTTTATTGGGATTTGTTTTGACCATAAAACTTTTCTGGGATAAGATTGATGCCCTATATTTCTCCGGGACACCTATTAAGCGTGATATTGTGAGTCAGCCCATATTTTATCTGGCGTTGGTTGCGGTAGTCATTGGGGTACAGTTATTTGTCACAGGTTTTCTTGCGGAAATGTTTGCCATGCAATCCTTAACTAAGCGCGAATACCTTGTGATCGATAAGGTAGGTCTGGAAGAGAAGGTGGGAATAGACCTTACCCATCAAATAACCAGCGCATAGCGTGCACTATACTTCCATGGTGGGTATTTCATTGCGCAACATTTACATTGTGTTACATCACTTTTTATGCGTAGTCCACGGTATTCCATAATTATTCCAGTATTCAATCGACCGCAAGAGATTGATGAACTGCTCTCCAGTCTCCAGGGTCAAACTTTGCACGATTTTGAAGTGATCGTTGTAGAAGATGGATCAACCATTCGTTGCGATGAAATTGTGGACCGCTATCGCGATACGTTGTGCATTCAATATTTTTTCAAACCAAACTCGGGCCCAGGGCCAAGTCGGAATTTTGGATTTGCGAACGCGAAAGGTGAGTACTTTATTGTTTTTGATTCTGATTGCATAATCCCACAAAACTACCTGATGGCTGTACAAGAATCCATATCCGAAAATCATTGGGATGCATGGGGCGGCCCTGACAGGCCACATGAAAATTTCACATCTGTTCAGCGTGCAATAGGCTATACGATGTCTTCTTTCCTCACCACCGGTGGTATACGTGGAGGTGAAAAACGGATGGGATGGTTTCAGCCGCGGAGTTTTAATATGGGTATATCGCGTAAAGTCTTTGAGCTAACAAATGGATTTATGCTTTCTCATTTCGCTGAAGACATTGAGTTTAGCATCAGGATAAAAGAGGCTGGGTTCAACATCGGCCTGATTCCCGAGGCATATGTATACCATAAGCGCAGAACAAATTTTAAACAGTTTTACACGCAGGTATATAATTTTGGAAAAGGACGAGCCATGATCGGCAAAATTCATCCGCGAGGGATTAGACTCACACATTGGTTTCCATCCCTGTTTCTAATGGGTATTTTATCACTCTTTCTATTGCCTTGGATAAGCATGGTTTTGTTCAAAATCGGTGCCAGCCTCCTTATTTTATACTTGCTCGTCATTTTAATCCACGCTTTTAAAGAAAACCAAAATCTTTTAGTGGCCTTACTTTCTGTGCCAGCAGCATTGCTTCAATTAGTTGGTTATGGCGCTGGTTTTCTGATGGAATTGGTGAAAAGGTCACCTTAGCAATGACTCATTAAATCATTTCGATCCTTGATTAAATTAAAAAAATGGATACTTTTAAATATAGTAGCGCTAGAACCATAAAGTCCTTACATGAATAACTTGTTCAAATTCACCCTCATTCTTGGGTTGATGTGTATTTGGGGCAAAGTATTTTCTCAAGATTCAAAAGAACTGTCCCCGGGTTATTATGTGGTGGTTGGTGCGTATGCTAAGTCACGCGAAAATATAGCGCAAAACTATGTAGAAGTATTAAGACTAAAGGGCTACAACGCAACGTATGGTTTCAATTCAAGCCGCAACTTGCATTTCGTCTACCTGCAATATTTTGACAATCTGAAAGAATCGCTGCAAGAGATGAAACACGCCCGTAGCCAGCCTGATTTCTCAGAAGCATGGGTCAGGGTGGTAACAGGGGATATAATACCCATCGTGGGCAGTGCAATATCTGTTCAGCCGGTTGTGCCGCTACAAGAAGCTAAGGATGATGCCGGAACCAATCAACGACCTGCCAAAGAACAGGTTTCTGAGGTCCCGGAAATCGTTGTAGCTGATAATCCTGAAATCGTTCAATACCCCGTGATGACCCTGGGCAATACTGAGGTTTTCCTGAGTCTTTATAATGCCAGAAATAATCGTATTGTAGCAGGTGAAGTCGAGGTAGTTGACACAGATCGTTCGAAGCTGCTGACGAAGGTAAAGGGAAATGAGTATTTGATTTTACCGGACCCAAAAAGTAAATCCGGTCAGATAACATTGATTTGTAATGCATTCGGATATCGCAAAATTCAAGAGGAAATTAACTATCCTTTGCCTCTTGCCGACACAGTGAAGTCCTATATTGATCTCATGGGTACGACCCTGGTTATTAACTTTGATTTGGTCAGGTATCACAAGGGCGATATTGCTACATTGTTTAATGTTTATTTTTATAACGATGCTGCACTGATGCTACCAGAATCAAAGTACGAGCTGAACAGTCTGTTACAACTCATGAACGAAAATCAAAACTACAGGATAAGACTTCATGGCCATACCAATGGAAGTTATACAGGTAAAATTTTGACGACCGGGGAGAATAAAAACTTTTTTTCGCTGGATGGTGCCAGGCAGGGTATGGGTTCGGCAAAGGATCTTTCACGCAGCCGTGCGGAAGTTATCAGGGAATACCTGGCAAGCAATGGCGTCAATCCTTCCAGAGTGGAAGTCAAAGCCTGGGGTGGGAAGCGCCCATTGTATGACAAGAACAGCGCCAATGCCAGGAAGAATGTTCGCGTTGATGTTGAAATTTTGGCAGAATAATTAAATATATTTCGTTGGAGCCCGGTAAGCAGCCCTGAGAGGGGCTACTTACTTTTTTGGTAGTGCGACATCTGGTCTATTGTAAGGGTAGCACACCATTGACCAAGGCAAATAAGAAGCATTTTTCCGGAGGTTGAGAAAAGTAAAACGAAGTTCCTGGAATTGAATGCCACGGTTGCAACAAGGGATTCTCATACTGGCAGTATGAAAAAAAAGTCGAAGGCCTATTTCAGTATAGCCATTGTTCTATTGGTAATCATGGCACTTTCCTGGTCCGTGGATACTTCCCTGGTGTATATTTTTCTTGGCGCGGCAAGCTTCTTTCTGTTTCTTGGTTTCTACAATGGTCCTTTCGATGGTGTTTCCGGTTCATTCATGAGATCTAATCAGTATGCAAAAGGTGATGGTGAATTCAATACATCATCTAAGGAATTTCTGAAAAATATTCTTGGCCTGACATTCGATTCTGCGCAGGGGCGGCACTTAAAAACTTCAGATACCCTGCGCAAGTGGATACGTCTCGCTGGATTCTCCGTTTTTTCTATTCTTCTCATTACCTTAATCGTGAACATGCTTACTTCGGGCGACCAATCGCATGATGCTGTTGGCTACTACCAGGCTGCAGAGCAAAATTACTTCGCAGGGGAATATGATTCGGCCTATGCCAACTACAGAAGGGCGATGAAGTTAGCACCGGAATACCAGGAAGCGATGGTGGGTTATGGCAAGCTACTAATTGCCAATGATGAGCTTGACTCTGCCGTACTTGTGTTCACAAAAGTATTGGAAATAAATCCGGGGTATATAGAGGCATCATATAACAAAGCCCTCGCATATTATAGTCAAAAAAAATATTTGGAAAGTATTAAAACGCTCAGCACGATTATTGATTCAAACCCGGAATATTATGATGCGATGCTGCTGTTAGGCGACGCATACTATGTGCAAAGGCAATATGATGATGCAATTGTCTGGTATGAAAATGCATATCGGAATGGAGGTATCCGTAGCAGACTACTCTGTCATATTATGGCTTATATCTATGATACCAAAGGCGAATATGATAAGGCAATTCGCCTATATCAGGAGGCGCTGAGTTATGATAGTGCAGTTGTTGAAATCTATCAGCGTCTCGGAGAACTTATCCCAGACGAGAACGGAAACTTTTATCGCGAGAAAGCTGCACAAATGAGCAACTGATTCCGGTTATCAAGCGGACCATTGCTTTGCCCGGAATTGTGACACTGTTGCTGCGGAACGTTTTGGAATGCCCGATTTGTTTGAGTTTGATTTTCCGCTATTCGGATTTATACTGAAATCCTAATACAGTCATCGTAACAAAGAGTATAGAAACCATCAGTAATGCGATGCGCAGCGTTTGCCAATCTGCAATAAAACCAATTACGGGAGGGCCAATTAAGAATCCTGCATATCCAACAGTTGTAACCATCGCAATGCCTACACCGGAGGGCAGGCCTTTGGTATTTCCGGCGATGCTGTACGCGATCGGTACAATAGTGGAAAGCCCAAGGCCAACCAAAAAAAAGCCGAATATAGCAAGATAGGGTACAGGGAAAATAAGAACGAGAGACAATCCGATAATGGACATGAAACCACCCATCATAATCATCTTGCGATCACCCAGCAGGTTGCGTATTGAATCACCAAAGATTCTTCCGATGGTCATTGCAGTAGCAAACGCTGACAATCCTATCGGCGCCAGTGTTTTGCTGGCCAGCGCTATGTTCTCCATATAGTTGACACTCCAGTCGGATATTGCGCCTTCGCCGATCATACAGCAGAATGCAATAATACCTATGCTGATCAAAGATTTGTTCGGTAACCTGAACAAAGGGCCATCGAGGAGGACAGAAGGGTCAGGTTTATCATGTATTAAATGACGGCTCATCCAGGCCAGTGCGATAAGGGAGATGGTGACAACGATACAAAGGTGATTAAACAGGTCGATGCCGAATGCAGTGAACAAAGCGGCGGCGCCTGCCCCCAGCATCATGCCAATACTGAATAATGCATGGAATGAAGTCATTATGGATTTCTTGTACTTCTGTTCCACAAGGATTGCCTGTGCATTCATGGCTACATCAAGCATGCCCGTGGCGATTCCCATAAAGAAATAGAGCCCAATAAGCATAACAACATTGGGCAGCAACGGGATGATGGGTACGATTGCACAGTATGCCAGTGACGAGTAAAGGGTTATCCTTCGGCTTCCATTTTTTATGATTGCCCATCCAGTGAATGGCATTGCGCCAACGGCTCCGATAGATGCCCCTAGTAGAACCAGGCCAATTGTTCCATCATCTGCATTGTACAGCTCCTGTATCCTGGGTAAACGGGATACCCAATTCGCGAAGACAAACCCGTTGACAAAGAAGGCTATCTTAACAGCAATTCGTTGGCTAAGCACTGTTTTTCATTTGTACTTAAATATAAACAAAGCGCGCAAGAAGTTTACGATTAGGTAAACATGCACTTATTGGTGCGGTTCCCGCAAATCAGGAGCGCTATGAAACCTAGTTATCATTCGGCCTCACGGAAAATGTACCGGTAGCACTTCCTGTTAATCCATCCTTTGTCAATCCTTCTACAACAATACGGTAATTGCCGGCCATGTCAGAAGTGTAAAACTCAATGTGTTGCTTTCCATCTTTGCTGCTGACAAGGTCAGGTGCCCAATGCAACAAAGTGCGTTGATCTGGCAGACGGGACCCTCGCTCTTTTGGTGTTTCGTATTTGGGGACATAGAACTCACGCTGAAGTTGCAGCCCTTCATAATCGAGTTTAATGCTTTTGGGATCAAGTTCAAATCCGTTTAAATCACCCGAATAGGTTGTATAGCTTACAATACCTGGCAACGACAAGATACCCATGTAGTACCTTCGGTTAAGCACTTCGAGCTTCTTGACCAGTAGTGGGTCAAAATCCATGATTTGATCAACATCGAACAATGGGATTCCGTCCAGCAAGATCATTGGGTCTTCATCAAATACTCTTTTGTTTACCTGATCTAGCGTCATGAAGTGAAAGCCGTCCTTACGTTTTCTTACCATGACGCCTGGAACATACTCTCGCATGACTTCCTCCATCACGGGGAACCTGGTATAATCGTCTAAGTAATACGTCGCATCGGCTTTTCCATAAAATGCCGTACTGTCTTCCGTCGTGACCCTGAACCTATTACTTCTGTCCTGATAAAAAACGTCTTGCACTTGCATGCTAATACTTCTGGACAGAATTTGCTTTTGAAGGGATGATGATAAATAAAAGGCAGGTAGGCTACGAACTGAGAATGAATCTGCAAAAGGACTCAGAATCTGGATATGGCTTGTACTGTCAATGAGCGTATTGGTTTGCACAATGATCTTCCTTGGGCCCCGGAAGTCTTTCATCTCGAACTTCACTTCTCCATTGTCATCGCTCAGGGAGGCATATAGCTGAATATTTTTGCTTGGCGAGGAGAGGTAGCTTTTTACCCCTTTAGATGGTGTCCCCAGCGGTTCGGTAACTTTGGCCCGAATGATATGTCCTCTGAATTCAGGAGCGTAATCAAGAGCAGTATTATTATTGGTTAGTATGTCCGTCCAAATAAACCTGCGCCAGCCATGGGTGAGCATAATATTATCAATGGATTGCATTACCGCTGGACTATTGCCCACAAAGTATTCCGGCGATTCTATTGTCCCCCGCAAGTCGGAACTGAGCCACAGATAACTTTGAATGTCACCCGCCTTTTCTTGTTGAAGTGAATCTATCTTATAAACAGCGACGGACATATTGGCACTTTGTGGCTGAGCCTTTTCGTTTAAGGTGTTGATATCAACCGACACTTTTCTACGAAGCCCAAACTCTCGCTGATTGGACTGGACATCAATCATCAGTTTTTTATCAGGAGGCACAAAATAAAGTCGCTCGCAAACGGGATGGAGATCAGAATCGAAAAGTGTAATGTGTGAAATGCCACCCTGGAGACTTTGTTTTGGAACTAAGATTGTTGCATGTCCTTGCTTTAGCGTGTGCATGTTTGCGGCTGATACGATATTGCGGGCGTGCACAAATACATAAACCGGAGCCGTGGAACTGTTGCTCAGGTTAGTCGTGACTGATATTGAAAGGAAATTATCTGTACTGTCCGTAACACACATAACGTATCCAGCGGCAAGAACAGGTGTAATAGTATAAGTATGCTGTCGCCCTTCTTCGTCTTCAATGAGCGCGCGGTATTCATGGCCGGCAGCCGGGGTTAATTCAAAATTTCCCATGCCAAACTGTTGCGGCTTAAACGATGTAATTGTGTCATTGTTTTGATCTACCACCACCCCATTGAAATCAATTCCTTTGCCGGCATTGTTGATTACGCGAAACGCTAGTTTAGTTTTTAAACCATATACCAGGTTTCCGCCTTCGGGAAAAAACTGTGCGTCTGGCTTTGATGCCTTGTCGGGCTCTTCAAGCTCGAGTTTCCTGAAAGTATTTACTATGGTTATCGATTTGTGAAAAAAGAAATCCGGGCTGAAGTTTTTCATCCAGGTGGTGTACACACGAATGGTGTAATTTCCAGACTGGATTGAGGCAGGCAGAAAGAGTGATCCGTTCCCAACACCGTCCCGAAGGGCGATCTTTGCTTGTAGCACGGGATTATTGTCTTTGTCCAAAATTTCAAAGTAGGCTACTTTGCTAATATCAATGGGTTTGTGCAGTGCGCCATCAACGACATACAACTTAAACCAAAGTATTTCCCCTGTGAGATATAAGTCCTGGTCCAAATGTGCATAGATTTTTTCCGGCAAATTATGGATGCGATATTGATCAAATTTTTTTAGCAGACTGTCCACGGCGCTGGCTTGTTGGGCGGTTGCGATGGTACACGTCAAAGCAAGGGCGGAAGTGAGTAGGTATATTGTGGATGCACGAGAAATATTCTTCCTTAAATTCATATACTGTTCATTTACCCTTCATTAATAAGGTATTAGTATGACGCATTATGGCCAAAACGCCGGTTTGGTAGTAACGCCCCCCTGATAACGACAGTCAGCACATGCCGCTGAAGACACCGTATAACCGACAATGAAAGGACCTGAATAAATCGCTCCAGCCAGTACCTCATAGCCGGAAAAATTCTGAAGATCGCTGTTGGAAATAGAATCAACTTCACAGCCTACAGGGCTCGTAAGTTTTTTCAGGGGATCTGGCAGATTATAGTAATCAATAAATAACCTTTCTTCTGTTGTAGCGCCGGCGCTGAAATACCCAAGCACGGTGGCTGAAGGATCACTCAAGCTGTGAATGTTACCAATTACCTGGGAAGGCTGCGGATCAAAAAGGCCTCCAAGGCTCTCAGTAGTTTTCTGAAGTTGCTCCAAGAAGTCATACTCCGCTTTGCTTACAGCCCGTTGCTTTACCAAAATGCTGTATTCGTCAGTTATCTTGGTTGATCCTTTGGGCACAAATGCAATAGGGTACTGGCTAACGATATCTTCGGCCAACCTAACAGAAGTAGTAATTGAAATCTTTGTAGATGGCACCGTGCGCCAGCACGTGTAGATTCGTTCATCGTCGGTTCGGTATACGGGAACTTTGCCTACAAGCTTCCAGTCCGATGAAACGGCAGCATGGTACTTCCAGGTTTCAACGTAATCCCACCGGTAATATCGCGTATTGCCGGTATCGTCGTGGGTATTGACTTGTACATATACACCATCGTCTTTACCCGTCCATGTTATGCTGTCGATTGGGGGACTTGAGATTATGTTCACAAAATCAGAAGCATACTCTGCTTCATTGGCGGTGCGAACCGATAACATGTATTTTGCCGCTGGGTTAATGTTCAAGCCGGTCAGCGCATATGTACCTGTATCCTGCTCTATTAAGGCATATCTATTGCCCATATCATCCTGTATAGAAACCGAAGCATTTAACTCAGGCTGAATCATATTTTTATCTGAAAGCGCATTTGCATGGGTTAGCCTGACTATTGCTGATCCGTCCTCACTGTTCAGAAAACCATCAATTACCAGGATGTCCACATCAAGCTGAATGGCCGGAGGCTGGTATGGCTCAACACATCCTGAAAGCACAGGAATAAAGGCGGATACCAATAATGCAATATGGCTATCGCGTTGATTCATGGAAAAGAAAAAGGATATCCGATACCAACTTGTGCGCATGATCAGGGCTAAGTAAAATACTAATCGATGGTTCATTGCTTTGGTCTTCCTAAAACTTAAAATTATACGTTACGGTTGGTATAGGCTGCGCAAAAATAGACAGCTTGTAACCATTAACCTGTCCGCCTTCGGAGCGGAAAAATACAGAATACGCATTTTGTCTTCCAGTTAGGTTATATACCGCAAATGTCCAGGAACTATGTGCCAGCTTCTTTATTTTATGATTTCCTTCAATATTTATGGAGATGTCAGTCCGGAAATAGTTGGGGATGCGGAATTGGTTTCTCTCAGAATAGTACAGCCGGTTGCCTCCACCCAACTCATATTTCGCCAAGGGAAGCGTAATTGGTCTTCCGGTACTGTAGGTCATGTTCAATGAGAAATTAAATCTACGACTGAATTTATAATTGCCAATAAAGTTAACGGCGTGTGGCTTGTCATAACTACTGGGATAATATTTGCCTTGGTTAACTGTTTCTGAAGGGAAGCTGTTGTTGGCGCGAAGAAACGATCGGGAATAGGTATAGCTTATCCACCCATTTAATTTTCCGGCTGATTTTTTGATCATGAACTCTGCGCCGTAGGCTTTTCCATTTGCATTAACGACATCGGTCTCGACGTGAGGGTTGAGTAATAAGACAGCCCCGTTTTTGAAATCAACGGAGTTTTCCATTGTTTTATAATAGGCTTCAACCGTGACGTCAATAGAATGCTTTCTCATGGTCTTGTAGAAACCAATGGAAATCTGATCGCCAACCTGGGGTTTTATATTTGTATCGCTGAGTTTCCATATGTCGGTCGGTGTAATGGCAGTCGTATTAGAAAGCATTTGTACGTATTGACGCATTCGGTTATAACTCAGCTTAAGTGAAGCGTTATTGGACAAGCTGTAACGTACTGAAAATCGCGGTTCAGCACCATGATACGAAGCAATGGATTTACCGCTAGCGTAGTGAATGGTGTCCATAATGGTAGATTCTTCTTTTGACACACCGTCGGCGTAGCGGTATACATTTTTGGGGCCCAGGTATTGATAGAAAGAATAGCGCACACCTGCATATAAGGACAGCTTTGGCGATACTTCGAAGGAATCGCCTATATAGACGGCGCTCTCCAAACCTTGTTCTTTTTCCAGGACTTCTGGTTCAATGAGCGATTGCTCACCGCTGGGTTGGAAATTACCCGGAGCCAATGCATAACGTATCGTGCTCAAGCCTGCTGTAATTGTATGCCTGGCGTTCAGAAAATAGCTAAAATCTGCTTTCGCATTTATCTGTTGTATGGCGAACTTCATCGTGAAGGCATTCACAGGATTGGCATCACTTTCAACGGCATAATTATACTGACTGAACCCGCCGGTAAGTACACCGTACAGCTTCGTATTGAAAATGTGTTTCCATTTGACGGAAGCATTACGGTCGCTGTACTGATACGATGTATCGCCGTTTAATTTAAAGTTGTCATTACTGATATAAGTTGAAAGATAGAGATGGTTTTTGTCATTGATTTTATGACTAATGTTTGCATTGATATCGTAGAATGAAGCTTGGCTGTTTTGCAGTTCTTTCGAATTAAGCTGACGCAATATCCAGTTTGAGTAGGTAGATCGGAGTCCCAATAGGAAAGATGTTTTTTCTTTGATTATCGGACCTTCCAGGGTAAGCCTTCCTGTAATGGGGCTTATTCCGCCGGATCCAGAGAATTTTTTGAGGTTCCCTTCCCGTGATGTTACATCCAGCACAGCAGATAGCCGGCCACCATAATCAGCCGTAATTCCGCTTTTGTACAAATCAACATTCTTCAACACATCGGGATTAAATGTTGAAAAGAAGCCAAAAAGGTGAGAAGGGTTGTAAATTACAGCATCGTTAAAGAGTATCAGGTTTTGATTTGTTGCACCACCGCGAACATTCAGACCCACTGTACCTTCGCCCACGCTTTGCACGCCAGGCAAGGTGAGTACAACTTTCATAATATCTGTTTCGCCCAGTGCCAGAGGCATATTTTTCATCGTTTTGATGTCCAGCTTTTCCATGCCCATTTGCAATCCCGTTACACGAACATCGCGTTCTGATTGTACTACCACTTCTTTCAGGGGTGTAACGTCCTCATCAAGTTCAATCTCAAGATTTCCATCGTTGTATAACATGATCTGCCGCTGTGTTGGCTTCATGCCGATGCTTTGGATCTTCAGCGCATGACGGCCTTTAGGCAACGTGATGGAATAGTACCCGAACTGATCTGTTGCCACACCAATCAACGGGTTTTCTACAAAGACAGCTGCGCCAATGACAGGTTCGCCATTTGTAACATCTCTAACGTGACCGGCCATGGTTGCTTTACCTTGCAAGTCACTCGTTTTTGTTCCGATGGGATAGAGCTTATTCTCCAGTAACTTTTTTTCCTTTTCTCTTTTTTCGTAGGCTGTATAGTCAAAGGACGCTACCTGACTGGATGTGGTTCCGCTGTGATCAAAAAAATCTGAGGGTAGATCGGTCATAATTTCACGGTATTCCGTGATAAATATATTACCCTGATCATCCAGCGCGTAATGAAGTTGTGTGCCATCAATAAGTTGATCCAGAATTGCTCCAATCGCTTTTGATTGGATAGACAAGGTTACCATTAGGCTGTCAGTAGCGTTGGGATTATAATAAAAATGATATTTCGTCTTCGATTCAATTTCCACAACGAACTTCTCGAATGGTGTATTATTGAAGTCCGCGGTAATCATGTCGCGCTGCTGGCCAAATCCATGCTGATTAAAAATCAGTAAAATACAGCATATGAAGATAAGGCGATAAAATCGATTCATGACTGGTTCTTTTGTGCGTCGTAGAATTCAGCCATGCGCACAATGGCTTTTTCCCGATCACCATTATAGTTGATCTTATTCTTCGTCAGAAATGTTTTTAATTCTTGTTTTTTGTCAATGAAAACATCCAGCACAGATTTTTTCTTGTTTACGAAAAAGTATGTTCCGTCTTTTTGAATATAGATACGATTCAGGTCGTCGAATTTGGTAATAATTTCGTTGGATTCGATTTTTTCATTTAATATTTTTTCACGACGAGCATACACTTTTGTGGTACCGTCATACAACAATTCGAAAAATCCTTCCGGAATTATACTCGATTCATTTTTACCCAACCTGATGAAGACATGATCTGCCAGTGAAAATTGTTTTATCTTCTCACTGACCAGTTCTAATTTGGTGCCGCTGAGTGAATGCTCGGCGATCACTTTGTCTCGGCTTAGATCATAAAACATGGCCACATCGGTATATAACTCATCATCATAAATGATGTAACCGTATGCCCAGTCGTCGACGCCAAAGTAAGGATGTTCATCATTCTTGGAAAAGTAGTCGCGATATGCACTGCCATTATTAAGCCGCGATTGCCCGTGGATAAACTTCTTATACAATTGCTTCTGATTGCTTTTGGCCGCCGATATAAATGCGGTATCGGGTCTGGATAGTTGCGCAACACATTGAATTGTTGTGAGGAAAGACAGTATAGTACAAGTCCACCAGCTAGCCATAAGATATCTCAATGGGGGATAAGGAATAAAATTAGTTTTTAAATAATGAAGAATTATACCGTTTAAAGAATACCCAGAAGATTAATCTACCCTTGTGAGAAGTTGTTAGCTGACTTGAAAATACCGTGAGGGGTAATGCATGAAGCCCATTGTTACGGGGCTTCATGATTATACCTTATTTGGCGTAGGCTACGCTTCGCATTTCTCGTATAACCGTAACCTTAACCTGTCCGGGATACTGCATATCGCGTTCAATTTTTTGGGAAATATCAAAACTCAGCTGACCGGCCCGTTCGTCGGTGGCTTTTTCGGCGTCAACAATAACACGCAGTTCGCGTCCGGCTTGTATGGCGTAACATTTATCAACGCCTTCGAAACTCAAGCCGAGTTGTTCAAGTTCTTTCAATCGCTTAATGTACTGTTCCATTACTTCACGTCGGGCACCTGGCCGGGCGCCGCTGATAGCGTCGCAGGACTGTACTATGGGCGAGATAATACTGGTCATTTCAATTTCATCGTGGTGAGCC
>JAOUDZ010000096.1 GCA_029858965.1 Cyclobacteriaceae bacterium
TGGCTATAAAGGCACAAGCGGATTGTTACAGCTACTTCCAGAAGAATGCTGGACAATTCTCTTACCAGGATCCTATTACCACCAATGCGATATTGATTAAACACGGGATGAATGGAGACAATATAATGGGTTTTACACCCGGTGAGTTGGCTGCTATGTTGGGAACTGAGTACGTAGTATTTTGTACCGTATCCATTATGCTGCGTGGGACTTCTACGGGGAGCGGGACTTATTACAGCAACAAAGGCCAGGGTAAGAAGAATACGGGTTATGTTGTTGGTGGTTCTTCAACTTCCAACGAGTTCACGACATCCGTAGATATGAAAATTTATACAGATCAGGGACAAAATGTTTTTACACAATCACATCAATCGTTTTGGCCGACTGAGAATGCATATGAAGTAACGCTTCAATATTTGATCAAACGTACCCCCCTTTACCATAAATAGATATTATGACCGGAAATGAAAAAATAGTAAGAATAACATCATATGCCCTATTCGCTGTACTGACTACCATTATCATGATACAGGGTGAGCAGATTTTGAAACCAATTGCCTGGGCTGCCATTTTTTCTTTTATCGTCCTTCCGGTCTGTAGAAAGATGGAAGCGCGACGTTTTCCACGTGCCTTGGCTTCTTTGTTTGGGACGTTGCTTTTTATCGGGGCCACCGCACTCATTATGGTATTTTTAGTATACGAATCGGTTCACATCCTTAAAATTGAGAATGTTGGACAGGGGGTTTCGATAGACGATATCAAAATGTATATCGACAGCGCGCAACAGGCCATCGGTTTTGAATTTTTCGACTCTTCAGAGATACTTGTACCGGACGCACTCAAACAAATACTGGGACTAGTAGCCGGCAAAATCAGTGGGTTGACCGGTGAAGTAGTCATCCTTACTTTGATACCCATGTATCTTTTTTTTATACTCAATTACCGCGGCCTTGTCTGGCGCTTTATCCATACGTATTATAAAGGTGAAGACCTTGATCGCGTAAGCCTTTCTTTTCAGCGGTCTTATGCTTCAATTTATAATTACTTGTCCG
Source organism: Cyclobacteriaceae bacterium (assembly GCA_029858965.1). Classification (GTDB taxonomy): domain Bacteria; phylum Bacteroidota; class Bacteroidia; order Cytophagales; family Cyclobacteriaceae; genus Chryseolinea. Next base: position 1,053 of record JAOUDZ010000096.1, read on the forward strand.
GCACTGGGATTCTGACAATTGTGACGCTGGTGATGACGTACCTCATCTTGCTTGTGTTTGGCATACGGTACTCATTTTTCTTCGCTGTATTCCTGGCTGTAGTCAATCTTATTCCTTATATCGGCAACCTGGCTGGCTTTGTGGTAATTCTGCTCTTTGTTTGGGCAACGAGTTCGCCCGTCTTCGTGTTGTATGTAGGAGTTACGTTGTATGTATCCAATCTGGTACAGGAAAATTTTCTCCGTCCTTTATTAGTAGGTAATAAAATGGAAATGAATGCGGCGATCGTATTTACAGCAGTCATTGTCGGTGGCATGATTTGGGGTTTCGCTGGTATGGTTCTGTTTATTCCATTGGTGGGGATCGCGAAAGCATTCATCGATGGCAACCCGGAATGGAAAAGTTTTGGGGTATTTTTTGAATCAAAATAGGACAAGTGCTGTGTACGAGGAAGCGATGGCGAAATAATGATCGGTCACCGCTGCAATAAAATTCTTGGTCGCGTCAGTTATCAAACCTTAGCGTTTACGCGTTTTTTTTCCGTGTCGGATTATGTTCATTGCACTCGTTGATGTTGTTTTTACCCAATAGTTAAAGATCGATTTTTCGGCCATCCTGGGTTGTTGTATTGTGCCAACAGCGTTTTCTCTTGAGTGTTTCAGGATAATCCCGTCAGCCAGGAGCGTCAGTAATTCTGACCCAAGGCTTTTTTGGTCTGGGTCATCGCGCTTATGAATCTGAATATGCAAATCTTCATAGGTCATGTTAGCCGAAGCTTCTGCAATTTCTGAATTTGCAAGGGCATGCATTTCCATTTCACGAAGCCTGCCGTCTTTTATTTCAATAAGCAGAAGTGGCTGGATGATCTCATTCAATTGTATTAAGTCAATTTCACGCACGGTAACATTCAGCATGAATTCATTATTGTTTACACCCTTGTAGTTAACCACAATTGACCCCGAATTGTAAACCCTGGAGGTTGCGGAGACCGATAATCGTCTGAAATCAGCTAGTGAATCCTTTTCAAATGTCAGGGAGGACCTGATGTCATGCAATCGAACGCTCCCCGTTCGTCCGGTCTTTGCTGAAATTTCCGTGTACTCCAGGTTCATGTCCTCAAGTTGGCCATGTCTGAAACCAAACGCATGGGGTATTAGGGAGGCAAGCAGGAACGGTTTTTCCTTCGAAGGTGCAGGCGGTAGCCGTTTATCTTTTTCAATGCCCAGCAGCACCTTGCTGATCTGCAATGAATCAATATTTATGTCTCCGCTTTCCACGATCGCGTCAATATCCAACCCAGTCATGGCGATTCTTCCGATCTCCACATTGATTACATCCTTTTGCGTTTCCGGTTTTGGAGCATTCACAGCTGGACCAAACTTGAATCCCGCTAACTCCAGTTTTGATCCCTTTAGTTGAATGGCGTCCAGGTCCATTGAAATATTCGGGGTGACAAAACTTAACTTTGAGGCAGTGAGTTGCTTTTTCGGACCGGCAATGTTACCCTCGATCGATTGGAATGCTATTGCTTTTTCGTTGATATTCACTACGCCGTCGTAGATGAATACCTTTTGAAGCGCATCCAGTGCTTTGCTATTTCCTTTTTCTGTCTTGTTCTTTTTTGGTTCGACAGTAATGCTGATCTCAGGATGATAGACGGAAAGTGATTGAGCGGACGGGATTTGCCCTGGTGTGATTGCAAGTTCCTTCACTATGATTGAGTCAACTGCCATGGAAAGTTCATTTTCCTTGTGGCCATCAAGCCCAAAGAGGCGCACAGCCGACACGCCTACGCCACCCTCCCGGAAATCGACGGGACCAGCTACCGCCGAAGCGATCGTAAATATGTTTTGATCAATCTGTATCGTTGCAGCCTCAATGTTGGAATGGTGAGCAGAATTCAATATAAGGGAGCGAGCTGATGCAGTGGCTTTCGCAGTTCGGAATTCAAGGTGCTGCAGATTTCCGGAAATCGAATCGAAGCGGGGTTGATGCCCGATTTCAACACCTTGTATAGAAATGTCTTTACCGGTAAATGAAACTCGTTTGTTCCCTGATATTACATTAACGGATGCATTGCCTATCCCCAGATCATTCAAATGCAATTGGATTGATTTTGATTGCGCTGAAGGGTTACGTGAATCCGGCGTCTTTCCTGACACTGAAATATCGGAGAGCTTGAATTTTTGAATGCTGATTTCCGATGGATGCAAACTGCGCAAGGCATCTATTTCAGTATCAAGGCCCTGTGTTCTTATTTTCAGCTGATGGAGAAGAATGTCAAGGCTATGGAAGGATATTGAATTTCCAACAAGACGCAGGTTATTGCCTGTTATGGACAGGCTGTCCGGAAGTTTGGCTACCAGCTTGCCGATATGCGCAGCTTTCAAAGATTCAAATAGCTCCTGAGGCTTTTGCGAATTCATTCGACCTAATGTAAGTGTGGTGCCATTGCTCACCACATCTATTGCGCCTTGCTGATATTCGAACCGGCCATTTTCAATTGTTGCTGATTGGATGTCTAAACTAACTGGCTGACCATGGTTGTCCATTTTCTGCGTATCTGTAGTGTTAACTTTTATCAATGGCTCAGTTATAGCAATGTGCTCAGCCCGAATTATTTGCTTTTCATAGAGCGACAGGATATCCAACTGCCCTATTGAAATTCTTGGAATGTAAACCTCAGTCGCCGGGGCATCTATATTCATGGAGAAATTCGATGCATTGAAATCACGGTTCGAATCAAAAAACATTTCATCGCAGGAAATCAGCTTTTTTGAATTCTGTGTAACGAGAAGTCCATTGATTTTGAGTTGTATGCCTCCCAGGGATAATTGCTTTGGATTCACTGTGGAGAATCCCGTAAGCATTAGGTTAAATTTGTCTACGCTGATTTTGCGTTCACCTTCATGTTGGGGGATATCAATGGAAAGCTTCCCGGTCTTGAATATTACGCTATCCAATTCGAATTCACCAAAAAGTTCATGGAACGCAGATAAGATGAGATTTGGATCAGTATGCTTACCGCTATTCGTAATTTGGCTCTCCACCTTGGGTTCCTCAAATTCTATCTTTCTGAGTTTATATTTACTCCGATAGTAAAGTTCTTCATAGTCAAGCCCTGAAATAAGGATAGACTTGCTCTTTATCCTGCTTTTGTGCGTAGAATCCCCTGTGGTCAGTTCAACATCGTTAAATGAAAGAAAATGTTGTGGATAGCGGTATTCAATTGATGAAAAACCAATTGTCATTTTTTCCAGTGCCAATTGCTGCTTGTCGATTGAGACACGGATGCTACTTTTTTCTGTTAGTTGTCTCATATTCCAGTCCGCAACCAGAAAGTCTATCAGCGTTAATTCAAGCTGAGGATCATCTCCTTTCTTAATACCCAGACCACCTTGCCGGATCGTGAAGTTTTCGATATACAATGTTTTTAGCAGGGCTTCAATCGGCTTGAATAGAGAAATGAGGTGCGTTGTTATGTTTAACCTATATGTAGTGTCAGCAACAGCCTCGTTATTTTTCACAACAACGTGAGGTTCTTCAATGATCAGATTTTGGATGTCAAGTTGTCCAACAGAAAGAAAAGAACGGAGCGATCCCAGGTCGGCATATGCCATTGGAATTTTGACAGATTCAATTTTACCCGTGGTGGATGAACCGGTCTTCCGGATCTCAAGGTCTTTTAAGGTAATGGTAAGATCCCGAAAGGTGAGCCCGGCGTCACCAATCGTAAGTGCATACTGACCTTTGGTTTCCGATGTCACGAGTTGCTGCAAAGTGTTCACCAAGTCAGAGACTTTTAGCGAGCGCAATACAAGCAGGACAACCACGGTCAAAACAAGGAATGAAATCCATCCTGCGTGTATCCTATGCTTCTTTTTGATGATCATGTGCTACCTGTAATAAACCCGTGAAAGGTGATTATGTTTTGCGCGCCAATATGAATAAATTCAAACCCATAGACCAGCTGAGATCCGCAATGCCATGATACGAGGAAAAACTAGATTTTGGGATCTTGGCCGCTTTTAAAATGCAGGGTTTTGTGAAGGAAGCCATATTGAGACGTTGGTGAAAAATAGGCCATCATAATGGACAGAACCAGTCTCCCATTCGTCCGAGATGAAATAAGGATGACCGGTATCATAACTCTGGATTTCGTAAGCTTTGTATTGCGTACCAGTATACAGCCTGGAGCTGGCACCAATAGTCTCTGTATAGACTTTGATGGCATAGAATGTGCTGCTGTCAAGTGGAATATCGGAAAGGAGGGTTGTTTGTGCAGCCATCAGATGTGTGCTGAACAGCAGAACAGCTTGTATAGCAGCCCACACGTACAGCCGGGAAGGGATGGTATATGAAAAGTAAAACCGTCGGGCAACCAAATTCATGCGTATCGTCATTCGTCCTGCTTGGATTATGAATGGCATTACATGCAATTCCACAATGACCGCAGCAGGGAGTGATGCGCTAAATATAATTATTATTAATTGAGTGGAAAGTTTTTTGCTGATTTGAGCAATCTTTTTGCCTTCCTTGCCACTCCTTGTTTGTCTGTTTGAAGAGTCCTGAGTGGTGTCCGTTTGCCTTAATATTGATTTTGCATCAACAGATCGGGCAAGGATTTCCGCAGCATCACTAAATCAGAATTTGATTATTTTGGTAACTTCGCAGGAAGTACTGATCCTTCAATTTCTCACTCAACATGCTCCTTCTCATAAAACTAACCTGCAATTATGAAAACCAGCTTCAAACTCAACGGTAAGCAAGTTCAGGTAGAAACGGCACCGGATGCCACCCTGCTGTGGACCCTGCGCGATACCCTGCAAATGACAGGCACAAAATTCGGATGCGGCGTTTCGCTGTGTGGTGCCTGTACAGTGCATCTCGATGGAATGGCAGTTAGGGCTTGCGTTACATCCATCTCCATGGTGGCGGGCCGTTCGGTCACAACTATTGAAGGACTTGCAGAAAAAGAGCTTCATCCACTGCAGGAAGCATGGATTGAAGAACAAGTACCGCAATGTGGTTATTGTCAGTCCGGGCAGATCATGCAGGCTGCGGCGCTGCTGCAAGCCAATCCCAGGCCAAACCGGGAGCAAATCGTGTCACACATGAATGGAGTGTTGTGCCGGTGCGGCACGTACGTACGTATCGTGAAAGCCATTGAAAGTGCAGCATCAAAATCAGAGAAGCAATGAAAACAGAAGAAACAACAGCAGCGGGTTCAACGATCACCAGGCGCCGTTTTATCGCCACTGCGGGCAGCCTTGGCATCGTCATTACGGCCGGGTCGTTTGTGCCGAAATTTCTGATGGCGAAGGACGGCGAGGAAATCGCCATAGATCCTCAACAAATCACTGCCTGGGTTAAACTGGATAAGGACGGGCGCCTTACGATTTACAATCCCGCGGCGGAGATGGGGCAGGGGTCAATGACCGCGCTCGCAGTTATTATTGCGGAAGAACTGGATGCCGACTGGAAGCTCGTACATATTGAAAATGCGCCGGTGATACCCGAGACCTATGGCATGCAATGGAGTGGGAAACTTGGCGGCCCGATGATCACCGCGGGAAGCAGAACGATCAGGGGTTACTACAGTAACCTGCGGCAGGCCGGTGCACAAGCACGGTATATTCTTATGTACAATGCGGCCCAGAAATGGGGCGTGCCCATCTCGTCTCTGAAAACAGAGCCTGGTGAAGTTGTGAACAGAGATAACAATAAACGGATGACTTTCGGCGAGATCGTCGCCTTTGCAAAAATACCAGATGCGATCCCACAGATTGCTGAAAAAGACATGAAGCGGCCCGAAAACTTCCGCCTGATCGGGAAGGTACTTCCGCGCTTTGACGTGCCGCTCAAAGTGGATGGAAGTGCTCAGTTTGGCATGGATATTCAGGTACCGGGCATGGTTTACGGTGCCATCACCCGGTCGCCTGTCTTTGGATCAACGCCAACTCTTCTGAATGAAAACGAAGTGCGCGAAACGGAAGGGCTGGTGGATATCGTGCCATTGGATCATGGCATCGGTGTCGTGGCAAATACATTTGAACAAGCATTGAAGGCGAAAAGAAAGCTACAGATCAAGTGGAGTGACGGCGCGAAGGCGGAAAAATTTGACAGCGAAATGGTCTACGCGGATTATCACAATATGGTGCATGACGATAGCCTGAAAGGAAAGGAACTTCTCAACACCGGGGATGCCGCAAACGCTATAAAATCTGCGCATAAAACGTATGACTGGGAATACCGCAATGATTTTCTGTACCACGCCCGGATGGAACCTATGAACGCCGTGGTTTCCGTCGCTGCTGATGGAAAGACTGCAGAGGCATGGGCAGGCACGCAGGCGCCAGACGCAGACCAAAGTGCCATTGCAGAAGTCTTGAAAATAGACCCCTCTAAGGTGATGTTCCACAACTGCTACCTGGGCGGTGGATTCGGCGGACGCCAGGTTGAATTTTCTGCAGAGGCAGCAGTTTTGTCGAACAAGGTTAGGCGGCCGGTTAAATTAGTCTGGACACGCGAAGATGATCTGCAATATGGATCCTACCGCCCGATAAGTCTTCAGCGCATGCAAGCTGGCGTTGATCAAAAAGGGAACCTGTTAGGTTGGCGGCATTACATTGCCGGCCCCGATCAAAGATTACAGGGCGGTGCTGTTCCTATGGCTTATTACAAGATTCCCAATCAATATGTGGAATTGCGACTAACCGATCACGGTGTACGCACCGTGTACTGGAGATCCGTTTCACATGGGCCGAATAAATTCGCTCAGGAGGCGTTCCTCGACGAGATTGCTTTTGATCAGAAGATTGACCCATACCAGTACCGTCGCAGGATGATGCTGGAGCTCCCCCGGCATTTGACCATACTCGACAAAGTAGCGACGATGTGCAATTGGACGACCGCACCGGCGAAAGGTCGCGCCAGGGGCATAGCCTGTTCCGACTACGGGGGCTCGTATACGGCGGGCGTTGTTGAGATTTCCCTGGACCGCCAAAGCGGCAAGATCCGCGTCCATCACGTTTGGGCGGCCTTCGATGCGGGGGTGGTTATTCAACCGGACAATGCGATAGCGCAAATGGAGGGCGGTATAGTGATGGGCATCAGCAGCGTACTGAATGAGAGTATCACCTTTAAGAACGGGAAAGTACAGCAGTCCAATTTTCACGATTACCCTATTCTACGGATGGCAGATGCACCAGAGAGCATTGAGATCAGCCAAATACCGTCTTCAGCTCCACCCACCAGCATGGGAGAGCTGAGCCTGCCCCTCATGGGCGGTGCAATCGCCAATGCCTTTCTGAAGCTTACCGGCAAGCCATTACGGCACATGCCTTTCACCGGCGAAAAAGTGCTGGCAGTATTGGAAGGATAAACAGGCGAAGATACCCTGGATCATTCAAGGCGTTGATGACAATCACGCCTTTTTTTGATTTTTGTCATCTCTGATGCGTTATTTTTTTGTTTCCTTGCCATGTCATTACGAACCTATCTTTTCCCGCGCTGTGCCAGGGGGCACCGTGTTTTTCGGGCCAAAGAAGTTCAAAAGCGTTTATGAAAAATATTGTGACGATAGTGTTCACAATAATCAGCCTTTCAGCTTTTCAAAACCTGTTTGCGCAGGCTGCCGATAATAGTAACCAAACTACGGCGCCTTCAAAATATGAAGTCCATGCAGGATATGGTCTGCTGTCAGACATGCAAATTATCGCTGCCTTCTCAGATGTGTATACCGATTTCGCGTCTACCCTAAGTGGCGAGCCGGTCAGTTCTGACTACCCGTCGGTAGGGCCCTTCATTTTAGGCAGCACTTTTTTCCTCTCAAAGCGAATCGCCGTTGGCCCGGAGATTAATCTGATGGGGTTGAAGATTAACAGTTATTATTCTGGGGGTGAGATCAGACGTGATCGTTTTTTTATTGCGAACCTGTCATGCCGTATGGACTATTACTACGTGAACAAAGCCCAGCTTCAGTTGTACTCCGGTGTTGCCCTTGGGGGTGCCTACATCTTCGACCAAACGGCTGATTCATCCAGTCATGACGATTCAGGGCCGTTCATTGCGTACCAGCTGAATTTCTTCGGCATCCGGTACGGGAAATCATGGGCCTTTTATGCAGAAATGGGTTTCGGCAGAAATGGTCTGATGAATTTGGGCATTTCAAAAAGGTTCTGAGAAATTAAGAAATTCTAAAGGGTTGTTTTTTCAGGTAAGTCAGACTCCTCCAGGCCCATTCTGCGGGGCCATATTTGAAGTATCTTAACCAAATAGGACTATAGATTAGTTGTGCAACCCAAATTAAAATGACAACATAATAAAGTTCATAGCGCTGAAGCTTTCCAAACATACCAAAGCCAAAGCCGAGGAAAAAAGTGGTGCAAATAACAGTATGCATCAGATAATTAGTCAATGCCATTTTCCCAACCGCAGATAATGCGTTCTGCAAAAATTTTAAGGCCCCTGATTTTATAAAAAACATAAATAATCCAATATGTCCCAGGATTGTAAATATTCTCCCCAATTGGTAGGTCTGTTCCGCTTTACTTTGAATAATTAAATCAAAGCCACCGGCAATTTCCATTCGTGTTTCATAGTAGTTTACGGATAGTCCGATTGCGTATCCCGCCAACATCAAACTCAGATAGAATCTCTTAGTCCGCTCACCCTGAAATATCTTCCATTTAAAAAAAGCCATTCCGATTAACATCAATGGCAGAATATCCCATACCCAGAATTCATAGACAAGCGTGCTTTGCATAAATTCGTTTACGCCAAGCCGTGACATCACGATTGAGCCATAGCCAGCCCTATTTTTCTCGTTGGCTTCTTCTACTTCTTCTTCCGTTTTCTTTTGTTTTTGAAAATCCGCCCAATTGCCAAGGGCCTTTTTTTCTTTGCGGGTCAAACTATCCCCCTGTGCTTTCGCGGTTGCTGCAGCGACGCCCTCGCTTTGCAAGGTAAGATTGTCATGATAATGCTTTACAGAGATTAAGCTTCCACACAAGAGGAGGACGAGTCCCGCTGCAAGCAAGTGCTTTGCTGCGGTATTTCGCACGGGGAATAGCATCAGGCCAAATATGGCATAGGGATAAAGTATATCTCCGTACCAAAGCATAACGTATACGTGTATAATTCCAAAGAGCAGGAGCCACAGCACTCTTCTGTAATAAATGTCAGCGACAGCGATACCACCTCCTTTTTCTTCTCCACGTGAAGTTTGTAAGATAAACCCTGCCCCAAACAGCATCGTAAACAATCCTCTCATGGTTCCCTCAAAGAACATATTGTCCATAATCCAAACATTCAGGTTCCAACCAGTGGCCCCACCGGAACTAGTTGGATCAGAATAGGCATATGCAAGGCCAAAGCCGGTAATATTCATCAGCAAAATTCCCAGCAAGGCTATTCCTCGGATTACGTCAAGGGAATTTATTCGGTCGGCCAGGCTAATAGGGGTTAGCTCGACTTGTGCGGCGAGGCTGGTCATAAGTATAGGGTTAGGGTTAGGTGATAATCGGCCAATATAATAATTTTCCAATAGGGTGTGGAAATTCTTTTAATAGAAGTCAAGTAGCCGCTCTCTTATTATCGTTGAAGAAAAAAACAAAGAGTACCAAGACCCCGGCTGCAATTCCTGCGGGAACCAACCAAACAGAAAGCCAATTCGTAATTGCGGCATCAGTATACATGTCTTTAACTTTTCCGGCGATAACAGACCCAATAAACATCCCGAATCCATAGGTTGCCAGCGTAATCAGGCCCTGGGCCTGCGACTTGATTTTTGACCCCGCTTTGTTGTCAGTGTAAATCTGACCGGTAACGAAAAAGAAATCAAAACATACACCGTGCAACAAGATTGCGGTGTAGAACATCCACGCACTGTTACCCGCATCCCCAACGCCAAAAAAGATGAAACGAATTATCCATGCCAGCAATCCGATGATCAGTATCTTCTTAACACCAAGACGGACGTAGAGTAAGGGAAGGATAAGCAGGAAAAAGACTTCAGATACCTGTCCAAGAGACATCTTGTTCTCTATATTAAAAGAGTTGTGGTCTGCAGATGGAAATGCTGCAATATAGCTGTCGGTTAATGAAGGATTAGCCCAGGTATAGTAGAATGAAAGCGGTATGCATATGGCTATGGAAGAAATAAAGAAAATGCTGAAGGAGCGATCCTTGAACAACACAAACGCATCCTTGCCGATGATTTGAGCAAAAGAGGGTTTCTCTGTGGCTGAAGGCGGTGTGTCCGGCAGGAAGAAGGAAAAAATTCCGATCGTGAGCGCTGATGCTATAGAGAGATAGAAGAGTGAAACGCTATCACCAATACCAAGGAAGCCAACAACATTTGTGATAAAGATCCAGGCCAGGGTACCAAACAGTCTGATCGAAGGAAACTCCTTTTCCGGTGAATTCATTTGTTGCAAGGCAATAGAACTTGTCAGGGCAATAGTAGGTGCAAACGTCAGACAATACAGCAGAAAGACCCAAAAGAAAAGACCCGGATCTGTAATCTGTGTAATCCAAAACAAAATGGCTGCGCCCGCGAGGTTCAATACACCCAATACGCGCTGCGCGGCAAAATATCGGTCGGCCAGCATGCCTATAAAGAACGGTGCCACAACCATCGCAATTGAAAACGCCGCATAGGCCAGACCAACCTGATCGCCGGTTGCACCGAGTTGATTCGTGAGGTACTTACTCAGTTGACCGTACCATGCGCCCCACACACAAAATTGAAGGAACATCATCACCGAAAGCTGGATTCTTACAGTCAGGTTCATAAGCAGTTCTTAAATTATTGGTATGATCATAGATTGTCTCCGGGTCATTAAGTTAAAGAATTGAAATCAGATTTTTAGCTTTATCTGTTCCGCCGAGCGTGTTCATGCGATCCATAACCTTGTTGATGTATTTTTCAGCAATAAAAGTGGACACCCCATTGTCCATTACGGCATTTTTCCAGCCAGGATCTTTCTTGTCAAATTTGTTGGTTTGACTGTAATATGCTCGCGCAGCTTCAGAACGGATAAGCAGTGATTCGGTGCTCCAATTCACTTTAACAACGCCTGCCTTGGCGGCATCGCGCAAATGCCCTGTGCTCATCCCCGTGCTCCCATGTAATGCAATGCCGATCTCCCGTCCGGTTACAGCTTTCGTAAGTTTTCGATGTGTTTCAATAGTAGCAGGGGTAAAACTCATATTTTCACCAAAGCCATGCTTAGTACCTACTCCTGGTGCCCAAAGGTGGATGTGCCCCGGGAATTTTTCTTCAACTATGCCGAGTAGCCTGCGTGTTTCTTCCGCCGTGGTAATCCGGTCGTCAACGGCGCTTTCCATCTCAAGGGTAACGGGTACGTCAGCCTCGGCTGCTATACGACAAAGTAATAAAATGTGATCGATATTTTCATCCTCTGTGAATTCAGACGCATCCAGGGATATGGTGGAAGCACGGAGCGGAATGGTCTTTCCGGGCGCGCCAAATTCAATTCCGCAAATGGCGGATTTCAGAATGTTTATCGTTTCCGGACCCTTGATGTGATCGGTGTGAAAGATCACAGGAATATGCTTGAACCGATTGCTGTTGGCCAAAATCATCAAACTTGAAATATAACGCGCCAGCCCCATGACAGCATCGTCTGCGCCGAAGCTCCTTCCTTTCAGTTGCCACAGGCTGGTTTCAATGATAACAGGCGCACCTACAAGATCGGCTGCTACAAGACAATCGACAATAGCTGCATGACTGTCGGCATTGATGGCCAGGATTGCATACTCGTGCTGCAATGCATGCTGAAAGACGATACGTGACTGAAGTGAAGTACAGAGCATATGGGTTGGGTAAAGGATTGGAAGAGCGTTTACAACAGCTCGACTTTAATGTGTTTTGTTTTCAAAAACCGGTTTGCGTGAAGGTTCAAGCCCGTAGCCGCTTTCATTCCAGACTGGATAGGGAGCTGCGTTGATGTTGCCATATACCTTAGTTCAATTGAGGGTTGATACAGACTTTCAGCGCATCTCCGTTTTCCATCATGGTAAATGCCTCATGAATGCGATCGGTGGGCAGTTCATGTGTAATAAATTTATCGGCTGGGAATCGCCCGCTTTGTATGAGGTGATAGGCAGCCTTAAAATCACTGAGCTTTTCAGAATATGAACCACTGACGATCAATTCCTTGTAATGAAGGTGATTTGTATTGAGCGCAGCAATCGGATTGGATTTTGGAAGCCCTCCGAAAAATTCAACGCGCGCGCCTTTGCCGGCAAGTTCCAGGGCATCTGCCTGTGCAAAGGCACTGCTTACCGCAACAATGGCAACGTCAAACCCTTCACCATCGGTTACTTCGAGACCCTCTTCCAGATGGCTGCCCGCTTTTGTGCTCAGTATTGTGCCATTAATATCAAAGCGCTTCATCATGTCCAGACGCTTCTGATTAACATCAATCATGTACACCGACTGCGCTCCCTGCAAGCGTGCCAGTACAGCATGCATCGCACCAATCGGTCCTGATCCGATGACTACTACCCGGTCTTTCAGGCCAATATGGAGATGATCATGTGCATTCGTTACACAACCCAACGGCTCCGCCAGGCTCATTTGCTGGGAAGTTTGATGTGTTTCAACTTTAAACATGCTGTTGCGCAGTATTGCTTTCGCCGGAATCCGTACAAGGGGGGCAAAGGCACCGTCGTGGTGATAGGACATGGTCGTGCGGTTAATGCATAAATTCTCACGACCCCCGCGGCAGTATTTGCACTGGCCACATGAAAGCACAATGTACATCACAACCCGATCACCTACCTTGACGTTGCTGGCTGAATTGCGCGATTCGATTACAGTACCACAAAATTCATGACCGAGAATCCGAGGGGGCTCAATCTTCTTATCTCCGTTGCGGTATGTCCGCAGATCGGTACCGCACACAGCGCAAGCTTCAATTTGCAGAAGCAGTTCTCCTTCGCCGGGTTTGGGATCCGCAACATTTTCCACCCGGATATCTTCTTTGCCATGATAAACTGCTGCCTTCATTTCATTATCGTTTAATTCCTTTTTACTTTCTGTAATACGGATTAGGCACTACGGCCGGTGTTTTTTTCTTGGCTTAAGACATCCAGTTTTTAGATGCCGTGGCAGACCACTTTGTAGTAATTTTCTTAAGTTTTGTCCAGAAGCGTATGCCATCCATACCGGTGATATCGCCGGCACCGAACCGCGATTGATTCCATCCGCCAAAGGAAAAAGGTTCACGCGGAACAGGAACACCAATATTTACACCTACCATCCCCGCATTGGCGTGTTCAGAAAAATGCCGGGCCACTGCGCCCGATGTGGTATATATGGAGGCTGCATTTCCATAGGGATTATTATTTTCTATTGTAAGTGCTTCTTCCAGGGTAGAAACATTAATAACGGAAAGTACGGGCCCAAAGATCTCATCGCAAGCACATTCATCCGAGGGCGTTACACCTGCAATAATTGTAGGTCCAACATACCATCCGTTTTCTTTTCCCACCACAGTGGTATTTCGTCCATCTACCGGAACTGCATGACCGCGCTGGGCTGCTCTTGTAATATAACCTTCTATACGTTGCTTTGCACGATCACTGATAATTGCGCCCAGGTCACTGCCAACTTTTATATTTTTTGCTTCATTGATGATACGATCTAACATATCACCGGTGTCACCTACGAGTATCAGCACGCTTGCAGCCATACACCGTTGCCCGGCACAACCCATGGCGGAGGCGACAACATTTTTGGCTGTAATTTCCCTATCGGCATCGGGTACAACCACGAGGTGATTCTTTGCCCCCCCCAATGCAAGCACGCGCTTTCCAAGGGCGGCGGCGCGTCTATAAACCGATTGGGCTGCCGCGGTTGATCCTACGAAACTTATAGCCCGAATACCTGGATGATCAATGAGCATTTCTGAGGTTTGCTGACGGCCATGCAATACATTGTAGACACCGGTGGGCAATCCGGCTTTGGAAAACAATTCACCGAGGCGTACCGAAGTTAGCGGCACCTGTTCTGATGGTTTTAATAGAAATGTGTTACCACATCCAATAGCAATAGGTATCGTCCACATGGGTACCATAGCCGGGAAGTTGAATGGTGTAATGGAAAGTACCACACCCAGGGGATATCGTTTGTATTCGCAGTCAACACCACTGCTGACTTCTAATTTTTCCTGTTCGAATAGCTGTGGCAGGGATGAAGCAAATTCCAGCACCTCTATTCCTTTTTCGATTTCAGCTCGTCCTTCGGATATTGTTTTCCCATTTTCACGATGAATCAGATTTGAAAGTTCATCAATGTTTTTCTCTAATAAGTGCTTAAAGCGAAATAGGACCTGTACACGTTCCTTGATGGGTGTAACCGACCAACGCTCAAAAGCATGCTGCGCCACTGCCACCGCCTGGTCTGTTGTTTGGCGTGACGCCGCCGGCACTGCACCCAGCAAGCTTCCGTCAAGAGGCGAAAAAACATCGATGATGTCCTCGCCTGCCGGTGTGTGCTGCTGATCTCCTATAAAATGTCCGGTGAGTTTCTGTTCTGTTGTTGTCATAACAATGATTCCTGGTAAATATCAATATAGCCTTCTTTCTCTAATTGTGAAAGTGTCCGCCGGACTGTTGACCTGGATAAATATGAAGCAGAAGATAACTCATTTTTTGAAAGGAGCGTATTCCCCATTTTCAAACCGCCACCGATCTTTTTTTTCAGGCGGTAGCGCAGTACGCGGCATTAAACCAATCGGCGGGATTCATTGGCAAAATGTTGGCTGAAGCCAGGCAAACAAACTTGTACGTACAAGTTAAATGCGGTAGGTTTGAGTATGCGCCTGATTATTAATTATCCACCATGGTCTTGCGCCGATTTGCACAACGGCCATTATGAAATGATGACAATCAGGTAAATCGCTGTATTCGATTGAGCACATGAAGATAAAAACGTTGAGCTATGCATGACCTGGGATTTGTAAGTGCAATCCTCGCCGACCGGACCGTGGAGGAAGTAATCGATTTCGCTGCCCTTCACCAATTCAGATGTGTGGAGCTGATGTGCTGGCCGGAGGGAAAAGCTGAAAGACGCTATGCCGGTGTAACACATATCAACGCGGATACGCTTGACAAGAACCGTGTTGATGAACTCCATCGATTGCTTCAGGAGAAGAACATCTATATCTCCGGGCTGGGCTACTATCCAAACCCGCTGGATCCTGATCCTGAGAAAGCAAAAGTATATATTGATCATCTCAGGCAAGTCATCAAAGCTGCGGCGCTTCTGGGTGTGAAGGTTGTGAATACATTTATCGGACGGGATTATACAAAAAGCATCCAGGAAAATTTTGATCGGTTTGAAAAGGTGTGGCCTGATATCATACAGTTTGCAGATTCAAATGGAATCAAAATTGGAATAGAAAATTGCCCGATGTTTTTTACCGGAGACGAATGGCCCGGGGGAAAAAACCTGGCCATCAGTCCGGCGATATGGAGACGTATGTTTGAAACAATACCCAACAAGAATTTCGGGTTGAATTATGACCCCTCGCACATGATCTGGCAACAGATGGATTACGTGCAGCCGCTGTATGATTTTAAAGATCGGCTGCACCACATTCACTTAAAGGATGCCAAGGTTTATAAAACCAAACTGGACCAGGTCGGTATTCTTGCCACGCC
>JAOUDZ010000196.1 GCA_029858965.1 Cyclobacteriaceae bacterium
ATTCCATAATAAAAAGGTGGAGAAATATCGCTTTTCCGGTAACTGGTGTAACGCACGCTGCCTTGGGATTATCTTTAACCTTAAAAAACAAGTCTTTGGCGTATTATACTGAAGCCACGCCAGGTAATGTTGAACAAGGCTTTAGCTATGTAAATTCTGGCACTTTGCCTGACGGAAAAGGATTTTCAGCATGGATGTATGATAGTGGCCCCATTACGATTTCTGTCAGAGGTCCATTGTTGAAACAAGATAAGTCTTCATATAATTATAATGTAACCTATAACAACAACGGTCCATTGCCTAGTGATGTAGGATGGAATTTTGTTCCCAACCCTTATGCCAGCCCAATAGATTGGGAAAGTGCTTCAGGCTGGGTAAAGACAAACGTAAATGCTGTTGCGTCTGTTTGGGATGAAGAAGGTTCTGCCTACCGCTTAACAAACATTGATGGTTCCGTCATCGCGCAGGGTCAGGGCTTTTGGGTGCAAACGAATGGGGCGCCACTTTTAACGTCAACGGGAGCAACAAAAGTCATTGATCCGAACCCTGGCTTCTACCGGAAGGCATTTGAAGAGGAGACTTCCAGATTATTGGTGACTCTTAATTCAGAAAAGTACTACGACGTCGCTTTGGTCCAATTCAAGAAAGGCGCTTCAGCTGAATTCGATAATGAATTTGATGCCTATAAAATGAAGAACCCGATTTTTAATATTACCACGATTACCAACGGAGGGGCAAAACTTGCATCAAACGTTTTACCAAAATCGGCCTGCACATCGAATGTAAAAATAGATATTACCAATATTGATCCTGGGACCTATTCCCTCAATTTCGAAGGTATAGAATCGTTTAATGACGTGAATTCTATTTCGTTGGTGGATTTTTTCACGCAAAAAACACAGGCTATTGAAAAAGGCAAGGTGTATACATTTGAAGTAACGTCGGATGAGAAATCTTATGGCTCAGAAAGATTTCAGCTGGTCTTTGATTTTACTGATCAGAAAACTATCCCTGTAATCGTGAAGGAGGATAATCGACTGATTTCGAACTACGAGGATGGAAATCAGTGGTACTTGAATGAAACGTTGATTGCGGGCGCAACGGGTAAGCGCTTCACGCCTACAGTGCGTGGATCTTATTCGGTGGTCGTGCAGGATGATGTTTGTGAGCTTCGGTCTGAAGCCCTTATTGTTAATGAAGGGCTATCGCGTATATTTCCTAACCCGGCTTCAGAATTCCTGAAAGTAGATGTTTACAACCTGCTCTCAGACGGTTTGTCTGGCAATATTTTGCTACATTCCATTCGCGGTCAATTGGTAAAGGATGAGAAATTTACGTCGAGAGATAATCTTATAGAAATCGACATTAAGGAATTGTCACCGGGAACTTATGTTCTGACAATAGTTTCGGATAATGGTGTTATCCATGAGAAATCTAAAGTTGTAATTAAATGAGATTATTTGCGGTTGGCGTTAGGATTCTGATCTTCGTTGCCATTAGTACTGAATTATCCTTCGGGCAACCACAGGCCGGAGGACCTCAAACGCCGGATGCCGTACCAATCACAGGCATAGAATACCTCCTTATCGGCGGGGGTGCATACGGCATATCCCGCTTGTTAAAGAATAGAAACAAAAAGGATAACCCCAGTTGATACAAAAACTGTTCACGAAACTCACAGTTCTTCCACGCGGTGTAGTTATCCTCATCGACCAGCTTTTAATTGTTTTTTCCGTAGGCCTGGCCTTTCTGCTGAGGTTCAATTTTGATATAGAAGAAATCATGCAATTCCGGCCGCTGCTGGGCATACTACTTTGCATAGTAGCAGCGCTGATTTCAACTTTTTTCACTAAAAGTTACGCCGGCATCGTGCGCTACACAGGCATACAAGACGGACTGCGAATAGTCGGTACTGAATTGCTCAGCCTCGGACTGGTGGTCGTATTCAATCTTGTTTACTATTATAATTTTGATAGAAATGTTATTCCTTATTCCGTAGTATTTATATCCTTCTTTATATCGTCGCTGCTGCTGTATCAGTACAGGCTCTTCGTAAAAAATGTTTTTTCGTACATCAAGTCGGATGCCGGCGAACGCATCCCGGTAGTAATCTTTGGCGCCGGCGTTGCGGGCTTTCTAACCAAGCAGGCCATTGACGCAGATGTGTCCAGCCAGTATAAACTCGTGGCGTTTCTGGATGATGATGTGAAAAAGAGCAGCAAGGAAATTAGCGGAACCCGGATTTATAATTTCACGAGCCTTCCGGAACTGGCAAAGAAACACAAGATCAAGAAATTGGTGATCGCCACAAAAAGCCTCACCATAGAGCGCAAGAATGAAATTGTAGACCAGGCGTTGCATCACCACATCAAGGTGAGTTACGTTCCCTCTTTTGAGAAATGGCTGCGCAACGAGTGGGATCTGGCCCAAATCCGGGATATCAACATCGAAGACCTGCTGGGCAGGGAGGTTATCACGCTGGACAACCCTGCAATTGAAGGAGAGATTCACGACGGCGTGATTTGCATTACGGGGGCTGCAGGTTCTATCGGTTCGGAAATAGCCCGCCAGGCACTGACATACAAGCCACGTACGCTGATACTCATTGACCAGGCGGAATCGCCATTATATCAGATTGAGCGCGAGCTTCGCGATAAGAATCAACAAACAGACATATTTGTTTTCGTGGCGGATATCTGCAACAAGCACCGCATAGATTCCATTTTCTACGATTACAAACCCGCAATAGTCTTTCATGCCGCAGCGTACAAGCATGTTCCCTTAATGGAAAGCAACCCCTCTGAGGCGGTGATGGTTAACATCTTTGGTACGCGCACGCTTGCTGATCTGGCGATGCACCACAAGGTGAAAAAGTTCGTGATGATCTCCACCGATAAGGCGGTTAATCCCACCAATGTAATGGGATGTACCAAACGTATTGCTGAGATCTACGTACAATCCCTGGACGTGCATTATCGCCGCATGGGACTGGGTAGGACTTCCTTCGTTACCACGCGCTTTGGAAATGTGCTGGGATCCAATGGTTCGGTGATACCCATCTTCAAAGAGCAGATCATTAAGGGCGGACCGGTCACCGTGACGCACCCCGAGATTACCAGGTATTTTATGACCATACCAGAGGCCTGTGAACTGGTTATCGAGGCAGGATGCATGGGGCAGGGTGGAGAGATCTTCATTTTTGATATGGGCAAGCCGGTGAAGATTTTTGACCTGGCCAAGAAAACCATCATGCTATCTGGAAAAGAATTGGGGAAAGATATTGAGATCGTTTTTACAGGGCTGCGTGATGGTGAGAAGTTGTACGAAGAGCTGTTGAATGACAAGGAGAATACGATGCCTACGCACCATAGCAAGATTTTAAAGGCAAAAGTATCCGAGTACATATACAATGAGATCTGCCTGAACCTGGATTTACTGGAAGATTTGCTTGGCGACAGGAATGAATTGAAGCTGGTAGCACTCATGAAAGAGATTGTACCGGAGTTCAAAAGCAATTATTCCAGGTTTGAAGCACTTGATGTGCTTTAGAGGATGACGGACAACCTAACCCTGGTCCACACCTAATCTGTCGCTGTCCTTTCTTCGAAACACCCTCTACTAAGTTCCGTCATGTCGAGCCTACGCACCCAATCTGGTACCACACGTTCTTCGAGACACCCCCTCGATTACACACTTAATCAGCGCGCCACACGTGTATCTCTCCTTTGGGAGAGCCGTTTTATAGCGTTCGCAGGTATTTCAAATTCGTTCGAAGCTGGGGATGTTTCGAAGAAGGCGCTGCGCAACTTTTAAAATACGCAGCCTCTACACCTGTCTCACTTTAGCGGATGACATGATAAGATAAAGCCCCTGTCTCGACATGGCAGAGAACCCCGACATGACGAAGAATTTCACCCTGGTAACCTATGAAAAATTCCTCTTTTTCATTTGCCGCTATTTCATATTTTCCCTAACTTCATTCCATGTTACTAATCTTCAAGAAAGTCTACTTTCTTGTTGGATTAACGTTGTTTGTTATTAGCGCACATAGTCAAATCGTTA
>JAOUDZ010000197.1 GCA_029858965.1 Cyclobacteriaceae bacterium
ATACGCACCCCCGCTCCCCTTCCCCGGGATTGGAATTTTTATCTCAGTCAGGATTTCGCCTGGTTGAACCGCCGTAGAATAAAAACCAAAAAAGAACTCGTCTATGGGTACCGTGCGTGCACCAGATTCCCCGGTAATCACTACTTCAGCGCGGAGAGCAAGCATTACAGCAGGATGATCATTGGCCGCATCGCCATGGGCAATATTACCCCCAATCGTTCCCATATTGCGCACTTGTGGATCGGCAATAAGTTTTGTCGCATCAATGAATATCGGATACTTCTTGTGGATCAGATCCGAATCTTCCAGCATAACCTCACGGGTGAGTGCACCAATTTTCAGGAAACCGCCATCTTCTTTAATGTACGACAAGCCAGGGATGTTGTTAATGTCGATGAGGTGCTGCGGCGAGGCAAACCTAAGTTTCATCATGGGGATGAGACTATGGCCGCCTGCCAGAATTTTCGCTTCGTCACCATATTGTTTCAACAAAGCAAGTGCTTCGTTTAACGTTGATGGTGTGGAATAGTCAAATGCTGCAGGGATCATACAAATATTGGTTTATTATTTTTTTTGGGTTAAAATATGAGATGGGGAAGTTAAAAAATATATGCTATCATTTGTACAAACGGTGGCATTTTTTATGAACGGTCAACAAAAGATAATGCAATTCACCGTGGCCAGATTTTGTGAGATAGTCTGCCAGCTTTCCCCATCGTTTTCTGAAAGGTAAAGGTTTCCATTATTGGTACCGAATGCGAGGGTTTTTTGGCTCTTATCGAAAGCTTGGCGCAAAACGAGATCAAACGAATAAGAAGCCGGAAGTCCAGCGTTAACGGAGGCCCAGCTGCTTCCCCCATTGGTGGTTTTGCATATTGTGAGCCTCAAGTCACATGGAACGCGCATTTCATCACTTTGGGCAGGTATAACCCACGCCACTTCAGGGTTCTCATTATCAATGGCTAACGCAAAACCGTAGGAGGGAAATCCATTCTTTCCTGAAACATCGACCCAATTCTCTGCGGCATCCTCCGTGCGAAAAATGCCGCAGTGGTTTTGTTGCCAGATAACGTCCGGCCGGGCCTGGCATTGCAGCAACTTATGCGGGTCGTGTCCCACATCGGCACTTGGATTAGGCAGATATGTGGCAAAAAGGCCCTTATTTTTTGCCTGCCAGTTTTTTCCGCCATCAATGGTCCTAAATACCCCTGCGCAGCTAATACCAATAAAAACATGGTTGCTATTCCGAGGATCGATAACAATAGAGTGAATGAAGGGAAAATCCTTACCTGCCCCAAACCATTGCTTATCGTCAACCCGGCTTGGGTGGTTCCAAAGACTTTCTGTCAGCTGCCAGGATTTCCCGCTGTCACTACTGAAAAACAGGCCACCGGGTTCGGTGCCAAGCCATAAGCAACCGGGCTTATCGGTGCCAGCATGCTGCATTACCCACAGCTTTTTTAGCGTTGCAGGCATCCCTGGTCGGAAAAAATAATCCTTGAAACTGGGTGTGCTGGACTCCAGCCAGGTCATCCCGTCGTCTGTTGAGAAATGCAGTTTCTCTCCCCAGTGCCTGTGTCCAATACCAACCCACCAGGTATTTGTACGCTCATCAATGTACAGCATTGAAACCGGGAGCCCTTCGAAGAAAACTTTAACAATCTTCCAGCTTCCGCTCTCATTACTCAGGACAATAAGCCCTTTGGAAGTACCAGCAAGGAGTCTAGTATGCATAGTAAGAAGCCAGGATTATCCCCCCGATAGTGCCTGCAGAATCAGCACTTCATCGTCGTTTTTTAGGGTATCTTCCAGGGTTTCAGGATTGTTGATTAAATCTCCCTGCACAAATATGTTAATGTGTTTGCGTAGACGACCGTTGTCATCTACCAGATAAGTGGTAATGCCTGGATGAATTTTTTCAATGTTTTGTAAAACTTCTTTGACCGTAGTCCCCTCCGTCTGGATTTCGGTGAGTGAAGGGAAAAATCGCTTTAATGCCGATGTGAATCTGATTTTAACCATGATGAACACTAATCCTCCGCGTCTGCTTCAGAATCTTTGATCTAAACATTCTAACAATAAAAAGGAAACTTCCGTTTGCCCAGATCCCCGTAAAAAGAGCAACACTGCCAGTATAATATTCCGCAATATTGCCCGAATACAATTCACTGTGCGAAATAAGCGCTGCTCCAAGCAAAATAGTCGCACATGCGATCAGCGTCCTTGTTCCTTTGTAGTTGTACAAAACGATAAACAGTGTTATCACGGCCAGTGAAATGCTTACGTAGGACGTCCATCCGGGAATGTGCGGCATTGCCTTCGCACTGCACACCGTTATGGCAGTGGAATAGGCCAAAATGCAAAATGGGCACTTGGGAATGAGCGCGATAAGCAGCGCGCTGACGAGGGATGCGTGCGAATTCTTAACTTTCGCATTCCTTTCTGATGGGCATTTACAAAGGATTGACTTCGCTTGCATTCAGAATTGTTTAACTTCGATTTTATACCGCGAAACCAAATGTAGTTCGTTTTTAAAACTGAAACAAGATGAAAGCTTTGCTAAAGCAAATCAATACGTGGGCGGCACAAAATAAACCCATGGTCCTGGCGCGTGTAATTCAAACCTGGGGCTCCTCACCGCGCCCAGTTGGCTCTTCCATGCTTATTTCGGGTGATTTGGATATGGCAGGATCTGTAAGTGGAGGATGCGTGGAAGGTGCTGTTCTGAAAGAGGCAAAATCAATAATGGGGGCTAGCCGTGGAAAGCGGCTGTTCTATGGGGTAAGTGATGATGATGCCTGGGCAGTGGGATTGAGTTGTGGTGGAAAAATACAAGTATATCTTCAACCCTGGTTTACAGCAGTGGATACTCCAGAAAAGAAAGTTGCATTGAAACTCCAGCAGCTACTGGCTGACAATAAAACTTGCGTTCTTGTAACGTTGCTCAGTGATGAGGATGACAAAAATACGCTGGTAACACCGGATGGAAAGACAATTGGCGCCGAACTGCCCCAGGAAGTTTTGACAAAAGCCCTGCGTGCAGTTGAGAAACGTGCACACGAAAACTTGACTGTTGGAGATGTACAATATTTTATCCACGTGTTTCCACGACGAAGCCAGATGCTCATCATCGGAGCGGCACACGTTACAGCAGACCTCGTGCAATTTGCCAGTCAATTTGATTTTGAAACGATTGTGATTGACCCGCGCGGTACGTTTGTCAAGAAAACAACCTTTGCGATTAGGCCCGACCAGGTTTTTGAAAAATATCCTTCCGAAGTATTGAATGAAATGGAATTGGATACCAACACTTATGCTGTCATCCTTTCGCACGATCCCAAAATAGATGATGATGCCTTACAGGTTTTGTTGCGTAAAAAAGTAGCCTACATTGGCGCTCTGGGAAGCAAAAAAAATCACGAGAAACGCACAGGCAGGCTTCTTGAAAAGGGTTTTACAGCGGAAGACATTGCCCGCATCGACGCACCTATTGGACTGGATATCAATGCCAAAGGGGCCAAAGAAATTGCCTTCAGTATTATGGGTGCCGTGATAAAAGCCAAGAATGAATATTTGTGAAATCGCACGTTTGGGCAGGGGAACCATCGTCCATCTGAGATGCCTTTTGCGAACTTCTTAAGAATGTAATCTCAGCATAACACGGGATTCCCCCCTGTTGGAAAATCATCTTTTGGATATCATTGACTGCAGAAACTTTTTCATCTCTTTCCACGCAAGTGTGGCACAATCATAGCGCTCTGGAAAATCATGCACACCAGAAAAAGCCAGAAAATCATCTGGTAATACCAATTGATCAACATGTACCTCTTTGTTAATGAAGCCCAGAAAATTGTTGCAAACAGACAGGGCTTCGTCTAATGTTTTACCTTCCAATGATTTTGTCAGGATGGAAGTTGCAGCCTTCGAAATTGCACAGCCAAAGCCATGAAAATGCAGTTGACTAATCTTGTGTTGGTCAACGGTCATATATAATTCAAACCGGTCGCCGCAAATCGGATTGTAGGCTTTGATGACCTCACCCTCGCCAATTCTTTTTTC
>JAOUDZ010000022.1 GCA_029858965.1 Cyclobacteriaceae bacterium
ACAACATCACCAACAAAAAGGAGATTAAAACGCAGTTTGTAAAGGAGGAAATCCTGAAGAACGTAAGTCAACCGGTCAGGTTATACCAGGTGATGATTTCGGGCAGTGAAATATTAGTGCCCAAAAAACCTATTGTGCCTGTTGTTGAAAACAGCATCGCGGTTTTGCCCTTTGCTAACATGAGCAGCGATCCCGAACAGGAGTTTTTTAGCGATGGTATCAGTGAAGAGATCATTAACATGTTAGCGCAGGTATCGGAATTGAAAGTGATCGGGCGAACTTCTTCTTTTGCTTTCAAAGGGAAGAACCTGGATTTGAAATTGATTGGCGAGCAGCTGAAAGTAGGTTATCTGCTTGAAGGAAGCGTGCGAAAATCGGGCAACACACTGCGCATTACAGCACAGCTCATCAAAGTAGCAGATGGGTTTCATCTTTATTCCGAAAAGTTTGACAGGGAATTAAAAGACATTTTTGCTATCCAGGATGAAGTTTCACTGGCCATTCTGAATGCTGTAAAAATAAAGTTATTTGGTACCGAACGAGATGCCGTTTTAAAGAAGTACACCGACAATATCGAAGCGTATCAGTTATATCTCAATGGGCGTTTTCACTATAATAAATTTGTTCCGGATGGATTTATGAAGGCCATTGAATACCTGGAGGCAGCAATAGCTAAAGACCCAAACTATGCCGTAGCTTACGCCGCGAAGGCATTTTGTTACATGAATTTAAGGGATTTTAGTTGGATGCCCCCTGCAAAAGGGTTGAAAGAGGCGCGGCAGGCGGCGCAGCAATCGCTTCAGTTGGACAGCGAAATTCCTGATAGTCACATCGCAGTAGGCAGGATAAAGTTACACTGGGAATGGAAAATAAAAGAAGCAGTCAACGAATTCAAAAAAGCCATGGCCATCAATCCAAACAGCGCAGAGTGTCACGTGCAACTGGCCTACTGTGCCGTCCTAAAGGGTAATTATGCAGAAGCAATCGAACATTCCAAAATAGCTGATAGCCTTGATCCATTCTCATTACTCAATGTTTGGTATTTGGCTGCTGTACCCTGGGCGGCTGGTGATCATGAGAAAGTGTTGGAGGTAGGAGAAAGATTGATTGATACGGAGCCGAATTTCTTTGGTGGCCACATGTGGGTCGGAATAGCCTATGGAAAAGTAGAAAAGTATCAGGAAGCAATTTCAGAGTTGGAGCTAGCATGCACTTTGAATCCGGGGACTTTTAATCTAAGCAATCTGGGAGTTACCTATGGAATGATGGGAGAGAAATTGAAGGCCGTTGAAGTTATCGAAAAAATGAAAATTATCGAGGGAGACCCTATTGGTACGAGTAGTAATTTCGGAATAGTGTATGCATCAATGGGAGAATTTGATACTGCGTTTCAATACTTTGAGAAAGCTATTGAACACAGCGAAGGCCACATGTTATGGATAAAGGCACTTACTCAGGATATGCCCGAGTTCAACAAAGATCCAAGGACCGCGAAACTCCTGGAAAAAATTGGATTACCACCTTATTAAAAATCATGGGTAGTGATTGACCGTTTGGTCAAGTCAAACCGATGCGTTATTCTTCAACGTTGTGGCACCAATTTATCCGCCGTTAATCTATGCAGTAGGATTGCAGATCGCTTCGCCTGAATTGCCAGACTCCGCGGATCCGCTGTCTCGTCAACGGTATGTCCATGCGTGCTACGCAGTCCCAACCCATCCATTGCCATGTCTACATACCCAGACGTAAATGAGATATCGGCGGCCCCAGCATCGCGCGGACTTACGGGTGAAACACCGCCATAACCCAGGTCCTTGCTCACTTTGTCAAAATACTTCAGCAACTGTTGGCTGCCCGGCGTAGGTGCCAGGGGTGGATAACCCTCATTGAAAACGAGTTCCGCGGTTGTCTGTGGTAGATGCTTTTTAACAATGCCAAACATTACTTCTTGTGCCTTTGTCAACTGCTCCGGCGAGATGGCACGTATGTCGCCTGTTACGAGGGCATCTTTGGCGACAACATTGCTTTTTCCAAAGGCTGTTCCGGTTTTCATATCATCTTCATAGTCTATGGTCGTGCCGCCCAGAATCACTCCCGGGCTGAACGTCAGGTTCTCTTCGTTTCTCAAAGCTTCGTAGAATTGTACAAGAATACGGCTGGCCTCGTAGATAGCGCCTGCCCCAATTTTTTCGGTAAATATCTGAGAAGAGTGTGATGGGACCCCTGTCACGCGCAATTCCCAGTCAGAAGAGCCCCGTCTTGAAATGTTGGCTGTTTCCGTTCTGCCATCCCCATTTTCAAATCCCAGTGCTATATCTGCCTGTTTTGCGGCTTCGATAAGACTCTGGCGTGACAAGGCCAACGGTTTTCCACTCAACTCCTCATCACCACCCATGTAAACAATGATGTTCATATCCTTTAGTAAACCTGCAGCGTCAAGCGCCTCCAGGGAGCTTATCATGACCACAAGTCCGCCCTTCATGTCCCCTACTCCCGGCCCACTGACGGTAGAATCATTTAATGAAGTGAAGTGCTGAAATGCGCTGGATGGTTCAAACACCGTATCAAGATGACCAATCAACAAGATAGTTTTCCCTTTGCCTTTATGTTCCGCAATAAGGTGCCCTGCGCGATCAAAAGGTTTTCCTTCTACCCATTTCGTTGTAAATCCGATCGCATCCAACCTGGACTTGAAGACTTGCCCTACCTGGTAGACACCTTCAAAGTTCATTGAACCACTATTGATGTTTACTACCTCCTCCAAAAGTTTAAAAGCGGCACCAACATTAGCCTCTATATGCCCCACAACCTTTCGTTCTGCCTTTGAAAGCTGTGCCCACGAAGGTGCCGCAACTATAAAAACTAACAATGCAGCACAGAAGGCTTTTCTTAACCGGGAGGTAATGTTGGATCTTTGCATCGTGTAGAGTATATCGTGTTCAAATTATACAACACCCGCTCATTTTCAAACCCATCGCTGAGCGAAAGATTTGGCAACTATCAGTGTTTTAGACATTCTCAGCTGAACCAGAACCCTGATTTCTCTCTAAAATCGCTTATTAGCATGCATTTTCGATAAGGGCCGACCGATTTTCAATTGGTTTGATATTTGTCTTGTATTTTTGCCTAACCATTTTTTAATCTTTGAAGACCGCCCGGAAAATACTTTTCTATACATCCCTGGTCTGTGGGGTACTTGTGCTTGCGATGACGATCTCAGTCTTTCTCTTTAAAGACAAGATCCTCAGCCAGTTTATTCGCGAAGCAAACAAACAGTTGAGCACGCCGGTCAAGGTCGGAAAGATGGATGTTTCTGTGTTGCAGAATTTTCCCATGCTTTCCATTGTGATGAATGATGTTTATGTTGAGGATAGTCATCCGGGGCAATATCCACTGCTTACGGCAAAAAACATTTCTTTCCAACTTAACCTGATTGACGTATGGAACGATCGGTACGTTGTGCTGGGCCTGCGGATAAAAGACAGCGAGACTTCCCTTAAAATCAATGCAAAGGGTGAAAATAATTACGCGATTACCAGTAATGCCGGACCCAAGGGAAAAGGGTCGGTAAGCTTCGCGCTCCGGAACGTAACGCTGGAAAACACCAAAGTACAGTACACCGATCTCAGTGCAGAACAAGAATATAGATTCGACAGCAAAAACCTTATTGCTTCCATAGTAACCGTCGATGATATTTATAATATTGAAGCATCAGGCGAAGTAACGACTGAGAAAATCAACGTCAATCAAAGGTCGTTTTTAACGGGAAAGTCATTTCAGATAGAAAGCAAACTTGTTTACGATGATATTCAAAAGCAACTTGAAATAAAACCCTCATTGCTTAACCTTAAGGGTTCATCCTTTACAGTGTCAGGCGAATACCATTGGAAAGAAAAGAATCTGATTGATCTTATCACCAAAGGAAAAGATACCGACATCCAAACGCTGCTCTCACTACTGCCGGAATCGGCATCAAAGAATTTCGAACGGTATCAGAGCAAGGGTGACGTATATTTCAACGCTAAGCTTAAAGGTGAAATCAGTGCTAAAAAGAGTCCCTCTCTTTCTATCGACTTTGGGTTTAAGAACATAACGCTATTTCAACCTGATTATAATTCGCGGATAGTCGAGGCCAGTATGACCGGATCATTTGCAAGTAGTGAAATGCTGAATGTCAGCGCAGCCACATTAGTGCTCAAAAACATTAGTGGAAAACTTAATGATGAGCCATTTTCGGCGAATCTAGTCATCCAGAATTTCAACAGCCCTGACGTGATTTGTGATTTCAAAGGCCGCGTGGATGCCTCCGCACTCCTGGGATTTTATCCGATACCCAATGTTAGTAGTGTATCGGGCGCTTTGTTGGCCAATGTTTCTTTCAAAGGAAAAATCGAGCTGCTTAAGAAAAAATCTACCGCCCAGCGTGTAACAACACAAGGAACCGTCGATCTCCAGAATATTGGACTCACCTATGGCGCTGATAAAATTAAATTGAGGAGCCTTCAAGGCAATCTTCAATTCAGCAACAATGATCTTGCACTCAGCAATGTTTCCGGGAGGCTTGGAAACAGCGACTTCGAACTGAATGGCTTTTTCAAGAACATCATTACCTTCATGATTTTCGAAAATCAACCCATTGGTATTGAAACTGATCTGAAGTCAGATTTCCTGGATGTAGATCAACTCTTTGCCATTGGGTTTGGAACGCCGGCAGCAGGCAAGAACCAACGGTACGAATTTAGTATTTCACGAAACATCAATCTGAATTTTAACTGCGATGTGAATGGACTACGTTATAAACGTTTTCATGCAAACAACCTCAAGGGGGACTTGCTCGTGAAGAATCAGATGGCTGTATCTCGGCAAATCACTTTTAGATCAATGGGTGGAGATATGGCCTTTTCAGGAATTGTTGATGCCCAGAATAAAAAAGCAATAGATGTTGTCGGTTCATTCAAACTCAATGGAATTTACCTGGACAGCATTTTCTATGTCTTTGAAAATTTTGGACAGGACTTTATCCAGGACAAACACCTTAGGGGTCGGACGACAGCTGACGTCAGTCTGGAAATGGCGTTGGACCAGAACCTGAAACTATTCTCTGAAACACTTATCGGGGACATCACTGCTACCATCCAGAATGGAGAATTGAACAACTTTGAGCCCATGAAAAAGCTCAACCGGTATTTGAACGATGAGGGCCTAAGCAAGCTTCGTTTCTCAGATCTCAAAAACGATATACATATCGAAAATAAAACTGTTTACATTCCCCAAATGGAGGTGCGCACAAACGTAACTACGATCAAGGTCAGCGGAACACACACTTTTGACCAACAAATTAATTACAGTGTCATCGCACCACTTCTCAACAAGAAGAAAATTAACAGCGAAGAAGCCAAAGGCGCATTAGAAGAGGACGGTACGGGCCAGACTAAACTTTTTCTTAAAATTATTGGCACTACTGATGATTATCGGGTGGTGTACGACACTGAAGCCGTGAAGAAAAAAATCGCCGCGGATCTGAAAAATGAAGTCCAGGAATTAAAAGATGCCTTCAAGAATAAAGGAACCCGGAAAAAGAAAGAACTGGAGCTCGAAAAAGATGAATTTTTTGATTGGGATAATTAATGACTAACATTCAATACAAGTTTATCCCTCAGGATATTGCCTCTTTCAAGAAATCGTTCAATGGCTTAACTGATTTCATTACTGCCGTGACTTTTTTTAGAAATTTCTTGTCTGTCACTTCGCTGTCCTTGAACGTATGTGTAACAATAAAACTTTTCAACTTCAGCCATTCTACATGTGGATGATCTTTTGCATAACCCTTTGGTGCAGTTTTTAACTTATCTTCATCCCAGAACGAAGCAAAATTCGTATTGAACTTCTTATCCTTAAAAATTTTCTGCAGTTTATCCCCATTGTAATCAATCTCCTCTCTGATCTTTGCCACATTTTCCGGAACAGGCATGAACATCCCTGCCCCTACCATACTCTTGTTACCCGGTTCGATATGAAAATAGTACCCAGGCACGGCCAAGCCTTTCCCTGCGGAAGAAAACGCCGCACTCATATTCTTTTTATAAGGACTCTTGTCTTTGCTGAATCGTACATCGCGGTAAATCCGAAAGGTCAATTTCTTGGGATTCAGACCCAGTAGTGAGTCATCAAACTTAATCATCTCTTCAAGCAGGGCGGCAACAAAGAATTCGAAGCCCTCCTTTGCCGCGTTGTACCTTGACTTATTCTTCTCAAACCATGTTCGATCGTTATGCTTGGCAAGGTCTTTTAGAAATTTGAGAATAATTTCGAAATCCATGATTTAACTTGTTTTAGGCTTTAAAATGTATCACAAAAATAATATTCAAATAAATTCCAATACCGCTTCCAACCCAACACCTCTCGAGGCCTTAATCAATATAGTAGCATTTTTCAAGGGCCTCTTTTTCAACTCATCAGCAAGCAGTATTTTATCTTCAAAAATCATAGCGGGCGGAAATTCTGCCTTTGCGGCCTTCATTAAATGTCCACACAGAAAGACCTTATCAAAATTATATTTGTGCAGCAAGCGCCCAATTTCCCGGTGCTCTTGCTCGGCCTCACCCTCTAATTCAAACATGTCTCCTAAGATAAGTACTTTATGTTTGGCCTTCATTGCCGCCAGGTTTTCAATGGCAGCACACATTGAGGTTGGATTTGCGTTATACGCGTCCAGAATAATTGTGTTGCTGCCCTTCACTATAAACTGAGAACGCATATTATCGGATACATAATGCGCTACGGCCTCATTTGCCCGCGCAGTATCAACGCCAAAGTATTTTCCTATACACAATGCAGCGGCAACGTTCTCAAAATTGTATGCGCCTACCAGATGTGTTTGAACAATCTCTCCATCCTCTGTTTTAATTTTCACAAACGGATCGGCACCCAACATTGTGCAATGGTAGTAGTCGCCAGTTGCAGGATAAAAGATCGGATTCCTGAATCGTTTCGCCATGCTGGAAAGGATCTCATCTTGTGAATTAATGAACACTGTACCATCATGCACAATCAGGTGATTATACAATTCAGATTTTGCGCGAATAATATTTTCAAAACCACCAAACGTTCCAATATGTGCCTTGCCAATATTCGTAATAAAACCATGTGTTGGATTCGCAATGGAGCAAAGTGTTGCAATTTCACCCAAGTGATTGGCGCCCATTTCAATTATGGCAATCTCAGTTGACTTACTAATTTCCAAAATAGTGAGCGGCACACCAATATGGTTGTTGAGATTTCCTTTGGTTGAAGCGGTGTTGTACTTCTTCTGCAGCACAGCGGCTAATAATTCCTTGCTTGTGGTTTTACCATTCGATCCCGTTAATCCAATGAAAGGTATAGACAGTTGGTTTCGATGATAGCGCGCCAGATCCTGAAGCGTCTTCAATACATCATCCACCAAAATGCAACGATCAGCTGCAGGATGCTGTACCTCATCAATTACAGCATACCGAGCACCTTTTTCGAGCGCCGACTGCGCAAATGCATTCGCATTAAACCGCTCACCTTTCAAAGCAAAAAATATGGATCCAGGCACGATCTTCCTGGTATCCGTTGACACATATCCGGAATCCAGAAAATGCGCATATAATTTTTCAATATCCATGTGTTTTTGCAAGTTTATGGTTCCCCACCCCTCACGACAAACCTTCGTTAGGGATGATTGTACGGGCGCAAAAGTATCTTGCAAGCAAGATAACAGGTGGTCATCCGCCAACGTTAAAGAGAAAGAAAATATTTTAATGATCAAACTTCTGCTCGGCCTTATTCTTTTCCTTCCCCTTGGGTTAAGCGCACAGTTCACGTATGTGCTTGATCAAAGCATTCCTGTTGGGGATATTAATAAAAATGAATTGCGCATGCCATGGGCGGGCGGGCTCAATGCTGCGCACTATAATACAATGGACCTAAATGCCGATGGCAAAGATGATTTGGTTCTCTTCGATCGTACTGCAGGCAAAATTCTAACTTTTCTTAATCAGGAAAACCAATACGAATATGCACCTGCATTTGAATCCTTTTTTCCGGAAGGGATTACCAACTGGTTGCTCTTGCGCGATTTCAATTGCGATGGCAAAAAGGATATTTTCACAGGTGACATTCTGGGTATAAAAGTGTATGCCAACGAAACCGGGCCGGGAGAAAATCTTTCCTGGAAACAATTCCTTTTTTACAGTGGATTCGGGGGCGAAAAGAGCCCTGTTTTGCTCACCACTGGATTTTCCGGAAAAATCAATCTGCAACTTCAATTTGATGATCTTCCTTCCATCATCGATGCAGATGGGGACGGTGACTTGGACATCTTTAATGTTCGCTTCGCCGGGAATGGAACAGTTGAATATCATCAAAATTTCAGCATGGAACGGTATGGAACGTGCGACTCCCTTGATTTTGAGCGCCAAACCCAAAAATGGGGTGATTTTACCGAATGCGAATGTGGTGAATTCGCCTTTAATGGCTCGGATTGCCCGCCAGATACCGGAGGACGTACGCAGCATGCCGGCGGCAAAAGCCTGTTGGCTATCGATGTTGACGGAGATGCCAGACTGGATCTTTTGTTCTCAGAGGCGAGCTGCTCAAATCTCTACCTACTCAGGAATGAAGGCACACTCATCGATCCCAAAATCAATACTTCCTCAAACTACCCGCCAAATAATCCAGTCGACTTCGCCATTTTTCCAGCTGCATTTTATGAAGACCTGGATTTTGATGGGACTAAGGATTTGATTGCCATACCCAACATCTTTTCAAATACACTACTTACGAGCAAGCTGGAGCAATCCAATTGGTTTTATACCAATGGAGGGTCAAACGCAGGCCCTGCCCTAACTTTTTCTAAACCTAATTTCCTCCAGGAAAACATGATCGATTTGGGAGACAATTCGGTCCCAGCCTTCAATGATTACGATGCGGACGGAGACTACGATCTGTTCATAAGTCAGCGCACTTACGAAAATTCTTCCGCAAGAATTGTACTGTACGAGAACACGGGTACCGCATCATCTCCCGAATTCACGTTGATCGACAATGATATGTGGGAATTCTCCCAGACCTCTTTTTACAATCTTAAAATTCAATTTGCAGACATCAATAGTGATTCCAGGATTGATCTGGTCTTCACTGCCACGAGTTTTGAGACCGGTAAAACCAATCTCTATTATTTGGCCAACAAAGGAAACTCCCAGCTGGATTTCACAAACCAATCCGTACAATCCGCGAATTTCAGCATTAGCGCTTCTGAAAACATTTTGGTTACTGATGTCAACAAAGACGGACTCCCCGACTTACTTGTAGGAAAAACAAATGGCTCACTTGCGTACTGGAAAAATAATGGCCCTGCCGGAATCCTGAATTTTTCACTGGAAAACGAGAGTTTTTTAGAATTGCGTGCGACCGTCTTGCGCCAAAATATAGCGTGTACTGTATCAGACCTTGATGCAGATGGGAAGGCTGACCTGGTTTACGGGGATCAAAGCGGCCACCTGAGCATCATTAGCAATTTTCGCGATGCAGTAGACGCAACCGGGGCAATAACTGATATTACATTTAACGCTTTGTTGGGCAGCTATGAATCCCGGAACTTAGGCGGCCCTGTTTGGCCCACCGCAGTCAACTTGTTCAACGCAGCACAACCTGCAATCGTGATAGGCAACGTATTGGGGGGAATCTCAATCCTGCGCAATGATGAGGGTGAATCGTTACCCAAAATGCCAGTAATCGACGTTTATCCCAATCCATCATCAAAAGATGGTTTTTTGAATATTAAAATTGATCGCCCTGCCTATTTCCAGGTTTTTTCAGTACTTGGAAAGCAATTAACGGAACCTGAATACCTCGCGGCAAATGAAGAGTACACAAACAAAGTCCCAACACTTTCTGCAGGGGTGTATTTCCTTCGCTTTACTACAAATGCCAAGTCATTCGTAAAACGGATTGTCATTTATTAAACCATTCGTTCATATTTGCACCAAAATCACAGGATCCAATATTAACAGCCGGAAGCGAAAAACCGACTAAATGCAAAAAAGATCAGCATGAAAGAGGCCTTCATTTTCGATATGGACGGAGTATTGGTGGACAGTAATCCAACACACAAAATTGCATTACAGCAATTTTGTAAACAGCACGGATACACCCTTACTGAACAACAGCTTCGCGAGAAAATTTACGGTCGTACAAATCGTGACTGGTTGTTGAATTTGTTCGGTGATCTGAGCGACGAAACTATTCGCCACTATGCCGATGAAAAAGAATCCCTTTTTCGGGCTCTTTATCATGATATCAAGCCCGTTGAAGGGCTCATTTCCTTTTTGGAAAAGATCAAGACGCAGGGGATTCCCTGCTGCATAGCTACGTCTGCGCCACGGGCTAATGTTGATTTTACCTTGCTGCATACCGGTATTGGAGGATACTTTTCCGTAATCCTGGACGATTCTTTCGTAAGCCAGGGAAAGCCTGACCCCGAGATTTACCTGAAATCTGCCGCGGCATTGGGACGCGAGCCTGCGCAATGTGTGGTAATTGAAGACTCACTTTCCGGCGTGGAGGCTGCCAGGCGCGCAGGGTGCAAGGTAGTAGGAATAACCACTACCCATACTGCCGTTGAGCTTGCTGAGGCAGACCTAATCATTACCAATTTTGAAGGCTTAGTGCCGGAATTGTTGCTTTCCAAGCTTTTTTAGCGGCAGGAGGCGATTATTTACAGATTGCATTGGAATATTAAGGTCGTTTTAGCGATATTTGCAATCCCTTTTTAAGAGGGTACTATAAAAAACTAAGCTGATATGGCACGAGTTTGTCAAATTACCGGAAAAAGACCCAGGGTAGGTAACACCGTCTCTCGGGCGAATAATAAGATCAAGAGAAGATTTCTGCCAAACCTGCAAAAAAAGCGTTTCTATCTTCCTGAAGAGGATAAGTGGGTGACATTAAAGCTTACGGCGAAAGCGATAAAGACCATTTCAAAATATGGTATTACTGCGGTGATGAAAGAAGCCAAGGCGAAAGGACACCTGGTGTTGTAATAAAAAATAAAGAATCATGGCAAAAAAAGGTAACAGAATACAGGTGATACTAGAGTGCACTGAGCACAAAACGACGGGCATGCCGGGCATGAGCCGCCACATCACAACTAAAAACCGCAAGAACACAACGGAGCGCTTGGAGTTGAAAAAATACAACCCGGTATTGAAAAAGTATACTGTCCACAAAGAAATTAAATAACACATGGCAAAGAAAGTAGTTGCATCCCTGAAGAAAACCGACGGTAAGAGTTTTGCGAAAGTAATCCGTGCAGTAAAGTCTGAAAAGACTGGTGCTTATACCTTCAAAGAAGAAATTGTTCCTGCTGAATTGGTAAAAGAAATCCTTGCCAAGAAGTAATAAATGTCTCATAAGATAAAGAGAAGTCCCTACGGGACTTTTTTTATTTAAAATCTACACCTCCCGGCATGTCTATGTTCAGCAATATGTTTTCCGCAGACAAAAAGGAGTCACTTGACAAGGGGCTCGAAAAAACCAATGTAAGCTTCTTCGGAAAACTTGGTAAAGCACTTGTCGGAAAATCTTCCGTTGACGATGAGGTGCTGGATAATTTGGAGGAGGTTCTTATTTCTTCAGATGTTGGCGTAAACACCACCTTGGCTATTATTAAGCGAATTCAACAGCGGGTTGCGCGTGATAAGTATTTAGGTGCGTCGGAGCTGAACTTGATATTGAAGGAAGAGATTGCCGCTTTACTCTCAGAAAGCAATGCCGGCGGCGCAGCTGATTTTGAAATTCCGGCAGATAAAAATCCGTATGTCATTTTGGTGGTTGGTGTAAATGGTGTTGGCAAAACAACTACCATAGGCAAACTCGCGGCCCAGTATAAAAAATTGGGTAAATCAGTCTTGCTTGGTGCTGCTGACACTTTTCGCGCTGCTGCTGTTGAGCAACTCATACTGTGGGGGGAGCGCGTTGGTGTTCCCGTAGTAGCAAAAGGTATGCATACGGATCCATCAGCGGTTGCTTTTGAAGCCGTCCGGGAAGGGCTTGATCAAAAAGCTGATGTGATTATTATCGATACAGCAGGACGACTTCATACCAAGATAAATCTGATGGCAGAACTCACTAAAATAAAACGGGTAATGCAAAAAGTTATTCCGGATGCCCCACACGAGGTGTTACTTGTGCTTGATGGTAGCACTGGGCAAAACGCTGTAATACAGGCAAGAGAATTTACCAAAGCAACGGATGTTACGGCATTAGCGATTACAAAACTTGACGGTACCGCAAAAGGTGGAGTGGTAATCGGAATATCGGATGAATTCAAAATCCCCGTAAAGTATATTGGTGTTGGTGAGAAAATCGATGATCTTCAGGTCTTCAACAAGACTGCTTTTGTAGACTCATTTTTTAGGCAAAGCTGAGTTTGATTTTCGGACCGGCAACCTTATAAAAATCTGATAATTAAACCACCAATATGATGATTCATCTGCACGTCCATATCCGGGAACGTCATGTGGCAGCATATCAGGTGTTTTGCTTGTACTGAGTCCAAATTTCAACCGCGCCGTGTAACCAAGCCAAATCATTTTCCACATCCTTACGCGTAGGCCGGTAGTGAGTTCAAGCCAATGTGCTTTAACGTTAACGTTGCTATAATTGCCACTAAGTGGCCCCCATATGGGGTCATACTTGATAACTGACAAGTCCTCGCTGAAAGTGGATGCACCATAGCGAAATCCAAAAAAGAACATATTTCGATCGGGATCATTCTTAAGGAAATTAACATCAACCCCCAGTCTCCAGTATCTACCGCTGTTCGCATAGGTGCTGCTATCGGAAATGTAAGATCTTGCCCAATACCCATAATCCATTGCGAGATAATACCGATAAAAATCAACGTCTCCATTCACCTCCCAGCCGTTGAAGGTCTTGTCATATGGACTTCTCACCAGCGAGATTAGATCAGTGCCGACGCGTACGCCGGTAGGCATGAAGCTGTGCTTCACTTTCACGGTATCAACATCCTGCGCCAGGGTAGCGAAAGAGATTTGTACCAGCATCGCTATGTTATAAAAATATTTCAAGGTTGATTATGGCTGGGTCCTTTGTACTGGTCGAAACAGCGCCTGAGGAGGCTGTATTAATTATTTTGGTTGCAGTGGTGTCAAAGCTGGTAGAAGCAATTTTTATCTTCGAGAATGTTGTCACAGAATCACAATCCTTTATCGGCGAAGCACTCTTTACCCGGGAATACGATAGCCGGAGATTTTCAATTACTCCGCCTGCTAAAGTGAACTCAAAAGTAGTTGTGTTTGCCTGCTTGTTCAATGGCAGAAAGAAAGAAGACAGGCTATCACTATAATTGAGTTGCGTGCCAAAATCTGTCGTTACAAAACTAACCGCCAGGGCGCTGTCAGCCTTGGTTGTTCCTTTCTTAAATTTCACACCCGCCCGATCCGGGTTGGCACACCTATACACGACAATATTTGCAGACGCCGGTTGGGTTGGCGTCTGGTTAAATATCCGTATTGAATCAAAACTGGACTGCAAGGGAAGAAAGAGCTTACCAAAAACATAGCGCTCCCCACAATCGGCAGAAACAAATTGAACCTGGGCCGAATAACCCAGGAATAGGGTATCAATACTACCGTTTTTCCATCTGAAGATGTATGTCTGCTCCTTTGTATTTGGATTCAGGGGAAGCTTGAAGGAAGAGCCTATGGTATTCTGATAGAATATGCTGTCCGTACCCGACGTACGAACATCCAACAAGGTATCAGGGTCGGCAGCAAAACCTAAAACGTTAAAGTTTACAATGATTTCGCTGTTGTCCAGTTGATAACAATCGGGGTCATTCAGGCATGAAACGGCTATAACGGCAAATAAAATGAACCAGATGCTTTTCTTCATGTTTTTAGTTCGCCTGCAAAGATAAGTTAACGACCCAAAGCCCAAATTCCAAGCCTGTTAATTTTTGCTATTTTTGCGTTCCAAACGAAGGACGAAGATTTTGAAAACAAAAGGAAATAAGGAAACAAGGATAAACATTGTCACGCTGGGATGTTCTAAGAACCTGGTCGACTCTGAAGTCCTGCTGACTCAATTGCGAGGCAATGGAATTGATGCTGTGCACGAATCCAAAGAAGATAATGCGAGCGTTGTGGTCATTAACACATGCGGTTTTATTGATAATGCCAAACAGGAATCTATTGACACCATTCTTCGCTATGTTGACGCGAAACAGGAAGGGATTGTAGACAAAGTATACGTAACAGGATGCCTCTCTCAACGCTATAAAGACGATCTCGAAAAGGAAATTCCCGAGGTTGATGCCTGGTTTGGAACACGGGATCTTTCGCGCATGCTGAAAGTGCTCAAGGCTAACTATAAACATGAATTGATCGGTGAAAGAATATTGACCAATCCAAGTCATTACGCATACTTGAAAATTTCAGAAGGCTGCGACAGACCTTGTTCATTCTGCGCTATCCCCCTCATGCGCGGTGGCCACATTTCGAGGCCGATGGAGGAGCTTGTGCTGGAGGCAAAAAACCTTGCGAGAAATGGTGTAAAGGAACTGCTACTCATTGCTCAGGACTCTACGTATTATGGCCTTGATCTATACAAAAAAAGAAATCTTGCTGAACTGCTTAAGAACCTTTCTGACGTTGAAGGTATTGAGTGGATCAGGTTGCATTATGCTTTCCCGACCGGATTTCCTACGGATGCACTTGAGGTCATGGCCGAGCGAAATAACATATGCAAATACATTGATATTCCACTTCAGCATGGCTCAAACCGGATGCTGAAAATCATGCGCCGCGGCACAACACGTGAAAAAACAGAACAACTGCTTCAAATGCTCCGCGATAAAGTCCCGGGCATTGCCATTCGTACAACAATGATTGCCGGCCATCCAGGAGAGACGGAACAAGATTTCGAAGAACTTATGGACTTTGTAGAAAAATCACGCTTTGACAGAATGGGTGTGTTTGCTTATTCTCATGAGGAAAACACACATGCTTACAGTATGCATGATGATGTTTCCGCCGACACCAAACAAAAACGCCTCGAAGATATTATGGAACTTCAGCAGGGCATTTCCCTGGACCACAATATGCAAAAAATCGGCAAAACGTTTAAGGTACTAGTTGACAAGAAAGAAGGAGGCAATTTTATTGGCAGAACAGAATCGGATTCTCCTGAGGTAGACAATGAAGTTATTATCGAAAGCCCTGGGAACTATCTGCGTATTGGCGATTTCGTAACGGTGAAAGTAAATGCTGCTTCAGAGTTTGATTTGACCGGAGAAGCAATACCATAGCCTCAATATAAATTCTCAATTCTAATCTATAAATTAACGTTATTCGGGTAATGGTTTTCATAAGTCCAACCAACTATTGTTGTTCCCATGCAGCTGCATAAAGTTTCACTGGCTGATTCGCACGCGTTCAGTCCTTTTTTTCTAGACTATATCCAACATAAAGATGTGCTCAAGCCCTTCTATGGGCGATTTCCTGAGTTAAGAAACTTTAGTAAACAGATTGAAGAGAAAAAATCCGCTTTCCCGCAAGCTGCTCGCGAAGCCTTGGTAAATACACTGCAGCGCCAATATGAAGGATTGCCAATATCACCCCATGTTGAGGAAAATATTTCACTGCTGGCAGACGCAAAAAGCTTCACGGTTACTACGGGACATCAATTGAATATTTTTACCGGACCTTTGTATTTTGTTTTCAAGATTATAACGGTTATTAATGCCTGCAGACAACTGAAGACACAATATCCAGGATATAATTTCATACCTGTTTACTGGATGGCTTCGGAAGATCACGACTATGAAGAGATAAAATATTTTAATCTGTATGGAAAGAAGCATGTCTGGAATACAGAACAGTCTGGTGCCGTTGGACGATTCCACACGGAAGGACTGGATAAGATGGCTAATACAATTCCCGGGAAACCAAAAATCTTCAGGGAGGCATATGCGAAGCATAAGAAGCTCGCTGATGCTGTAAGGCATTATGTTAATGCACTGTTCGGTGCAGAGGGCCTTGTTGTGGTTGATGCTGATGATCGTTCACTAAAATATCAATTCACCTCGGTTATGCGTCAGGATATCCTGCAGCACGTCAACAAGAAAATTGTAGATACTACGAATGCTGGCTTGGAAGCCCTTGGTTATAAGGCGCAAGTCTTCTGCCGAGACATAAATTTCTTTTATTTGGTGGATGGTTTGAGGAGCAGAATTGAAAAACAAGGTGATCAATATCATGTACTCGATAGTGACCTATCCTTCTCAGCAGATGAAATCGAAAAACTTATCGAAGGGGAGCCGGAAAAATTAAGCCCAAATGTAATCTTACGCCCGCTTTACGAAGAGATGATACTGCCCAACTTAGCCTATGTTGGAGGTCCTGCAGAAGTTATTTATTGGTTGCAGCTAAAAGAAGTATTTCGTCATTTCAACGTACCCTTCCCGATTTTGATGCCACGCAATTTTGGAATGATAATCGATCATGAGATAACGAGGAAATTCTTAAAGACCGGTCTGGAACTAAGGCAGCTTTTTGAA
The DNA here is from genome assembly GCA_029858965.1 of Cyclobacteriaceae bacterium. Taxonomy (GTDB): domain Bacteria; phylum Bacteroidota; class Bacteroidia; order Cytophagales; family Cyclobacteriaceae; genus Chryseolinea. The sequence continues at coordinate 16,607 of JAOUDZ010000022.1, forward strand.
GAGAAAAATGAGCTTTTTAACCACTGGGTACTCGCGCATTCTACCCAAAATCTTAGTGTTGTCGCCGAGCGGGAGGGAATCGACAAAATTTTTGAAGTGCTGCAAAAAAGAGCAGGATCAATTGATAAATCGCTGACATCGTTTGTTGCCGCGGAAGGCAAGCGCGCTTTGAAAAGTCTGGAAAAGGTAGAATATAAACTGCTTAGAGCAGAAAAAAGAAGGCACACCGATAAACTGCGCCAAATTGAAACCGTGAAGGATGTTTTGTTTCCGGGTGGAAAACTTCAGGAGAGAACGGATAACTTCCTGAATTTCCAGCAGCGTGATCCGGAATTTATTAGCAGGTTGCTGAACACGCTTGACCCCTTTGATTTTCAATTCAACATATTATCATACACATCCTGAACTTCTCCTGAATGAAGAGCCCAGGAATCCACCTTTGCAGGAATGACTAAAGAAGCATTAAGAAAGATTTACATGCGAAAACGAATTTCGCTTTCTGACGCGGAATATACACGTCTTAATTTTCAAATTTGTCGGAATTTTTTTGCAGATATTGATCTCTCATCCGTTAACCTCCTCCACACTTTCTTACCCTTAAAAAAAAACAAAGAGCCGGATACCTGGCTAATTGTTGACCGGCTTCAAAAAGAATTCCCACACATCCGTATTACAATCCCGCGGGTAAATAATGAAACAGCAACACTTGAAAATTTCATTTTTGAAGATTCGCACCAACTGCAAGAGAACCAATGGGGAATACCAGAACCTAAGAATGGTACCCGCATAGACAATAGCAAAATTGATATTGTCTTGGTCCCGTTGCTGATCTGCGACAATCAGGGCCATCGCGTTGGTTATGGGAAAGGTTTCTACGATAAATTTCTTCCAACATGCAGTAAGGAATGCAAGCTAGTCGGGATTTCGTTATTTGAGCCTATTGCGAGAATAACAGATCTCAATGCATTTGATGTGCCTGTTCAATATTGCCTTACGCCGGCAGCACTCTACAGCTTTTAGACCTGCGGTTCTTGCTGACTTAAACAATGAAATGAACCCAGGCCCCAAATAATGTCAATGGAATCCAGCCCAATGACTTTCCGGTTGGTGAAACATTGCTGGAGAATCTCCAATGCCTTGTCATCGTTCTTGTCGCGGAAGGTAGGGACTATTACGTACTTATTGGCGATGTAGAAATTGGCATAAGAAGCCGGTAAGCGTTGATCCTCATAAAATACCGGATCAGGCATGGGCAATTCAACAATGGTCATTTGCTTACCGCTCTCCAATCGAAGCTTGTTGAGTGTCCTCAGGTTGTCCCGAAGCAGTACATAGTTCTCGTCCATTGTATTGGTTTCCGTCACGGTAACCACGGTGTCTTCATTCACAAAACGCGTAATATCATCGATATGCCCATCCGTATCATCTCCAACGATGCCGTCCCCAAGCCAGAGAATGTTCTCTGCACCATAGAAACTACAAAGGTATTCTTCAATCTCTTTTTGATTTAGTTGCGGGTTACGATTTGGATTGAGCAGGCAGGATGTTGTAGTCAGCACGGTTCCTTTTCCATTGAAGTCCACGGACCCGCCTTCCATTACAATACCGGGATAGAATACCGGGATATTGTATTGCTGAGCGATCAAAGTAGGAATATTGTCATCGAGATCGAAAGGCGGATATTTACCTCCCCAAGCATTATATCCCCAGTCTATTATCACTTTCTTTTGCGCTGCTTTTGGATTAATAAGAAAAGCCGGGCCATGATCACGACACCAGGCGTCGTTGGTGGGGTGCATGAAGAATTGCACATTGTTCAGGTCTGCCCTGGCTTCCTGAAGGTAATAGAGTGCTTTTCCTTTCATTGATTGGTCAAGAACATTGATGTGAACGCGTTCACCTTCCGCAAGATACCTGATGAACTGAGCATAGATTGGGTAAATGGCTTCAATTTTCCCTGGCCATGATGCCTTTTTGTGGGGCCAGCTTAACCATGTTGCGCTATGTCTGGCAAATTCGGCCGGAAAATAGTAGCCAAGTTCCTTTGGGGTTTTTCCGTCAGGAAGTCCGGAAGTCCGGAAGTCCGGAAGTTTTTCTATGACCATCTATAGTTTAATTAATGATTTACGAAGTGCGTTAATCATAACTAGAAACTCTTCACACTTTTTATAAAGATCCTCAAACCCAATATCTGAAATATATTTCCTGCGAAGAGCCAGGTGAAGGCACCCAACTGTTTCCATATCAGATCGAAAAGCATAGCCTAAGGATTTCTTGAATTCTGCATACTGACCTGTAGATCCCTCAACAATGTTCAATGAAATCGAATCAGCCGCTCGATTGAATTGAGACACTACTATGTATAGTTCGTTAGCCGGAAACGTAATCACGATTTCATTTACTTTCTCAGATAGTTCAGCAGTTTTCCGCCACACAATGAGTTTTTCAAAATCAAATGCCATGATCCAACATTATTAGTTAACGATACTACTTCCGGACTTTCGGACTTACCCTGACTAATTCTATTCATCAATAAAGCGCTGCGTAATGGGTTGATAGGAATCTATCCTTCTGTCGCGCAAAAATGGCCAGTGCGTTCGGTAGTAATCAGTCTTTTCCAGGTCCAATTCAAGTACGCCAACTTCTTCTTTATCATGGGATGAAGATTGCATGATGCGTCCAAATGGATTGACAATAAAAGATCCGCCCCAAAATTTCATCGCCCCATTTTGCTCAAGACCAACGCGGTTTACGCTGACGACATGTACACCGTTGGCGACCGCATGACTTCGCTGAATGGTTTGCCATGCATTAAATTGTTCAGTATTGGTGGCCTCGTCCTGTGCAGTTGCCCAACCGATAGCTGTTGGGTAGAAGAGGATCTCAGCCCCCATTAAGGCTGTAATTCTTGCGGCTTCAGGATACCATTGGTCCCAGCAGACAAGTACCCCTATTGTTGCAAATTTCGTATTGAATGTCTTATAGCCCAGGTCACCCGGTGTAAAATAGAATTTCTCATAGTAAGATGGGTCATCCGGGATGTGCATTTTTCGATACTTACCAAGATAAGTTCCATCGGCATCCAGCACGGCTGTAGTATTATGATAAAGTCCCTCCGTCCGCTTTTCAAAAAGTGAAGCAATAATTACTACGCCCAATTCTTTAGCAAGGGTCGCCAAGGTATTTGTTGAGGGTCCTGGTATAGGTTCCGCTAATTGGAAGTTTTCATAATCTTCCAAATCACAAAAATACAACGATGTAAATAACTCTTGAAGGCAAATGACCTGGGCTCCCCTTGAAGCCGCCTCCCTGATTTTTTCTATCGCCTTTTTTACATTCTCCTGTGGATTATCGGTGCATGACATCTGCACCGTGCCCACGATTACCTTTTTCTTTGACACATCCTTCGAATTAATGTGGCTAAATTAGGAAGTAATTTCGGTTGATGAAATTATGCAAGCTAATATGGCTCATCACAGTATTAGCAAAAGGAAGGATGCAAAAAACCTTTCCGGCGTCAGGCTACAAAGGTTCATTTTGATTGTCCCCAATGCGTTAGATTATTATGCCTCTTCAGTAAGATGCACAAAAGACTCATCTTTTGACTCCAATGATGAACTTCCCATGAGCCATAAATCAACAGCGCGGGCCGTTTCACGCCCTTCTGAAATCGCCCAGACAACGAGGGATTGACCTCTCCTGATATCGCCAGCCGCAAAGACACCTTCGTTTGAAGTCATGTAGCTTTCTGTCTTGATATTACCGCGTTCATCCAGCGCCAGTTTTAATTCTTCGACCATTCCGCCAGGCTCAGCGCCAATAAAACCGATAGCAAGGAGGGCAAGTTCGCACGGCATAATTCTTTCTGAACCAGGGATTTCTTCGAATCCCATCTTACCCTGAGTGTTGGCACTCCATTTGATATCGGCTACTTTCAGACCTGTAAGATTCCCTTCGTCGTCGCCAAGAAATTCCTTGGTGAGAATTGCCCATTTGCGGTCAACTCCTTCTTCATGTGACGATGAAGTCATGAGTACCATAGGCCAAAGGGGCCACGGATTATTTTCGCTTCGTGTTAACGGAGGCTTGGAAAGTAGTTCAATCTGTGTGACAGACTTTGCATTCTGTCTATTGGAAGTCCCCACACAATCCGATCCAGTATCACCACCACCAATAACCAGCACATTTTTCCGCGTTGCCAGGATTTCTGCTGAGAAAATTTGATCTCCGGAAACGCGCTTATTCTGCTGCGGTAAAAATTCCATCGCAAAGTGGACACCCTTTAGCTGTCTGCCGGGGATAGAAAGATCGCGAGGCGCTGAAGCACCACCGCACATAACAATTGCATCGAACTCATCTTTCAAATGCTTTGCACTGATATTCACGCCGACGTGCGCATCCGTCCTGAAGATGATCCCTTCCTGCTCCATAAGCCTAATCCTGCGCTCCACAATATTCTTTTCCAGTTTGAAATCCGGAATACCGTACCGTAGCAAGCCACCGATCCGATCACTTCTTTCAAATACGGTCACCCAATGACCTGCTTTGTTGAGCTGGGCCGCAGCCGCCAAACCGGCAGGACCGGATCCAACGACCGCTATACGTTTACCAGTTCTTGTTTTCGGAGGATTTGGCTTTATATAACCCTTTTCAAAAGCTTGTTCCGCTATCGTTTTTTCAATGTATTCAATGGTAACAGGATTGTTGTTGATACTTAACACGCAACTGGCCTCGCACGGAGCAGGACAAATTCTACCCGTAAACTCGGGGAAGTTATTGGTGCTGCTAAGGATATGTATGGCTTCCTCCCACTTTCCTAAATACACTGCGTCGTTGAAATCGGGAATGTTGTTGCCCAGTGGGCAGCCGTTATGACAAAATGGAACACCACAATCCATACAACGAGATGCCTGTTGTTTAACTCTTTCTTTGTCCAAAGGTTTGTATACCTCATGGTAGTCCTTAATCCGCTCCTTTGTGTCGCGGGTCTTTGGCATCTCACGATCAAACTTCATAAATCCATCTACTTGTCCCATGGGCTAAAAGATTCTTTTACACCGTTACTTGACACTAACTTTTGCTTCCCTCTGTGAAGCTTTGGCAGACTTGGCCTTCTGCAGCACTGCTTTATAATCTTTCGGCATAACTTTTACAAAGAGTTCAGCGGCCTCTTCCCATTTACCCAAGATCCACTCGGCAGGGTCACTGCCTGTATATTTGAAGTGCTTTTCAATCATTGTCTTTACTGCTGCTTTGTCTTCGCTGTCCATGGTTTCAAGTTCCACCATGTCTTTGTTGCACAGTCTTTCCAGAGCATGTTCAGGGTCGAACACGTAGGCGATACCGCCACTCATTCCGGCGGCAAAGTTTCTCCCAGTACCACCAAGGATAATCACCCTGCCTCCCGTCATGTACTCGCAAGCGTGGTCACCGACCCCCTCAACGACTGTATTGACGCCAGAATTGCGGACACAGAATCGTTCGCCGGCTTGCCCCCTGATGTAGGCTTCGCCTGATGTTGCTCCGTAAAAAGCTACGTTACCAACTATGATATTATCCTCCGGCTTGAATGTGGCTTCTTTGTCCGGATAAACTATCAATTTCCCGCCGGATAGGCCTTTGCCAAAATAGTCATTGGCTTCCCCTTCTAATTCGAATGTTACACCGGGTGCAACGAATGCGCCAAAGCTTTGACCGGCTGATCCCTTAAAGTGAAACTGAATCGTGTCTTCTGGCAGTCCCTTTCCTTTATACTTCTTCGATATTTCATTAGACAGCAGCGCCCCTGTTGAGCGATCTATGTTTCGGATAATAAACTTTTCCCTAACCGGTTCTCCAATATCCAACGCGGCTCTGGCTGCTTCCACCAATTTCCAGTCAAGCACCTTCTCCAATTCAAAATCCTGGTCAATCTGTTTATACAAACCGATATGCTCGCGAACAGGCTCGCGCTGAAGCAGCGGAGAAAGATCCAACTTCTTAATCTTCCAATGGTCTACATCCTGACGAACCCGCAACATATCAGCCCTGCCAACCATATCATTTACAGTGCTGAACCCCAGTTCCGCCATCACCTCGCGTAAATTTTGAGCAAGGAATGTAAAGAAATTTACGACATGATCCGGATCACCTGTAAAGAGCTTGCGCAACTTGCTATCCTGGGTCGCAATGCCTACCGGGCACGTATTCAAATGGCATTTACGCATCATGATGCATCCTTCTACGACCAGGGCTGCCGTTGCAACCCCCCATTCTTCAGCCCCCAATAAGGTAGCAATCGCAATATCACGACCCGTACGAATTTGTCCATCGGTCTGAAGGACAACACGGCTTCTTAAATTATTCTTGACCAACGTCTGATGTGCTTCCGCCAATCCAAGTTCCCAAGGCAACCCTGCATGACGCAAAGAACTTATGGGCGAGGCCCCTGTACCACCGTCAGCTCCTGAAATCAATATCGCATCTGCTTTTGCTTTGGCAACCCCCGCGGCTACTGTACCAACACCAGCCTGCGATACAAGCTTCACGTTGATGCGCGCTTGCCGGTTTGCATTCTTCAAGTCATATATCAACTGCGCGAGATCTTCAATAGAATAGATATCATGGTGGGGTGGAGGAGATATCAAACCAACACCGGGCGTAGAGTGCCGCACCCGGCCGATCCACTCATCCACTTTGTGGCCAGGTAACTGCCCACCCTCTCCTGGCTTGGCACCCTGGGCCATCTTAATCTGAAGTTCATCGGCATTAGCCAGGAAATAGCTGGTGACACCAAATCGGCCAGAGGCCACTTGTTTGATTGCTGACCGCTCCCAATCACCATTTTCTTTCTTCTCAAAGCGAATTTCATCCTCACCACCTTCGCCACTATTGCTCTTTCCACCAATGCGATTCATCGCAATGGCCAACGTGCTATGTGCCTCGTGGGAAATCGATCCAAAGGACATGGCGCCGGTGGCAAACCGCTTGAAAATTTCCGATACAGGTTCAACTTCGCTTATTGGAATAGGATTGCGTTTCTTAAATTCAAATAAGCCTCTAAATGTTAAGAGATCATTTTCCTGATCATTGATCTTATGTGCGTATTTCTTGAAAAGTTCGTAGTTATTAGACTTCGTGGAATACTGAAGAAGGTGTATTACCTCAGGGCTAAACAAATGCTTTTCTCCTCTGCGCTTCCACTGATAGACACCTCCAACGGGAAGTTCTTTGCTTTCAATTTCGAAAGCCACCTCATGGCGTACCAGTACTTCCTTGGCAATGTCATCAAAAGAGAGACCTTCAATCCGGCTGATGGTGCCTTTGAAGCATTTCTCGACGACATCGCTACCGATGCCCAGTGCTTCAAAAATCTGTGAAGATTGATACGACTGCAATGTGCTGATCCCCATTTTGGAAATCACTTTCAGGAGTCCATTGCCAACTGCTTTTTGATAGTTAGCAAAAGTTTCCTCATCGGCCAGGGGTTTATAAAACAACCCGTGCTTATTCATGAAATGAATCGTTTCCAAAGCCAGATAAGGATTAACAGCACTCGCACCATATCCGATGATCGTCGCAAAATGTTGTACTTCCCATACATCTCCTGCTTCTACCACAAGCCCCGCCTCTGTCCTGATCCTTTTTTCTATCAGGTATTGGTGAACTGCACCCACTGAAAGAAGGGAAGGAATAGGTGCAAATTCGCTACTTATTTTTTTATCGGATAGTATCAGAATTTTCTTTCCGGCGCGGACTGCCTTTTCTGCATCGCCGCAAATTTTATCAATGCTTTCTTCAAGCCTCCCTGGTTTTCCATCGGCCTTAAAAACGCATTGAAGCACTGCACATTCAAAACCCTGATCCTGCAAGTGTCTAAATTTCTCCAGATCAGCGTTGAGCAATACCGGTTGAGAGATATGAATCTGCCGCGTGTGCTCCGGTGTCTCCGCCAACACATTAAGGCTAGAACCTACACGTGTAAAAAGCGACATCACTAAACGTTCTCGGATAGGATCTATTGGCGGATTACTTACCTGTGCAAAATGCTGCTTAAAGTAGTTCGATATATGGCGGCTTTCTTTGGACAAGATAGCCGGCGGTGTGTCATCCCCCATTGAACCAATAGCCTCGTAACCTTTTTCCGCCATGGGCTGAATGAGGATCTTTATATCTTCGGATGTATAACCGTATGCATTTTGTCGTTGGACCAGAGTCTTCTCTTCAAAACTGTTCGCAACCAATTCCTGCTCCGGCTCTAGCCTGAGTTTAAGTCTGTTCTCAATGATCCAGTTGTAATATGGCTTTCCCTCATACACAGCACGCTTTACCTTCTCATCATCCAACACTTTTGCCTGGTATAGGTCGACCATTAGCATTTTTCCAGGCTTAATACGACCTTTTTCAATTATATCCTTGGGATCCACCGGCAAGGCTCCTGCTTCAGAAGCGGCGATAACCCGACCAGAACGAGTAATACAGTACCGAAGGGGGCGAAGCCCATTTCTGTCAAGTGTTGCACCAATGCGGCAACCATCTGTAAACACGAGTGCGGCGGGTCCGTCCCAAGGCTCCATCATGGAAGCATGGTACTTATAAAATGCTTTGCGATGCGCATCCATCAGCTTATTGTCCTGCCAGGCTTCAGGAACCAGCATCATCAAAACATGTGGCAGAGAGCGGCCGGACAACACCAGCATCTCTACCAACGCATCAAGATTAGCCGAGTCTGAACCTTCAGGACTTGTTATGGGGAGCAGCATTTTCAACTCTGCCGGCGTGAAGAACATCGATTGAAATAATGCTTCCTTAGATTTCATCTTATTCACATTACCCCGAATCGTATTTATTTCACCGTTGTGAGCAATGTAACGGAAGGGCTGTGCTAGTTTCCAATTCGGGAAAGTATTGGTTGAAAACCTGGAGTGTACCAACGCAAGTGCCGTCTTTACACGCGAATCCTGAAGGTCACCAAAATAGGCCCGCAACTGGTCTGTTCTAAGCTGGCCTTTGTATATTATAGTCCTGGAAGAAAAACTGGTTATGTAAAATTCTTTATTGCTTCCTTTTACGTCTCTGGCAATAGTGTGTGACGTGTGGTTTCTTAAAACAAAAAGCTTGCGTTCAAAGGCATCGCTTGCCAACCCCTTATCTTTAGCGGTTACAAACACTTGCTCAATAACCGGCTCAACTTCAGCGGCTCCAGGACCTGGCACGCTGTGATCTACTGGCACAACGCGGTATCCAAGCAATTCCAGATCCAGCTCTTTAATGTTTTTTCTGAGTACTTCCCGGCAGGCATTCATCACCTTTTTGTCACGTGGGAAAAACACCATACCTACCCCATAGCTGCCCGCGTCAGGCAACTTGAATCCCAATCGGGAACATTCATCGTCAAGGAATTCGTGCGGTAGTTGAATGAGTATCCCCGCGCCATCTCCTGTCTTTGGACTACTTCCTTTACCTCCGCGATGCTCCATGTTTTCAAGCATGGATAATGCATCACGCAAATTCTGGTTGGTTTTCGTACCGTTGATATTGGCAACAAAGCCAATACCACACGAATCATGCTCCAGATCGGGTGTATACAAACCGCGGCTGGTCTTATTTTTCTTCATCTGGTTCTATAAAATTACTAATAATATCCCGCCCAGGGCAGAACGGGGTTTTGAATTTATCAAAGAAACCGAACGAAATTGGGGATGAGGAACACTTTTTCGAAATATTTTGAATCTTTTCAGTAATAATTCAAACTGTTTTCAAATTGGTAACGCGCCAACGATTGCAGAGCCATGCATTTTGAAAAATTCAGCTAAACTCGAAAACGATTGCTAAAAACAATAAGCAGCTGTTGCCTACGGTTTGACACCCCTCACCATTTCCCGTTTCCCCGGAGGGCCTGTTAACGTTTCTGTAACAAGTCCTAACGTCTTCAGGTTCCGCTTTAGCTGTCCTTGAGCACAATAGGTGACCAATACTGCACCCTGCCGCATTGCGTTTACTACCTTTTCAAGCACGGGTAAAGTCCATAATTCAGGTTGCTTATTGGGTGAAAAGGCATCGAAATAAACGAGGTCATAGGATTGGGGAGTGCATTGAACGTTCTCAAGCAGCGTTTGGAGTTTCTGCAGCGTAAACCCGGGAAATATTTGTACCGCTGACTCCCAGCAAGATTGATGCAGTTTGGCAAAGTGATCGTGCAAGCCAAGTTTTTGGGTATAATTCAGCATAGGCCAAATTTTATCGTGAACTGGAAACGCCTCTATCGTTGTATAGTGAATCGATATTGGCAATGTGAGCATGTGGTGAACGGTAAGCAAAGCGTTTAATCCGGTACCAAACCCAATCTCCAGAATTGAAATAGTATCGGGTCTATGCTGGTCAATATAAAAGTCAAGTCCATTTTTTATAAAAACATGCGTTGACTCCTGAATCGCACCGTTGGCTGAATGGTAGGTTTCGTCCAGATCTTCATTCAACAATGAATGGGAGCCATCCGAAGTAGTGATGATTTTGACAGCAGCCATCAACTCTTTTGTAACAGCGCTACTGCGTAGGCACAAACGCCTTCTTCCCTTCCTACATATCCAAGCTTTTCATTGGTTGTTGCCTTGATGGACAAGTCATCCTCGCTTATGTTCATCAAGGGTGCCAGTACATTTTTCATCGCGGCGATATGCGGGCTTATCTTGGGTTTCTCCAGGCATATCGTACAATCAACATTGCCAATGTCCCATCCCTTATCATTCACCATTCGCGTAACCTCCCGCAAAAAGTATTTGCTGTCCCTGCCCTTCCATCTTTCATCAGTATTGGCAAAATGATGACCAATATCCCCGAGGCTGGCAGCGCCCAGCAAGGCATCACAAATGGCATGAATCACCACATCAGCATCTGAATGGCCTACGGCGCCTTTCGGTGCTCCTTCCAGCTGAATTCCTCCGAGGTAAAAGTTCCTCTTTGTTTCGAGTTCATGCACATCAAAACCCATTCCCACCCGTATTTTCATTGTCACAAATTATTAGTTTTCATGAACCGCAATGTATTCTCAAATTATTTGTTATCGGCATGATAATATATCACACTTGAATTTTCTTCGCGGAGTATTTCGTTGGCGACACGGTGAATATCCTCCAGCTTGGTCGCACCTATTATCCCACGCTCCTCATTGACCAAATTAGCATCACCGGAAAGCTTGGCAAAAGCCAGGTTCATGGCTCGATTCAACACCTCTACTTCTCCAAACGAAAGGGTAGACTCTGCCTGGTTTTTAACTTTCTCAAGTTCCTCTTCAGTAGATCCTTCCGCAACCAGTTGATCAATTATTGAACTTATTTCAGCTTCTGCCTCCGGCAGAGAGATACCATCCTTCACTCTACCCCCGATCACAAATAACCCCGGGTCTATGGTACCTGTAAGGAAGGAAGAAATTGATGTAAATATTTCTTTTTCCTTAACTAACTGTTGATAGAGCCTGCTGGATTGACCATGGCTCATTATATCACTCAGTAAATCAATGGCATAATAATCAGTGTGAAATCGGCCGGGCATATGATAGGCTTTGTACAATGCGTTGGCAGGGACGCTGGCATGAATCTCCAAAGATCTCTTTAGAAGTTGCTTTGGCTCGCGCGGAAGGTTTCTCATTTTCATTCCTGGACGAAGGGGGCCAAACCATTTTTCCGAAAGTTTTTTTACCTGATCCACTTTGACATTTCCGGCCACCACCAGCACTGCATTGTTCGGTACATAATGGCGGAAGAAGAAATCCTGCACATCTTGCATGGTCGCGTGTTCAATATGGCTGATTTCCTTACCTATCGTGGCCCATTGATACGGGTGCACTTGGTATGCCAGAGGTCGAAGTCTGAGCCAAACATCACCATAAGGCTGGTTCAGATAGCGTTGTTTGAATTCTTCGATTACTACTTTTCGCTGTACTTCCAATACAGCTGGATCAAAGGATAAACTCAACATCCTGTCGCTTTCCAGCCAAAAGCCCGTTTCTATATTCGATGCCGGCAAGGTCAAATAATAGTTGGTAATATCGGTACTGGTAAAAGCGTTATTCTCTCCACCAACACGCTGCAACGGCTCATCATAGCTGGGAATATTCTGCGAACCTCCAAACATTAAATGTTCAAAAAGGTGTGCAAATCCAGTCTTGTCGGGTTGCTCATCCCTGGATCCCACATCATACAAAAGGTTCATCACGACAATCTGAACGGTAGGTTCCTCATGGACAATAACCCTTAAACCGTTTTCCAGCGTAAACTCTTTGAAAGAAATCATATGCCTCAAAAATAGCAAACGTTATTTAACTTGTATTGTCCCGGAAAGTATTATCATCGCAACAGTAAATCATCCATCCCATTCCGGTGATAGCGCTATTCCGTATGTAAGATGGTGCAGTGATTGTCAGTATTCAATGTAAGTGACAAAAAAGTAGGCTAACTTTGAGCCGCATTTCCGGGCTATGAATTTCAACCGAAAAAAATACACAGATAACACGCTCCGGGATCTTTTCGAAGGCATTCTCTTCCCCAGGATGATCGAAGAAAAAATGCTCATTCTCCTTCGCCAGAATAAAATCAGCAAGTGGTTTAGTGGTATTGGCCAGGAGGCTATTGCCGTGGGCATAACACTTGCGTTGGACGACGACGAATACATTCTCCCAATGCATCGAAATCTTGGGGTATTTACGGCGCGAAAGATCCCTTTTGAAAGGTTGTTTGCCCAGTGGCAAGGCACATTGAAAGGGTATACAAAAGGAAGGGATCGCTCCTTCCACTTTGGCACAACTGAACACCACATTGTTGGCATGATTTCTCACCTTGGTCCCCAGAACGGAGTGGCCGACGGAATAGCATTAGCCAGTAAGCTGAAAGGTGAAAAAAAAGTAACCGTTGTATTTAATGGCGATGGAGGAACAAGTGAGGGGGACTTCCATGAAGCTATCAATGTTGCTGCAGTATGGGACTTACCCGTGATTTTTGTTATCGAAAACAACGGTTATGGACTTTCAACACCGAGCAATGAACAATTCCGTTGTGAGAGTTTTGCGGATAAAGGAATTGGTTATGGCGTAGAAGCATTAAGCATTGATGGCAACAATATTCTTGAAGTTTATGATACGGTAAGGTTGTTGGCTGAAAGCCTTAGGAAACAACATCGGCCAGTGCTTTTGGAATGCAGGACGTTCCGCATGCGGGGACACGAAGAAGCTTCAGGTATAAAATATGTTCCAAAACAACTACTGCAGGAATGGGCAAAAAAAGATCCGGTAGAAAACTATGAACAATTCATGTTAAAGGAGGGCATAATTGATTCTGATTACATCGAAAATTTGCGCCAGAAAATAAAAAAAGAAATTGAACTTGGCCTGGCAACTTCACTAGGCGAAACATACCCCTCGGCAGATACACAAAGTGAACTCGAAGATGTTTTTGCTCCTTTCTCCCAGCGAATCATCCCTCCGCTGTCGGAAAACAAATCCGAGAAGCGTTTCATTGATGCCATCCGCGAAGGGCTTCAGCAAAGCATGGAGCGCTATGATAATCTGGTGCTCATGGGACAGGACATTGCAGAGTATGGCGGTGTTTTCAAAATCACAGAGGGATTTGTTGAGCAGTTTGGCAAGGAGCGGGTCCGAAACACACCAATTTGTGAATCCGCAATAATAGGTGCGGGGCTTGGTTTATCCATAAAAGGGATGAAGGCGATGGTTGAAATGCAATTTGCAGACTTCGTGACGGAGGGGTTCAACCAAATTGTCAACAACCTCGCAAAAACCTATTGGCGTTGGGCGCAGCACGCTGATGTGGTTGTACGCATGCCAACGGGAGCAGGCACTGCCGCCGGACCGTTTCATTCGCAAAGCAATGAAGCCTGGTTCTTCCACACACCAGGATTAAAGATTGTATATCCGTCAAATCCCTATGACGCGAAGGGTCTATTGTGCGCTGCCATTGAAGACCCAAACCCAGTAATGTTCTTCGAACATAAGTTGCTTTATCGTTCCATCAGAGAGTTTATCCCGTCTGATTACTATACCGTGGAGATTGGCAAGGCAAAGCGGGTGCAGGAGGGCGACGACCTTTCTATCATAACGTATGGGATGGGTGTGCACTGGACCATGGAAATTTTAGCCGCAATGCCTGGCACTCATGCTGATGTCATCGACCTGCGAACATTATTACCCTGGGACAAAGAGATGGTTACAGCAACCGTTCAAAAAACAAATCGTGTGCTCATTCTCCATGAAGATAGTCTTACCGGCGGAATCGGCGCTGAGATCAGTGCCTGGATAAATGAACACTGTTTTAAGTCGCTGGATGCCCCGATAATACGCGTAGCAGCGCTGGATACCGCAGTCCCATTCGCGCCGACGTTAGAACAAAATTATCTGCCAAAAGACCGCCTGAAAGCTGCAATTGAAACCTTGGTAAGCTTTTGAATATGACCGCAGGATGCAGTTACCCGGACGTTTTAGTTTGCCCGAAGGAAGCCCGATGGGTCAATTACAAATTTTCCTTAAATTAGCGTGTTTCTGACTCTATTTTTTGAACGCATCCTCTAAAAATACGGACTTCCCACTGTTACCAGAAACCCTCAAGTTTTTAGGGCTAGTGTTTCTTACCATACTATTATCGGTATCCGTATCAATGGGCCAGAATACCAAAGGAGACAAGCCATCTACGAATAGGGAAAGTCGATTCAAAACTACGTTTAGGAAAGGCGGATCGAAAAGAAAAACAACAACTAATAAAAGAGTACGCTCAAATGAAAAATCTATCGCGGGCCGCGCAAACGCTTCCTCACCGGGTAGAGCATCAGGAAAGGATCGTCCAGGAAAACCCCTGAGACCCATTGCGAAATCAGCGCCATCCAAAGAAAAGGCCTGGAGAGGCGACATCGCAGGTTATCGCGTAAGATCAACCAAAAGGTCAAAATCGCCAGCCGGGACGAGCCGAAATGTCTACCCACAACACGGCATGTTTGTACACAACCCTTCAAAAAAACCAAAACGCGGTGAACGTGCGGTTTCGAACCGTAGCCAATTAGCAAGACTCGAAGTTTTGCAGTCAAAGGAAAGACCGCCCTCAGGACCAAAAAGGAAAGTAGTCCCTCGATCAGCGTCCAGGGCCTTCATTGCCAGGAAGAGCATTAATGTTTATGCAAGTTTCCCGCGTCCGAAACGAAGGGGTGAGCATGCAACAACAAAAGATTTGGCCGGCAGAAAACTCAGGAGCAAGAATTTTGAGACGCCTCGCCCCAAAGTAATTCCTCCCGCTTCAATGCCATACTATGGACGCAGACCGATGGGTGACAAACCATATGGCGGAAAAACTTCTGGCGGCTATAGATCAGCCACGCGTGCAGGGCAACATCCATGGAAAGGTGACATTGCGGGACGGCGTATCCGTAGTCGAAACTTCTCAAGCCATAAGGAGGGTAAAATAATTTTGCCTACTGCAGCAAAAGATCGTTATGGTCTTGGATCTGCTCGTATTGGCATTTTTCAAGGCAATATCAAAGTCAAAAAGAAGCCCGAAAAGGGCGGCGGCAGTGTCAGTGGACAAGGATGGAACAATAATGGTCAAACCATTGGTGGGGGAAGGCCCGGGCGTGCTTCAGCTATGGGAAGGTTTCAAGGCAATCTTAAAGCCAAACGACAGGAGAAAGGCGGCGGCAGCGTAAGCGGACAACCTTGGAACAACAATGGTCAAACCATAGGCGGTGGAAGACCTGGACGGGGCTCAACCATGGGAAGATTTCAAGGCAACCTCAAAGCCAGACGCCCAGATAAAGGCGGCGGTAGCGTCAGTGGGAAGGTGTGGAACAATAACGGTCAACCCATCGGTGGGGGACTACCCGAGCAGGGTGGAGGCGTAGCAAGGTTTCAAGGCAACATAAAGAGCAAACGCCCGCTTAAGGGTGGCGGCAGTGTTAGTGGAAAGGTGTGGAACAATAACGGTCAACCCATCGGTGGGGGATTACCCGAGCAGGGTGCAGGCGTAGCAAGGTTTCAAGGCAACATAAAGAGCAAACGCCCGCTTAAGGGTGGCGGCAGTGTTAGTGGAAAGGTATGGAACAATAACGGTCAACCCATCGGTGGCGGCAGGCCTGACCAACGCGACGACGTGGCTCGCTTCCAAGGTAACGTAAAAGCCAGACGCCCAGATAAAGGCGGGGGCAGCGTAAGCGGAAAACTGTGGAACAATAACGGTCAGCCCATTGGGGGTGGGTTACCGGAGCAGGGTGCAAGCGTGGCAAGATTTCAAGGTAACGTTAAAGCCAGACGCCCTGATAAAGGCGGGGGTAGCGTAAGCGGAAAACTTTGGAACAATCGTGAAACGCCGATTGCCGGACGAGCACCAGTGCAGGGCGGACGAGCAGCACTATATCAGGGGAATATTAAAAGCAAACAACCAGAAAAGGGGGGAGGGAGTGTAAGCGGAAAACTTTGGAACAATCGTGAAACGCCGATTGCCGGACGAGCACCGTCTGTAGAAGCACAAAAAATCGATGGCTATCCTGTAAGGATAAAACGATTTGAGGTGCAACCTGGCTTCAGTGATCAGGGTGAACTATTCAAGGGATACATCCGCAGAAAGTGGGATTATGTTCACAACCCGAGCAGCACGGCCCAAGCCCTGAAAACCAGGGAACCTGGCAAAGCTTATGCTTCCACCACTGCGTATCAAGGCAACGTCAAAATGCAGAAATATACGCTATTTGAAAAAAATAGGGCCTTGCATCCAGACGCTAAATTTGTAAAAACCAACAAAAACAATGTTGATGGTGAAAGGGATATGCTCACGAATTTTAAGCTATGGTGGGCACGTATGTTCAAAGAGCAAGAAAAGCAACCCGATCATTTAAAGTACAAAGGGAAAACGCCTCGCTACGACAAAGGCGAAGAGGGCATGTGGAACGAATAATAGATATATGCAGTGGAATAAGTTGAATTCAGAAGACCAGGTGAATCAGATACTGGAAGAATCTAAATTAACACCCGTGTTGATTTTCAAACATAGCAATCGCTGTTCTATCAGTCGCGTTGCGTTGGATCGCCTGGAGCGGAAATGGAATGCGGAGGAATTGGGGAACCTCAAACTTTACTTTCTGGATCTTTTATCATACCGTGAGATTTCTCATAAAATAGCCAGTCAATTTGGTGTTCGCCATGAATCGCCCCAAGTGCTCGTTATTGAAAATGGGCAATCTGTTTATAATCAATCCCATTGGGGCATAGACTATGAGCGAATATTGGAGGTCTCTAAGCGTCCAAGATAGTTGCATAGTTGGCGCGGCCGGAAAGACTGGAACACGAGGCTGGTTCTATGCCTTTGGGGCCGTATTGAAACCTTATTGATTAACTTTGGGTTAGTATTTGCGTTAGGTTATTCTTAGGCTTAGATTTATCTCAAAGATTGCAGTTCGCATGCAACATTTCGAAAAGTTTACCATATGCACCCTTGGCTTTGCCCTAATTGTTTCAGGGCTTTTTGCTCAAACGCAAGACAGTTACGACTATGGAACTGAATTCACATGGGGTATTAATAAAAATACATCTGGAGGACTCATAGGAGGGTTTGTTTTTAAGCGGGCCAGAAAGCTAAAAAACGAAAAGGTACTGGAAACTTATGGCTTAGAAGTAATGAATGTAAAGCATCCACAGGAAGTCAGAAGAAATTCTGTTCAAACTGGGAATCTTTTCATCTATGGTAAATCCAATTACCTCTATGCCCTTCGCCTTCAATATGGGCGTGACATAATACTTTTCAAGAAAGCTCCGCAACAGGGAGTGGAGATCAAAGCGGTCTTTGCAATTGGCCCTACCATTGGTGTGGTTGCGCCCTACTATATAGAATATTTTCCCGAGGGAGGAGGTGGATTTACTGTGCGTGCGCAATACAATCCCAGCATTAATATTGACTATATCGCCGGCACGGGACGTCTTTTTGAAGGACTGGGTCAATCTAAAATAAAACCTGGTGCCAACTTAAAAGCTGCATTGAACTTCGAATTGGGTACCCTAAAGAGCCAGGTTACTGGTTTTGAGGCTGGATTCTTACTTGATGCTTATGTGAACGAGGTTGAATTGGTGCCTTCCGCAAAAAATTATGCTGTCTTCCCGACCCTTTTCCTTACATTATTTTACGGAAGCAGAAAATAACATCCATAATTTCCATTTTTAGATTGTGACCTTTTTATATATTTGACATTCTATTGTCAAAATAAGTTACTATGGAACCGAAGAAGACAGAAAAAGCCGATCTGGGAAATAAATCGTTCTTGTTTTTCAGTATCGGGCTGACAATCAGTTTGTTACTTGCCATAATGGCATTCACGCATCGCGTATATGATGATACCTCCGCGAAGGATCTTCGAAGCAATACAGCGATGAATGATGAAATTTTAGATGTTCCGCCGACGGAGCAACTACCGCCGCCTCCTCCAAAAATTCAGCAACCGCAAATCATCGAGGTGCCTGATGAGAAGAAAATCGAGGAGGAAATTGAAATAAACATGGACACTGAGGTAACCGAACAGACAAAAGTTGAAGAAATTCAAATTCAACCCCAGGAAGAAGAGAAGGAAGATCCAAATCAAATATTTCTTGTGGTCGAAGAGACGGCTCTGCCCGTTGGTGGCTATCCTGCTTTCTATGATTACATTGCTAAGAAGCTAAAATACCCTGCTCAAGCACGAAGGATGGCCGTTGAAGGAAAAGTTTTCGTCGAATTCGTCATTGAAAGAGACGGTTCAATAACGGACGTTAAGGCTATCAAGGGCATAGGCGCTGGCTGCGATGAAGAAGCTGTCCGCGTCCTCCAAAGCGCTCCCAAATGGAAGCCTGGCAAGCAAAGAGGCAAGCCGGTAAGACAGAGAATGGTGCTTCCTATTGCATTTAAGTTAGGATAATCTGACACAGTACAGACACATTTCAAAACCCGGCTCGTTCCGGGTTTTTTATTTCAGTAGCAGCCCCAGAACCAATCCCGCAAGAATAATGAATGGGGTCGGGATCTTGGTAAAGGCAAGAAGACAAAATGTTATGATGGTCGTCAAGAAATTCAGCACGGTGTTTTCAAGAGGCTGAAACAAAATAATTGCGGATGCAGAAACCAGTCCGGCACTTGCCGCGGTAATACCTTCAAGCGATGCGCGTACTGCCCGATACTTCTTCAGTGTGCTCCAAAATCGAATCACAAAAAAGATCAGGAATGTGCCTGGAAGAAAGATCCCCATGGCAGACATAAACGCTCCCAGTATTACACCCCCTATACCGTAGTCGCGCGAAGACAAGGCCCCCATATAGGAGGCAAAAGAAAATACTGGTCCTGGTAAGGCTTGCGCAAAAGCGTATCCGGAAAGAAACTCATCGTGGGATATGGGGTGGTGATACGGCTTTGGACTATATTTTCGTTTCAGTCTGGTCTTAAATGCAGCGGCTTTGCCTCCAGCATTATCTCCACCATCATCGACAACGAATTCAGTATACAACAGCGGCGCTAACACCTGCCCCCCACCAAATACAAGACTGCCGTTACGATAAAAATTTTCAAATAATTTTACTGGCAGAGCCTTCGTTACGCCGCCAAGTACGGCAGCGAAAACAAGCACTCCCACCCACAACAGAAAATTTGACCATGAAATCACAATTTTTTTTGAGGCAATGTCCTTCGGCTGTTTCTTATACTTCAATGCCGTGACCATGCCTGCAATAAGTAGGATTATCGGATATATGAAAGGTGTTTGAATAAAGTAAGATACCACTGCCGCCGATACCATCAGCGCAATTCCGGTTTTTGAAGAAACCGTTTTTAAGCTTATCGCATATGCGCCGTAACTCACAAAGCCAACTGCGATAGGTTGTATAAAGCGCGTGAACTCCAGCGACAAATTTTTTGTTTGAATGCTTGACATAATCACCGCAGCAGCCGTCATCAGGGAAACCGCAGGCGTTATCCAAACAAGAAGGGTAATATATGCGAGATTTGGACCGCCAATTTTAAAACCTATAGCAGTAAGGGTCTGCGTTGACGCTGGCCCTGGCAAGATCTGACACAGGGAGTTTAATTCCAATAGTTCCTCAGCAGACAAGTATTTTCTCTTGTCCACCAGTACCTTATGAAAGTGCGCCAAGTGAGCTTGAGGGCCACCAAATGTGGTTAGCGCAAGCGTTAATATATCGCGCAGAAAAATATAGTATCGAATATTTTTAATCACATTGAATCGTTATGGCCAAATAAGGAATCCTCATTTCTTCAAACCGATTTCACGAAGTCTTTGATCAAGAAATTCTCCTGCAGTTATATCATCCCATTTTTTAGGGTTTTGTGCATCTATGCAACTTCCCAATGCTGCCAGGCCCATCTCAGCGCGTGGGTGCATGAAAAATGGAATGGAGTAGCGTGGTATGCTCATCAAATTCGGAGGTGGGTTAACTACCCGATGTATGGTTGACTTAAGCTTTTTGTTGGTGAGCCGTTCCAACATGTCGCCGACATTAACCACTAATTGGTCTGATAAGGCGGTGATGGGAATCCATACGCCATCTCTGCGCAATACTTCCAGTCCGTCAGCGCTTGCCCCCATAAGCAGCGTAATAAGATTTATGTCTCCGTGCTCAGCGGCTCGAACAGCATCGGCAGGCACATCACTAGGATCCTTGATAGGAAAATAGTGAATAGGCCTCAAGATGCTGTTACCATTCTCAATCTTCTCATCAAAGTAATCTTCCGGAAGTCCTAAATAAAGTGCTATGGCTCTTAACATGACTGCCCCTGTTTTTTCCAAAGCCTTGAAAACATCAATTGCTGCCTCCCTGAATTCCGGCACCTCCTCGGGCCAAATGTTAGCAGGATAGCCCGCCTCGCGCAGTTTGTCTGAATTCAATTCCTGGCCTATGTGAAAGAATTCCTTCAAATCGCCCGTATTTCTTCCTTTGGCGTGCTCCTTACCTTTGCCTGTGTGACCGCGCTGACCAGCAATGCCTGTGTGTTCATATTTCTGCTTCAATTCATCACTCAATCCAAAATACTGCTTAATGCATGAATAGATACGATCCTGCATCGCATTTGTGAGAAAATGATTCCGGATTATGACAAAACCAATATTCGTATACGCAGCTCCAAGATCTGCCACAAATCTTTCCTTTCTCAACTGATCTCCTGTATAAAAATCGGCAAGATCAAGGCATCGGATCTCGTGGAATAATACTTCGTTCATTGGTATAAGGTCGGTTTGATTGCTTCTCGCAAGCTAGATATTAAAAACAAAATTACTGCTGACTATGCACTGCTAATCTCGTGAAAACTTCAGTGGAAAATTTATCAGAAATTTGTCAAACACCAATGTTTTCAAACTTATTTGTGCCCACGTTAATTTGTGCGCCACAACACTACTTGTTTCAAATTTATCAGCAAGCTTTTTTGGAAAATGGTATTTCCACTATATTCTTTTCAAAAATCCTTTTACCTGATGCACGCGGACCGAGTTTTTTTTATTTGCTTTTAGCCCAACACATCACGAAGTACTTGCACAGATCTCCACTCTCCCAAAGGATCAATATGATCAGCATAAAACCTTAATACTAAATCAAGAATATCCCTGCGTTGCGTATTGGTTAGCCGCAACGAATCTGTGTAGTCCGATTTTATAAGTTGGCCCAGCAGCTGTTCCCGTTCATAATCGGTTGCCCTTGCCCCCATTACCTCGCTCAGATTATGGGCACCAAAGCCCAGTAATCGACTTAGCTTCAGCAGAAATATCAAGTGAAAATTTTCAACGTTGACCGTGATATTGTCAAGCGTAATTAGTGAATCAATGATGAAATTGCAAAGTTCCATTGCATGGCTTTCTTCCTTTATGGTCTTGTTAATAACTTCAATTATGAATATCGCGCTAGCCGATTTCCTTATATCCAATGGAATGGACTGATAGGGGTGCAAACACTTCACTTCCTTGATTCTGTTAATATTAGCGTTCTCACGATAGTAAACAACGAGATCCAGCAGCGTCAATGGTTGGTATAAGGCTATCTTATTACTGCCCGATTTACTCCGTACGCCATTTACGATATAACCCTGCAGCCCAAAGATTTCGGTAAATATATTCACGATTATTGATGTCTCTCCGTATTTCGTAAATCGAAAAACAATCCCCCGTGTCTTGTGCAACATAAACGGAAAGTTACGGTATAAAACTAGATGCTATCCTTGTGTTGGAACTTGTCCCCATTTTATTCTACAAAGGAAATCCTTGTGCCTAACGGGTACGCGCCATACTGGATGACCGCATACATGGTGTATTTGCAGTGCTACCACTGCCTCAGTCAATCGGCATCACCCTGTGCATGCCTCATGCACTACGTCCCTTCATGCCGTTGACAAATGCCCTCCGGCTTCGTGCTTCATATGCCTCCTTTTCTCCCAGCAATAACTGGTCGTCATTGCTATTCAATCGGAAAGAAAACGACGCCAACTCACCTGTTTGCATGCAGATTGCGTGAACTTTGGTTACAAATTCAGCCACAGCAAGTAAGTTTGGCATAGGACCAAAAGGTTTCCCTTCATAGTCCATATCCAATCCGGCAACAATTATTCTTTTGCCACTATTGGCAAGTGTATTGCAAACCCCTACGATAGCTGAATCAAAGAACTGCGCTTCATCAAGCCCAACAACGTCGCAATCGCCGGCCAGCAAGAGTATATCGTTTGCAAAATTCACAGGTGTTGAGCGTATTTCATTTTCATTATGAGAGACTATTGCAGTTTTGTGGTAACGTGTGTCCGATACAGGTTTGAATATTTCCACCTTCTGTTTGGCAATAATAGCGCGATTAAGCCTCCGAATAAGTTCCTCTGTTTTTCCAGAAAACATGCAGCCGCAGATTACCTCGATCCATCCCACCCGTTCCTGGGCGTATTTTCCTCCAAGATTTGGTTCAATAAACATAGGGTTAAATTTAGCCGTTAACCATGAGATCTTTGACACCCGTGGAAGTTAAAATATTCCTCAAAAAGATCCGTCAGTAAAAGCGTGCTTGGGTAGCAACGAGACAACGCTAATTGCCTCTAAGACAATACCTTTCGAGCGGAACGTCGCAATTCACCTTAGTAACCGTCGTTTTTTTGGACAACGGTCATAAATAAGAAGCGAGTAAGACGTTTCACACCCATTTTGCATAAGTCTTTATTATTTTAACAGTTTTTATATAGGTTTTTACTGTTGTTTCGTTGGTTATTGTGACTACACCGAAGATTAAGCATGGAATTAGGTTTCTCCAACCAAGGCGGGGTCATGTGCTAGGTACATTTATTGAATATCCATTAACTTTGGGGCGAATATTCGAGTCACTAAATAGAAGTAACTGCATGGACGAAAAGATAAGTCTGGACGCGATCGCCCAATATGGTGACGCCTATGCCGACAAGGTGTTGAAAGAATTTTTTTCTTCAAAAGTCAAAATCACAGGTTCTGAAATTTTGTCACTGTGCAATGTACCACAGGTGAACTTTTTTGTCATTCATGAACTCTTTAAAACCTGGAAAGAAGAAACGAGCAAACTTAAGAGTTCATATTTTGATTATGAAACCACGGACGTACAGGAAGCTTTGACTAATCTGATGAGTGTGCTATCCCAGAACATTGCCATTGACAGGTCCCATTTTAGCCCCTTACTGAGAAAGGCAGTAAACCAGACCTTGCTTGTTGTCTTTAATCCTTATGACTTCTTTTCTATGATTGTCACAGGACAAAACAACAAGCTCGAAGTCGATTCCTTCAAAGAAGAACTTAAATACTTGAAAATTAATAAGGCACCCCTTGAGAAGATGCTGCAAAAATTAGAGGAGAAGGGAGTCAAAGAAATTACAGGTAACGAAGCCTTTTCTATACTCGATCAGATATTGGAAGAGGTGAATTTTAACCCAGAAGATGTAGAAGATTATCTTGAAAAATTTTCTGCCGTTTTACCCCTGGATGCGACCAAGTTTTACGTAACTAAGCCGGATCCCGTTGCGACCCAATCGATCCCACAAAAAGAAAACATAAATAAACCTGCAACCGCTGCAGTTAAACCTACCGCTGCACCACAGGCAATTAAGAGCAAGGCTAATATCAACGACACACTAACACGCCAAAACCGTCCGACGCTCATAGATAATTTTCAAAAAATCGCAAAGATTAAGGAAAGCCTTACGATCAACCAAAAGTTTATGTTCACCAAGGTACTTTTTCATGGTGATTTCGAGCTGTTCAGTCAGGCGGTTGATCATATCGACAAGCTGGAAAGTATCAAAACCGCAATTCATTATATCGAAAATGAGCATGCAGGCACCTGGGATCATGATAGTGAGGAGTTTCATGAATTTATGGAACTTGTAGAAAAAAGATTTGCCTGAGTAATTAGATACGCTGCAATACCTGCATGCGGTGAACGTCAAGCTTCAGCAGGATAAAAAGCAGAATTGTAAACCCCCACAATCCAGAGCCTCCATAACTAAAGAATGGAAGCGGAATCCCTATTACAGGAAAGAGTCCGATTGTCATACCTATGTTTACCGCAAAGTGGAAAAAGAAAATACACGCAACAGAATACCCATAAACGTGGGCGAATCTGTTCTTCTGACGTTCGGCCAGAAATATGATGCGCAATAACAGCCCGACAAAAAGTGCCATGGTGACCAAACTTCCTACCCATCCGTGCTCTTCACCTATGGTACAGAAGATGAAATCCGTGCTTTGCTCCGGCACAAAATTGAATTTTGTCTGAGTTCCCTGTAAAAAACCTTTCCCAAGAAGCCCGCCACTTCCAATGGCTATTTTTGATTGGGTAACATTCCAGCCAAAACCCAGTGGATCGGCGTCCGGATTGATTAGTGCTTTAATTCGATTTTGCTGATGCGGTTTTAGCACATCCGATACCACATAATCTACACTTATGATTATGCCACAAATTGCGATAGCGCCCAAGGTAAGTAACGCTATTCGTTTTAGTTTTTTCCTCCCCATCAGGATGCTTATCACCAGAATCATACCAACAGCTGTATAGAGGTAGTATTGGTTTACCATCAGCGTAAGCACGAAAATTATGGCGCCAATTATTCCTGCTATAATTAAGAAAGGAGACATTCCTTCCCGAAAAAAAACTACCGTGAACGCTGTAAATACCAATGCAGTACCGGTATCCTTCTGAAGAAGGATTAAAACCATTGGAGCCCCAATTAAAACAAAAAGAATAGCCTGGTTGCGAATCCGATCCATCCGAAACCCAACTGATCCAATATATTTTCCTACTGCCAGCGCGGTCGCGAACTTTGCAAATTCAGAAGGCTGTACACCAAATGATCCAATCCCTAACCAAGCCTTATTTCCACCTACTTCTTTGCCGATAATTGGAACAAGCAAAAGAAGAAACAAAACCAAACCGTAAATGATATATGCAAAGGTTTCATAGAAACGCATGTCGATAATCAAGATGGCCATTATTATAACAAAGGCCCCGGCAATGAACAAGAGCTGCCTGCCGGAGTTTATGGTCAAATTAAAGATGGAAATGTCACTTTCTCGGTCATACGTAACCGCGTAAATATTCAGCAAGCCAAGAAACACAATAGCGATGTAGAGGGCAACTGTTACCCAATCCATTTTATCTGATATGACTTCTTCTCTACTCATCATCACTTCATCCTTAATACATTAGTCACAAGTTTTATCAAAGCAAGAAAAAGTTCTAATCGCGTAGATTCAATTCAGAAACTCTCCTCGCAATACGTACGCTTCAATCTGCGGTCGCTTCGTTGCGCCATACAAATACTTCTCGATCATCAAACTGGCGATAGATGCTGCTGCCCGCGCACCTTGGCCAGAAAATTCAACATAAACAGATACGGCGATCTTAGGATTATTCTTTGGCGCAAAGGCGATAAATACTGAGTGATCGGGCCTTGGCTCGTTTTGAACGGATCCCGTTTTTCCGCATACAATTACATCCTTTAGTTTCGCCCGGTACTGCCCTGTCCCCTCTTCCACCACCTTTTCCATGGCATCGGCTGCCACCCTGAAATAAGAGGAGTCAATGGTGGTGTAGTGCTTTTCCAAAAATTGAGGTAAAGGTTTGCCGGTTGCACCGATAGCCTTAACCAAATGTGGTGTAATGTAAAAGCCCTTGTTGGCAATAGTCGCCGCAAAGTTGGCCATCTGCAAGGGCACCACCAAATTCTCTCCCTCTCCAATGGCAATGGAGTAGATGTTTGAAAACTTCCAGGGTCTTCCACCATAGGCACGGTCGTAATATGCGGGGTCAGGAACGAGGCCCCCTTTCTCATTGGGTAAATCTATTCCGAGCCGTGCGCCAAATCCAAAACTGCTTATGTGTTTACTCCACTCAGCGAGGCCTGCACGTGTGTCATCGAAAGTATTGGTCGAGACCCCCTGGTTCAGCATGCGGCGCAATACGCCGTGAAAGTATGGATTGCAGGAATGCGTTATTGCTCCCCGTAAATCTTCATTGGAATGTGGCCCATGACAATCGATAATAGAACGATCGCAGCGTATGCGTGTTTGTTCTGTAATCACGCCTTCTTGAAGTGCTACCATGGCCTGGGCGATTTTAAAAATAGAACCAGGACGATATTGAGCCATAAGCGGGCGATTAAAGAGGGGCTTGTTCGTGTCGTTGCTGATCAGCACAAAATTTGAACTATAATGCCTCCCTGTCAGTAATGTGGGGTCATAGGAAGGACCAGAAATCATGGCGAGAACTTCACCCGTTGATGGTTCGATTGCAATAATGCTCCCCGATTTTCCCTTGAGCAAATATTCACCATATGACTGTAGATCAAGGTCTATCGTGCTTATGATATCTTGCCCCGGAATGGAAAGTGTATCAATTGCTCCATTTCTAAATGAGCCCTTCTCTACGCCGTCCACATTGCGGTATTTGAATCGAACACCACGCTGTCCGCGAAGGTATTCCTCATAATATGCCTCTATCCCGCTTTGTCCGATATAATCACCTTGCTTATAAATTCCTGTTTTGTCCCGAGAAAGCCTGTCTTTTGAAATTTCGCTTACGTATCCAATTGCATTAGCGGCGGCATGCTCTCGATAGGCGCGTGTTGTTCTCGCCTGAATGTAGAAACCTTGAAACTCATCAATGTTATCCTGGATTTTGGCAAAGTCGAGTGTAGAAAGTTGTGTAAGAAAAATTGTTGGCTTGACAGGGGAGTACTCTCTTTTCGCCTTAAGTTCATTAAACTTTAACCTCAAATCCGCCGGGGTCATTGCAAAAACTTCACAAAATCTCGTGGAATCAAAACCCTTTACCTCCTTATGGATGATCAAGAGATCAAATTCCGGCGTATTATAAACTATCAATTTTCCATTTCGATCTTTGATTAACCCTCTGACAGGATAATCAACTTCACGAAGAATAGCATTACTATCAGCAAGTTGCGCGTATCGATCATCGACTACCTGAATAAAAAATAGCTTTATCAGGAAAATAACGCCCACCAGGACAAATGTAATTTGTATTATCTCTTTCCTTCCTTCATTCATTTCCTTGCCATTAACGTCTCAGCTTCCCGACACCAATACGAACAGTCAAAGCCGCCCCTGCCAGGCACATTTCGAATCTTTGATCTATAAGGCTTCATCCATGTGGCGCACCCTATTTAATCAGCGTCTTCGGCTGGGGAACAAATATTGCGCTATTAAAATTACTAACAATGTAAAAAAAGTGCTTGTAATAATTTTCCAAAGTGTAAACCAGAAGAAGGCAAACCCACCCACCTCCATGAAAAACAGTACACTGTGATGAATCAAAACCAATGGTCCTGCATAAACCATAAACCACTGGAGACCATTCAGCGCTAACGAGGGCGAGTCAGTGCTGTTATACCCACCCTGCGGTGTAAGATTGTTTAACCAGTAATTCCGGAGGTACATAATGAATACGCACGAAAATGCATGAAGCCCAAGACTATCGTAAAACATGTCAACTGAAAAACCCATGACAAAACCAATTCCCATCAAAGCGAGCGGACTCGTTTCAACGGGTAAAACCAGCAAATAGGCAACGTATAAAAAACAAAATGCGGTATGAAACAGCACTATATTTTGCAGAATCAGAACCTGATAAAGCAAGTAAATAAAAAAAGAAATGATTTGTAAAATACCTCCCCTGCTCATCGCTCTAGTTTAAGAATGACCTGTTCCAACGAGTCTTGCTCCGCCTGTCTGTAATTCTTCACTACTGTAACAAAAGAAAGTTTTCGAAAATCCTGACTCAGTTTTACTTTCAAATCATAGAAGAGTGCCTCATCACTTAGCTTTACTTCATCAATGACACCAATTATAATGCCTTCAGGAAAGACAGCATTGTAACCAGATGTTATTACTGTATCGCCCACCACAGGATCCACGTGACGCGGTATATACTTAAACTCCACCAGACTGGGATCAGTACCATCCCACTGAATGGTTCCAAAATTTTCCGTTCGTTTCAGCACAGCAGACACCATCACATCCACATGCAAAATAGAAGTAATAACACCATAGTGCTTCGAAACAAGTTTTATCTTCCCCACTACGCCCTGTGAACTAATAACGGCCATTCCCGGTGCGATCCCGGCATCTCTTCCTTTGTCTATGGTAATAAAATTTTTAACAAAATCAACATGGTTATTGACCACTTTTGCAGTTGTAAATTCATATTTCTTGACAAAAGCAGAATCGCTAAGCGGCGTGGTTATCTGGGGGTATACTTCTCGCTTTCGATACTCGAGTTCTTCTCTAAGCGAAGTATTTTCCTCCGCCAGCATTTGGTTGACTTCCTTCAACTCAAAATAATCGCGCACACTTCGTGAAAAGTTATTGATGGCGGCGACAGCGCCATTAGAAGAATTCAGAAATTTAGTACCCTGATAAGCATTGTTTTCAACAATGAGCCAGGCGCAAAATAATTCTAATGCTAGAAAGGTAAAGAAAGCCCGGTTTTGATAAACAAAAATAATCAGCCGTTCCATGGCTTATGTCATCAGTACGGCACGGAATTGTTGAATATTCTTCAGTGTTTGGCCCGTCCCGCGCACCACGGCGCGTAATGGATCATCAGCAACATGAATTGGTAATTTTGTCTTCAGCGCAAGGCGCTTGTCAAGGCCCCGCAATAGCGCTCCTCCACCGGTTAAATAAATACCCCTTTCATAAATATCAGCGGACAATTCTGGTGGCGACGTTTCCAGCGCTTTGAGCACTGCTTCCTCAAGTTTGGAAACTGACTTATCTAAGGCAAAAGCAATTTCCGAGTACGATATCTTGATGGTCTTCGGTATACCTGTCATCAAATCACGGCCACGTATTTCATAGTCAGTTGGGCCGTCATCCAACTCCGTTAATGCCGACCCTACTTCTATTTTTACTCTTTCTGCTGATCGCTCACCGATGAGTAAATTGTGTTGGCGTCTCATATAATCGAGAATATCACGGTTAAAGGTGTCCCCTGCAACACGAATTGATTGATCACAAACGATGCCTGACAAAGCAATCACAGCGATATCGGTAGTTCCTCCCCCGATATCAACAATCATATTGCCAATGGGTTGTTCAATATCTATACCCGTACCAATCGCAGCTGCAATCGGTTCATAGATCATATAGACTTCCTTTGCCCCTGCATGTTCCGCAGAATCTCGTACGGCCCGTTTCTCCACTTCGGTAATACCCGATGGTATACAAATAACCATCCTGTAGGATGGTGGAAACAAACGCTTGCCGGTATCAATCATCTTGATCAAGCCACGGATCATCATCTCAGCTGCCTGAAAGTCTGCTATAACACCTTCCTTTAATGGCCTGATCGTTTTGATATGATCATGTGTTTTTTCATGCATTTGCATCGCCTCTCGACCAATAGCCAGCACCTTATTGTTCACTTTATCAATGGCGATGATGGAAGGCTCATCGACTACAATTTTGTCTTTGTAAATTATAAGAGTATTTGCCGTTCCAAGGTCTATAGCGATGTCGCTAGTGAAGAAATCAAAAAATGCCATGTATGTATCTTGCCTAAAAGTTTATAAGTCGGTGCTTCTTGCGCGCAAGTAAGCGGCCGCAAAATCGCACTTAATTTACTAAAATAAAGACTAACGCTTCAAAAATGTTAGTTTTTTGCCGCCTAAGAAAATCTTTTGGCGCTTTGATTTTGAACTCAAAGACTATTCAGGATACCCCGGTCTAAGAAACACCATTGGACTTTGGACAATTAGTGCTTAAAATGACGTATACCAGTGAAGACCATGGCCATGTCGTGCTTATCGCAGAAATCTATTGAGTCCTGATCCTTTACCGAACCACCGGGCTGAATAATCGACCGAATGCCTTGCTGGCTTGCTATCTCCACGCAATCTGGAAAAGGGAAGAAAGCATCTGATGCCATCACCGCGTCCTTGAGCGCAAAGCCAAAAGAGGACGCCTTCTTTATGGCCTGTTGCAGGGCATCAACCCGCGAGGTTTGACCAACACCACTTGCAAGTAACTGACCATTGACCGCCAGCACAATAGTATTTGATTTTGTATGCTTACAAACTTTGCTCGCAAACAGTAAGGCACTCATCTCTTCCCTGGACGGTGCGCGCCGGGTCACCACTTTTAAATTGTTCACCGAATCTGTTTTAAGATCGAGGTCTTGTTCAATTACACCGTTCAAGATACTCTTGTATTGCCTTTTTTCATTTAGTTCTTTCTTTCTCACCAAAATCATCCTGTTCTTCTTTGATTTCAGAAGCGCCAGCGCTTCATCGTCATAGCCAGGTGCGATGAGAATTTCGAAAAACAGTTTATTTATTTCTGCTGCAGATTCAAGATCTATGGCCTTATTCGTAGCCAATACGCCGCCGAAGGCGGAGATTGTGTCTGCCTGGTAGGCCTTCAGGTATGCTTCCTTCACCGTTGGAGCAAGGGCCACCCCACAGGCATTAGTGTGTTTGATGATGACGAAGACTGTCGCAGTTTCGAACTCCTGAACAAGATTAAGAGCGGCGTCAACATCCACCAAATTGTTATACGACAACTCTTTACCATTGCATTGTTCAAATAAATCATCAAGATCGCCGAAAAATATCCCCTGCTGATGCGGGTTCTCCCCGTAGCGGAGCGTCCTGCCGTGCCGAATACTTTTTTTGAAACTTGGAATATTAAAACCTTGATTGAAATAATTAAAAATAGCAGTGTCATAGTGAGAAGTGACATCAAATGCCATGGCTGCAAATTTCTTTCTGTCAGCGAGATCAGATGCTCCCTTTTTTGACTGAAGCAAGGCGAGTGTATCTGAGTACTGATCGCGGGAAGCGACAATCAACACATCTTTAAAATTCTTAGCAGCCCCCCGGATTAGTGATATACCACCTATATCAATTTTTTCGATGATATCTTCTTCCGTTCCTCCTTTCTCCACAGTCTCCTCGAATGGATAGAGATCCACAATAACCAAGTCAATGGCATCAATACCATATTCCTTTGCTTGGCCAACATCATTTGTATCAGCACGTCTATACAAAATTCCACCAAAGATCGCCGGGTGCAGTGTCTTCACACGACCGCCAAAAATTGATGGAAATCCTGTCAGCTTCTCAACCGGCGTTACCTGGTATCCCAGCTTCTCAATATAATCCTGCGTACCTCCAGTGGATACGAATTCAACACCA
Source organism: Cyclobacteriaceae bacterium (assembly GCA_029858965.1). Taxonomy (GTDB): domain Bacteria; phylum Bacteroidota; class Bacteroidia; order Cytophagales; family Cyclobacteriaceae; genus Chryseolinea. The sequence continues at coordinate 48,310 of JAOUDZ010000022.1, forward strand.
AGCTTTGCCAGCAGATGGATTATCGGCTCCAGGTTGTCTTTGTAAAAAACAGAAATTAAGGCGCGCGATATTTTAAGTTGGGACATGGGTAATAGTTGATTGGAATATAGGTACTGACATGTTTTGGTATAAACCAAGGCTCGATACGTTGAGCAATTGCTACGCTAACTTAACCCAGAAATGAAATCAGACTCCTCGTATTCTTCGAACTCTATAGTAAAATCATCGGCATCGAGGTATGCTGGGAATCGGTCTCGGAATGCATGTAGCGCATTAGTATTTAACTCAAGCGTCCGCATCGCTTCGACACCTTCGTTGCTGAAGATTGCCTCTCCCTTCGGGCTAATAACTGCTGAGTGACCATTGTACTCAATACCGTTGCCATCTTGGCCAACACGATTTACGCCAACAACGTAACTCAAATTTTCAATGGCTCTGGCCTTAAGCAAAGTATTCCATGCCTCAATTCGCGTTGTAGGCCAATTTGCTATATAAACGGCGACATCATAGAAAGGTCTTTTTAAAGACGGGTCCCAACGATTTCTGCTCCAAACCGGAAAACGCAAATCATAACAAATTAATGGGCAAATCCGCCAGCCCTTCCAGGTAGAAATCAAAAGACTTTCCCCGGCTGCGTAAGTCTTGTGCTCATTGGCCAACCGAAAAAGGTGGCGCTTGTCATAGGTCTTAAAATTTCCCCCGGGCTCCATCCACAATAAGCGATTATAATACCGGTCGTGAACAGTTACGATATAGCTTCCTAATATGAGCGCGCCGGTTTGGTCGGCCATTTGTTTCATCCATTTGAACGTACGCATATTCATATGTTCCGCCATTTTGGAGGCTGCCATGGTAAAGCCCGTGGTGAACATTTCCGGAAGCACAATCACATCAGTGGAACCGCTAATTTGCCAGATCTTTTCCTCAAACATGGATAAATTAGCTTCAGGGTCCTCCCAATGAAGTTCTGACTGAATTAAGGTGAATTTCAAGTCCTGCATAAAGCCATAGTGGTTTTGCCGCAAAGAAACGGAATGGATCGCAATTTCTCTAACTAAAAATAGAGTAATACACCGTGTGTGTATTAAAGGCTTCTGAGTATGGTACAGGCCTTTTCAAGGGTTTCTTCTTTTTTCGCAAAGCAAAAACGAAGTATCCTGTTGTCCGTTTTGTCCTGATAGAAAACAGAAATGGGAATTGAAGCCACTTTAAATTTTTTTGTTAACTCGATTGACATCTCCACCTCTGGTTTATTGGAAATATTCTTGTACGATAACAGTTGGAAATATGAGCCATGGCTGGCCATAGGCTCAAACGATGAGCCTTTAATCTGTTCCAGAAAGAAGTCTCTTTTCTGCTGGTAGAAGCTTCCAAGACTTAGATAGTGTGCCGGGTTCTGCAGGTATTCAGCCAATGCCAATTGCACTGGTGTATTCACGCTAAAGGCAACAAATTGATGCGCTCTGCGAACCTCACTTGTCAAATACGCCGGAGCTGCAACATAGCCAACCTTCCAGCCCGTGGCATGAAAAGTCTTGCCAAAGGAAAAGACTGCAAGACTTCGCTCAGCCAAAGCAGGATAGCGCAACACGCTTTGATGCCGCACGTCATCAAAGATCAGCCGCTCATAAACTTCATCACTGAGGACAAGCAGATTATTTTCCAGCACAATTTCTTGAAGTTGCTGGAGATCTTTTTCACGGAGAACTGCACCACTGGGATTATGCGGCGTATTGATAATGATCATCCTGGTACGAGCATTTATTTGCGCGATGACATCCTCCCAGGGAATTGAAAAGTCCGCTTTGTTGAGGTTGATGTGCCGCGGAATCCCACCGTTAAGACGTACTACCGGATTATACGAATCATAGGCAGGATCAAATATAATGACTTCATCCCCCGGAGAAATGAAAGCGGCAATGATGGAATAGGTTCCCTCTGTTGCCCCTGCTGTAATGGTGATTTCTGTCTCTGGATCCATCGTGCGTCCAAACGAATCTGCAATCACACTGGCAATGGCATTTCGTAATTCAGGTGTCCCCGGCATTGGGGCATATTGGTTATTTCCCGAGAGCATGTATTTATGGACCAGACTAATAATCTCTTCATCAATCATGAAATCCGGGAAGCCTTGAGAAAGATTAATAGCTCCATGTTCCAGTGCCATCCTCGACATAACCGTGAAAATAGAAGTGCCGACGTCCGGGAGCCTGGATTGAATCTTCATGTGTTATAAGTTAACCGTTATATGACGGCACAGGATTAAGCTATTTTTTTAAAGGTGCTGAAATCCGGTACTCTGTTTCCACCTTACCCTTGGAAATATCTGCAAGTTTACCTTTTAAAAGTCGTTTTCGTAAGGGTGGAAGATAGTCTATAAACATTTTGCCTTCAATGTGATCATACTCATGTTGAATAATCCTTGCCTTGAGGCCATCAAATTCCTCTTCCCATAAATTCCAACCCTCATCGAAGTAACGCATCTTCAATCTTTCCATGCGGGCGATTTTTTCCCGGATACTGGGAATACTAAGACATCCCTCCTCATACTCCCATGGGGTGCCCAATTCATCCATGATCACCGGATTGATGAATATTTTCTTGAAATCGGCAAGGCCCGGTTCATCATCAATGATTGTTCCATCGACCACAAACAACCGAATCGACTTGCCAATTTGCGGGGCAGCAAGTCCAATACCACTGGCATTGTGCATGGTTTCAAACATATCTTCAATCAACTGCGTCATGTCCGCGCCGTGATCGATATCCTTTGCCCTTTGACGAAGCACCGGATCACCGTACATTATGATAGGATAAATCATCCGGCAAAGTTAATCGTTATCCATAATTCCTGAATGCCCATTCTATCTAAATATTCAGTCCCTAAAATCAAAGTCTGATATCGCTTAGAAAAGATTGCAAGATGATAGTCGCACTTATCTTGTCCACATTCCCTTTTATCTGACGATCTTTTTTCTTCATTCCGCCCTCAATCATCGCGTGCATAGCGATGGTACTGGTAAATCGCTCGTCGGCAAGGTGAACAGTTTTTCCAGGGAACGTTCTTCTTAGCTTCTCGACAAAACCCCTAACTAGCGGGGCGATTTCTGAATCCTCATTCAAAAGTGTCTTCGGCATACCGACCACAAACTCATCCACCGCTTCTTTATTGAGGTAAGTTGTGAGGTATGCAAGAAGCTCTTGCGTGGGTATCGTTTCTAGCGGTGTAGCAATAATCCGCAGCGGGTCCGTAACCGCAATGCCTGTTCTTTTTTTTCCATAATCTATTGCCATGATCCTTCCCATTGTATCAGGTCTCAGTAGTACCGCTTACATTTATACGCTGCATAACCGTGCATAATAATAATTTTCAGTCCCTTAACTATTGCAGTAGAATCAAACCTGCTAGAATAAGGTGTGCTTCCAACCAGCGCAAGTCGTTATTTTCTAGACCTGCTGAACAAAGGTATGGCTTCGCCAACAAAATCGAATGTCAGAAATGGTTAGTTGACCGCAAGGTGATATCTTTTGCATACTAGGCAAACAAAAAAACCGGGCAGGAGATTCATTCCAATTGCATGCTTGCTAATTAAATCTTGATTTCTCAAAAAAAGCAAGTTTGACTTTTTTTTCCAGCTCAAGTGATTTGGGAAACAAAATCTCGTTCTCAATCCTGGCATGCGTTATTAAACTCTTTTCAAAACCCATAAGTTCGCTGAATAAAACTTTGACATGAAGAGGGGCCCCTGCGGTAAGTTCATAATCTCTGGTAATGTTGCGAATTCCCGCCATTTCATCGTCGTGCACTTTGTGTTCCATGGCAAACTCCTGAATGGAATGCTGTTCAAGCAAATAATAAAGCTTGGTTGGAATATAGTCCCGATTTGCTGCATGGTCAAGTGCATGAATATAGCTAAAGAGCGTGTCTTCTTCTTCGTAAATATGTTCAATAAAATCTTTCACAAAAAGCGGAAACACTGTTTTCAAATCGCGTTCCACTTCATGGTAATCCCCATCGTTGGCACTAAAGCTTTCTACAAGATTCGCGATATAGGGTAGTTTATGCTTTACAAACAAAAAATGAGAATGTTTGAGGTATTCTATAATAAGATCGACGGGATATGTTACCAAGGGAAGGTCAGTCTCCTTCAAGTAAGTTGGGGACTCCATTTCCCTGATGACATGCTCGATTTTCAAGCCCCGTTGTTTGCAGACTTGTCCTAGCGTCAAGGTAGAATATTCATAAAACTGTATCCCAAAATAGAAAAGCACATAGCCACGGACATAATTCCGGTGCACCAACTCCGAAATACGCGTATCTTTCAGGGCTACCTTATCCATGTTGGGCGTAAATATAGATGAAAATTAACGCATAGTCAGGCACACCTGGAAGGAGAAAGAATGGCCGTTTGTCCAGGCCGCACCACGATTTCTAGCGCCCGCTGGGGGGAAAACTTTTGTTCCCAAGGGAATGAAACTATGTTAGTGGTGCTTCGTGTTATTGAATTTGTCTGTTAACCTTTATTTTCGCACTTCGTTTTAGATTTATTAATGTTGCGTACATGACCGAATATAAGAATACGAAATATCAAATAAGGCTCCCCATTGTTCTTTGCCTAGGCCTCGCGGCAGGAGTATTTATCGGCGCAAGTCTAACAAGCAGGAAAGGGTCAGGAGAAGTGGGAAAGGACGTTCAAAAATTTCGTGACGTCCTAACACATATACAAAACGAGTATGTAGACACCGTTAACTCAGGCGTATTGCTGGATGATGCTATTAATCATATGTTGAATACACTTGACCCGCATTCCGCCTATATCCCGGCCGCAGATCGGCTTGCTGCCAACGAAGACCTGCGTGGCAATTTTGATGGGATTGGAGTCGAATTCAATATTTTTCGCGATACCATTGTTGTTGTATCCGCATTAAGCGGAGGCCCCTCAGAGGCACTGGGTATTCAATCTGGCGATAAGATTATTAAAGTGGATGATAAGATTTTGGCTGGGATTGGCGTTACCTCGGCCGACGTTATGAAAGCACTAAAAGGGCCAAAGGGTACTGAAGTAAATGTTACAATCCTTCGCCGGAAGGAAAAAATAGACTACAAAATTATCAGAAATAAAATACCGCAGTATTCTGTTGATGTGGGTTACATGGTCGATTCCGAAATTGGCTATATCAAAGTGAATCGTTTTGCAGCGACAACCTTCGATGAATTCCACGAATCGCTCAAGAGCCTGAAAGAAAAAGGCATGAAGAAACTTGTTCTTGACTTACAGGGAAATCCCGGGGGTTATATGAATATGGCTATTGATATGGCCGATGACTTTCTCTCAACTGGGAAAAAGATTGTTTTCACCAATGGCAAGGAGAAAAAATACAATTCCGATGCCATGTCCACTGCTCGCGGTGAATTTGAACAAGGGGACCTAATTGTGTTGATGAATGAGGGCAGCGCCTCAGCATCAGAAATCTTAGCCGGATCCCTGCAAGATAATGACCGGGCACTTATTGTTGGCAGACGAAGTTTTGGAAAAGGTCTGGTGCAATCGCCCTTTGATCTCAGTGACGGTTCCGAACTTCGCCTCACAATCTCTCGGTACTACACACCTACCGGCAGATCTATTCAAAAGCCGTACGAAGATGGGGATGAATATTCACGTGATATCATAAGTCGTTATAACCATGGAGAGTTCTTTCATGCGGACAGTATCCATTTCAATGATACGCTGAAGTATACCACGCCAAATGGACGAACTGTGTATGGCGGGGGAGGAATAATGCCAGACTATTTTGTGCCCCTGGACACGACGCTGAACAGTCATTATTTGAACGAACTTTATACCTCAACTTCTATTCAGGAATATACTTTTGGCTATGCAGAAGCCAACAAAGAGCAACTTGTGAAAAAAGGATTTGATCATTACCTAAAGCACTTCTCAGTAACAGACCAAATGCTGGCAAATCTGGTGAAGGTCGGCGAACGAAACAAAATAAAACCTGACCAGATAGAACTTAGAAATAAAAAGAGACTATTCCAGGTTCATGTTAAAGCGCAAATCGCACGTAAGCTTTGGGGTAATGAAGGATTCTTCCCGGTAATCAATGATACGAATGAGATCTTCCTGCAGGCGTTAAAGCTTTTCGATCGCATACCTGCAGAACTGGATCACACCAAAATGTAAATTCTTTTCAGTGGGGCAATAATATCATTTCACCACGCCAGGATTTCTCCTGGATGAACTGATTCTGGTAGCGGTTGATTCTCTATCAAAGCTGATCAAGAATGCTTAGATTTGATATGCAAAAGTAAACGCCATGTATTATCATAAACTTGGTACCATCCCACCAAAACGTCATACGCAATTCCGCCAGCCAAATGGAAGTTTATACGCGGAAGAATTGGTAACCTCGGAGGGCTTTTCCGGGATCTACTCAACCCTTTACCATATCTATCCACCTACCCGTATTAAACAGGTTAAAGATGCGGTGAAGTATGGCCCCTCCATAAAAGAAAAATATGATCTTCATCATACCCACCTCAATACTTCAAAAGTATCTGCTACCGGTACGGATTACTTGGGCGCGCGTAAAGTTTTGCTCATGAACAATGATTGTTCAATTTCAATCTGTTCACCGATTCAGCGCAAGATGGAATATTTCTATAAGAATGCTGAGGGGGATGAGGTGTTGTTTGTCCACGAAGGAAAAGGAATATTGATTTCCCCGTTTGGAAAACTGGAAATAAAACAGGGGGACTATATCGTAATACCACGCACAGTAATTTACAAACTTGAATTTGCAGAGGGTCCATTACGATTGTTAATCATTGAATCCAATTCTCCCGTCGAGACAGTAAAAAGATATAGGAGCCAGCTTGGTCAACTGTTGGAACATTCCCCCTACTGCGAGCGCGATATACGTCCGCCAAGCGAATTAATAACGGAAAGTAAACGAGGTGAATTTCTAATGCAGATTAAGAAACAGGGTTATCTTCATCAATACGTCTATGACTACAGCCCTTTGGATCTGGTGGGGTGGGATGGATTTCTGTGGCCCTATGCTTTTTCCATTCATGACTTTGAACCCATCACAGGAAGAATCCATCAGCCTCCTCCAGTACATCAAACTTTCCAGGGTCACAATTTTGTAATCTGTTCTTTTGTCCCGAGGCTATTTGATTACCACCCGATGGCGATTCCGGCACCCTATAATCACAGTAATATTGATAGTGATGAGGTCCTCTATTATGCTGAGGGAAATTTCATGAGCAGGAAGGGTATTGCGCGAGGTTCTTTTACATTACATCCTGGTGGCTTGCCACATGGCCCACATCCTGGAACTGTAGAGAAAAGTATAGGCGCAAAGGAGACACATGAGTTGGCTGTGATGATTGACACCTTCAAACCGCTGCACCTGACAACAGATGCTTTGGAATTCATGGACAATAATTATCCTATGAGCTGGACGGATGACGCTGGCGCTTTCAATGAAGTGAACGCTCCCTAAGCGTGTATTCCGTTTCCTGATTGCCAATAGATGCTCCGCGCAAAAGCTTCAAGGACTTCAAGTTGCAAAAATGCCGCAAGGCAAAGAAGTCAATTTAGCGCGCGAAATAAGAATGGCTTAGATACCGTTACTCGTGTGCGCCCCAGGAATCATTCTCAATCCAGTTTTCGATAACCCTGGGATACGATGTGTGTTCGAGCTGATGCACCTTGTTTGCAATTTCCTCAGGTGAATCAGATTGATCAACTTCGCATTTCGCTTGAAAAAGCACTCGGCCTTCGTCGTACTTTTCATTAACAAGGTGGATCGTGATTCCTGTTTCTCGGTCGCCTGATTGCTTTACCGCCTCGTGCACCTTGCTCCCATACATTCCCCTTCCTCCATATTTGGGCAATAAGGCTGGATGAATATTTACAATTCTATTGGGGAAAGCATCAATAAGATATTCAGGAACAAGCCATAGGAAACCGGCAAGTACAATGTGTGTTACCTGCTTATCGGCAAGCCAGTCCAGTACAACTTTCGGTTCCTTAAATTCATTTCTGTCGACGACCCTTGCAGGTATCGCCCATTGTTGGGCCCGTGCCAAGACCTGCGCTTCCGGCTTGTTACAGAGTAGACATACAACTTCAATGGAATGATGATTCCGGAAATAATTAAATATCTCCTCAGCATTACTTCCTGTTCCGGAAGCGAAAATGGCTATTCGTGATTTCTTATGCATGTCTAAAACTAGTTGCTGTTCATGTGCTCAAAATCTTGTGAGGATTCAAAGTAAGGAACAGCTTAAACAAAGGCCATACTTACGATGCCGAGCAGCATGATAACTTTACAAAGCGTACTTAACCTGGAAAAATCCTTTTTCATATCAGCACGGGCAAGTCGATTAAGAAACCATAATAAGGGTATGAACAAAAAGAGCAAGGAGTACCGAAAGGGTAATACTTCCATCAGCTGATCCAATACCACAACGACAACGGAGAATGCCGCTATTAGCAAATAGATTATCAACTTAGTCTTTCTTATCCCCAATACAATGGGAAGCGTTTTGCATCCAAACGTATTGTCTCCCCTCAGGTCTTCCATATCTTTAATGATTTCGCGCACCAAGGTCATAAAAAAGGCAAATATGGCATAAATAATTACCAGGGAACTGTGTGTTCTGTAGAGTGCATCGACAACATAAATCGCGGAGCCCGTAAGGAATGCAACAGTAAGGTTGCCGATAAACGGCAATCTTTTGAGAAAGTTGGAATAAAGCCAAAGTAGGAAAACTGAAAGGAGATTGATAGTTGCAATGGCCCAGGAAAGATAGAACCCAATCAAAATGCCAAGTGCGGACAACAGCACATGGAAAAGGATAGCGTATCGGCGCGTAATATCTTTGCCAATAACTACCCTGTCAGGCTTATTGATATAATCTATCTTCACATCATAATAATCATTGATAATATATCCGGCTGCGACGATAGCCACTGTAGCGATTGACAACAGCAACAGCCTGAAATCATAGATTGACTGTTTGCCGATCAAAAAGGCGGCTGTGAAATATTGGGCAAATCCAATAATGACCAGGTTTCCAAAGCGCGTTAGCTTTAGCAATGATTCAACAAAATTACTTGAAATTGAAGGGAGCCGGACCATTTAGGCAGTAAAATTAAGGAACAGGAACTAGCAATTGTTGTCTTTTGTGTTGAAGATTTCGGAAAAAAATAGTCTATACGGAATTCACCGTACAGACTATCCAAAACCAACCCTATCGTTCAAATTCGTCACATGGTAGCAAGGGGGGGTGTCCTGCCAAAAGTCCATAGTGCCTAAAACAGTTTTAAGACAGATCTGAGCATCGAAGGTTTAACGATGTCTTGATCTTTTTTTGACGATGAATGAAGTGATGATAAGCGAAATGGCACCTCCGGCAATCAGAATTGCCGTTTGCCACCCATGAAAAATAAACGTGAAGGCGACAGCGTCTGATTGCGGAATGCCATACAGAAAAACAAGGCCCTGCGGTACAAGCACATGATATGAGCCTGCACCACCCGGGAGGGGAGCTGCCATAGCAATTGATCCGATCGCAAAGAGGCTGATCACTGCCCGAAAACCCAATTCACTCGTTGCCGGAAACGCCTTCATCACAGCATAACTCATAAAGAAATAAAGTATCCAGATGAACAACGAGTAAAAAATAAATAAGCTTTTGTTCCGGAGTTTAAAAATTGAAAGCAATCCTCCTTTAAATCCGGTCCAGGCGTTCACCAAAAAAGCGTTTATTTTTCTATTTTTCTTGATAACCCAGTACAATACTGCCAAGATGAGAAAGCCCGAAATACCAATGTAAATCAACATTCTAATCCTTGAATTACCCGCACTTGCGTCGATGGCCAATGTATCGATGAAGGTAACAAGCTTTTGAGATTCCAATAAAAAGGAGAACGCAATGAGAATTAGCAAAAAGAAAACGTCAACAATTCTTTCAACGACTACTGTACCGAAAGTAATTTCTACAGGAATTTTATCAAGTTTGTATAGATTATAGCAACGCGAAACTTCACCGCCACGAGGTATGACTAAGTTAACAAGATACCCAACCATTAAAGAAAGAAAGCTGTATTTTAACTTGGTTTTTTGTCCCGCGGGTACTAAAAGCATTCGCCACCGTTCCGCACGAGCCAGATGGCTTAGCGCATATATTAGGGCCATTAGCATCAACCACCCCTTGTTGGCTGCATGCCAGGTTTGGATAAGGTATTCCAGCTTATTTTCTCCATCTGCTGCCTGTAGCCCGCGGAGAGAAAACCAAACTAGCCCGCCGGTTGCTACTATGATGAGGGCATACTGAAAGAATGACTTGGTGTGTGAAGACACGATTACGGTTCAATTAGCATTGGAACTCAAGGTAGTTTATTATCCGGTGTGGGGAAAATAATAGCCGGCTTGAACGTCTTGGCCTTTTCAATCTCTATCGATCCGTAAGAAATAATGATGATGATATCCCCAACTTGTGCCTTGCGTGCAGCAGGCCCGTTCAAGCAGATCATACCGGTACCGCGTTCCCCTTTGATCACATACGTTTCAAGACGTTCGCCATTATTGATATTTACGACAGACACCTTTTCTCCTTCAACGAGATTTGCTGCATCCATCAGATCTTCATCAATACTTATGCTTCCAGCATAATGCAACTCGGCCTGCGTAACTTTGGCGCGATGAATTTTGGATTTTAGTACTTCTATTCTCAAGCTAATAAGGGTTATAACCTGTGCTTCAAAAACCTACTACACTGCTAATCGAAATGCTGCATTTTATTTTATCGACCTGCCAACAGCAAACATTAATCCAAAAACATATTGTCAATCAATCTAACTTCGCCTACATAACCAGCAATACACATAATGGGAGTAACGCTGTTATCAACGTTTTTCAGTATGTGTAAGTTCTTGCTATTCGCTAACTCAAAGTATTGAAGATTTATATCTGGTTTATCATTCACCATTTCACGCACTGCCATTTTTACATCCTGTAGCGCTTGTCCCGCTTTCAACGCCATTCTGGCCATAGTCAAAGCCTGAAAAAATACGGCTGCGTGATTACGCTGGGTTTCGCTAAGCCGCAGATTTCTGGACGACATTGCGAGTCCATTGGATTCCCTTACTATGGGCACGCTGTGAAGCCGCAAATTGAACTTCAGTTCTTCCGCCAGCTGGCAAATTATCGTAAACTGCTGCCAGTCCTTTTGTCCGAAATAAGCATCATCAGGTTGAATAATGTTGAACAACTTGGAGACAATCAATGCGACACCGTTGAAATGGCCTGGGCGGTATTTACCTTCCATCACTTTCCCTAGGTGCCTAAAATCAATTTGAATAATGGGTGTTCCAGTGTACATCTCTGCATCATCAGGGCAAAAAATCAAGTCGCACCCAGCCTTTTCG